>NZ_CP029488.1:2700000-3000000 GCF_003177035.1 Salinisphaera sp. LB1 | reverse complement strand
GCGGCCGGATTCGACAACACCGCACCAGCGGTGTAGCGCGACCGCAGGGAGTCCGAAGGATCGCCTTCGCGAGAAGGCGACAACCGCGACCCGAAGGGTCGCTGGTGAGAATCCCACGATCTATCGCCACACTACAATCCACGGCTTTCACCGCGAATCAGCGAAAGTGGTAGGCGCGGCCGGATTCGAACCAGCGACCTCTACCATGTCAAGGTAGCGCTCTAACCAACTGAGCTACGCGCCTGCTGAGGTGCGAAAAGATACCGGCATCCGTCGGTTTCGGCAACCCCTTGCTGGAAAAATTCTCGAAAACCCGGACTTGGCGTACCTATCGCCGCCAGCGGCGAAGCAGCCGCGGCGACTACCCCGCCTTCGCCGGCAGTTCCAGCGCATACTCGCGGATCTTGCCGATGCGGTCGCGGATCCGGCCGGCCTCCTCGAATTCGAGATTCTCGGCGTGCTTGAACATCTGCTTCTCGAGCTTCTCGATCTCCTTGGCCAACTGGCTTGCCGACATCTTGGCGTAGTCGGCGCCGACCTCGGCAACTTTTTTCTTCTCCTTGACCTGGCTGTAGTCCTCGTAACCGTGGCGCATCACGTCGGCGACCGCCTTCTGGATGGTCTTGGGCGTGATGCCATGCTCTTCGTTGAAGGCGATCTGCTTGGCGCGCCGGCGTTCGGTTTCGTCGATCGCCCGACGCATGGAGCCGGTGATCTGATCGGCATAGAGAATCGCGCGGCCCTCGACATTGCGGGCCGCACGGCCCATGGTCTGGATCAGCGAACGCTCGGCCCGCAGGAAGCCTTCCTTGTCGGCATCGAGCACGCCCACCAGCGCCACTTCCGGGATATCCAGCCCCTCGCGCAGCAGGTTGATCCCCACCAGCACGTCGAACTCGCCGAGACGCAGATCGCGAATGATCTCGCTGCGCTCGACGGTGTCGATGTCCGAGTGCAGATAACGCACCGCCACCCCGGCTTCGTGCAGGTATTCCGTCAGATCCTCGGCCATGCGCTTGGTGAGTGTGGTCACCAGCACACGCTGCTTTTTCGTGACCACGGTCTGAATCTCGGACAGCAGATCGTCGACCTGGGTCTCGGCCGGGCGAATCTCGACCTCCGGATCCACCAGGCCAGTCGGCCGCACCACCTGTTCAACGGTGTTGTCGGTGTGTTCGAGTTCATACGGCCCCGGCGTAGCCGAGACATAGATCCGCTGCGGCGCCACCCGCTCGAACTCCTCGAACTTGAGCGGGCGATTGTCCAGCGCCGATGGCAGGCGGAAACCGTATTCGACCAGTGTCTCCTTGCGCGCGCGGTCGCCCTTGTACATGCCGCCGATCTGCGGCACGGTCACATGCGACTCGTCCAGCACCATAATCGCGTCGTCCGGCAGGTAATCCAGCAGACACGGCGGCGGCTCGCCCGGCGCCCGCCCCGACAGATAGCGCGAGTAGTTCTCGATACCGGAACAGAAGCCGATCTCGTTGATCATCTCCAGGTCGAACAGCGTGCGCTGCTCGATGCGCTGGGCCTCGATCAGCTTGCCCACCGACTGGAAATACTTCACGCGCTCCTGCATCTCGGCCTTGATCGAATCCATCGCGCCCACGATGCGCTCACGCGGGGTCACGTAATGAGTCTTTGGATAGATCGTCAGGCGCGGCACCTTGCGGTTGACCGTCCCGGTCAACGGATCGAAGAACGACAACCGCTCGATCTCGTCATCGAACAGTTCGATGCGCACGGCCTCCTCATCCTCTTCGGCCGGAAACACATCGATGATCTCGCCGCGCACGCGATAGGTGCCGCGCTCGAGCGTCATGTCGTTCCGGGTGTACTGCAGCTCAGTCAGGCGCTTGACCAGATCGCGCTGACCGATCTGCTCGCCTTCGTCCAGATGCAGGACCATGGCGAAATAAGCCTGCGGGTCGCCCAGGCCGTAGATTGCCGACACCGAGGCCACAACGATCGTGTCGCGGCGCTCGATCAGCGCCTTGGTCGCCGACAACCGCATCTGCTCGATGTGCTCGTTCATCGACGAATCCTTCTCGATGAAGGTATCCGACGACGGCACATACGCCTCGGGCTGGTAATAGTCATAGTAGGAGACGAAGTACTCCACGGCGTTGTCCGGGAAGAACTCCTTCATCTCCCCGTACAACTGCGCCGCCAGCGTCTTGTTCGGCGCCATGATCAGCATCGGCCGGCCGGCCTTCATGGCGACGTTGGCCATGGTGAAGGTCTTGCCCGAACCGGTCACGCCCAGCAGCACCTGATGCGCAAGGCCATCGTCCAGCCCTTCCACCAGGCCCTCGATCGCAGCCGGCTGATCGCCGGCGGGCGCCCAATTCGCTTTAAGTTGCAGTCCGTTGCTCATAGCTCCAACCATTGGCCCGGAAACGGGCGATTACAAGGCGTTGCGATACGCGCCGCGCCGCGTCGTCGAGGCACCGGCGGGCGAGCTCCAAGCGCATGCATACAACCGGATTCCCGGCGCGACAAACGATTTGCCGACACAGGCTTGCCAATCGGGATTTCATCGCCTAGGATACGCGTCCTTCGCCGCCGTGCGGTGAAGAAATTCCCCGGTAGCTCAGTTGGTAGAGCGGGTGACTGTTAATCACTAGGTCGGCGGTTCGAGCCCGTCCCGGGGAGCCAGACAGCAAGGGCATGGAGCGTTCTCCATGCCCTTTTTTATTGCGATAGCCAAGGTCTCACGGCCCATACGCGCGCGCCGGCGCCACCACTCGATCGATACGATTTCGTGCGCTGGCCCGGTCATCACTGTTTAAACTGGCGCCTCCGGCCCCGGCCCATCGGAACAGCGATGCCCGACCGCCCTGAACGAGCCTGCATGACCGATCGCAATCACATCTTTCCGGTGCATACCGACTTTCCGGACGACAATGCGTCCGCCCGGCTGATTCTCGAGCATCTTTTCGAAGACCTGCCCGAAGCCGTCATGATAGGCAGCCCGGATCGCCGGCTGGCCATGGTCAACGCGGCGGCCGCGCGCTTGTTCCGCTGCGGCAAGGCGGATCTCGTGGGCCAGCCGGCCTCGCTGCTCTACGCCAACGAGACCGACTTCCGCGAGCAAGGCGAGAAGCGCTTCAACCTGCATGGCGGCCACGCGCGACACGATCAATACCTCGTGCGCTACCGGCGACACGATGGCAGCGTTTTCACCGGCGAAACCATCGGCGGCCCAATCAACGACAGCCAGGGCCGGGTGACGCTGTTCATGGTGATCATCCGCGATGTCACCGAGAAGCTGGCCAGCGACAACGTGCTGGAACGGCTGTATACCATCAGTTCCAACCCGGAGCTGTCGTTCGAACAATCACGCGGCGCCATCCTTGAGCTCGGCTGCGAATACTTCGGCATGCCCGTGGGCATCGTCAGCCGAATCCACAACAACCGCTATGAAGTAGTGGACGTGGTGGACGCCCACGGTTCCGTCCAGCCGGGCCAGGTTTACGATGTACGCGACACGCATTGTTTCGAGATCGTGTCGCGACGCGGCCCGTACGCGGCGGATCGATCGACGCATCCGGAGATCTGCGATCACCCGGCCTACCAGCGCTTCGGTATTGCCTCGTATATCGGGGCACCGCTTAATATCCGCGGCCAGTTCGTCGGTGCGATCGGGTTTTCCAGCTCGGAATCGACCAAGGCATTTACCGATCACGATCTCAAGCTCGTGAGCATGTTCGGGCAATGGCTCAGTCACGAGATGGATCGCAACGAGACACTGCGCGAATTACGCCAGGCGCATGACCAGTTGCAGCGCGTGGCGAGCCAGGACGAGCTGACCGGCCTCGGCAATCGGCGCGAACTTACTGACCGCATCCGGCGCGAACTCGACCGTGGGCGCCGCCAGGGTCGATCCCTCGGCGTGGCGCTGTTCGACTTCGATCATTTCAAGCAGATCAACGACCATTACGGTCATGCCACCGGCGATGCTGCGCTGCAGTTGTTCGCAAGACGGGCGACGGCGCGGCTGCGCGGGACCGACGTGCTCGGGCGTTGGGGCGGTGAGGAATTCCTGTTGCTGCTGCCCGACGCAACCGCGGAGACGGCGACCCGTGTGGTCGAGCGTTTGCTCGAAGCACTGCGCTCCGCCGATTTCCGACCCGGGCCGGACCGGATTGCGCTGTCGGTCAGCGCTGGGCTCACGCTGACAGACTGCCACGAGGATATCGACGATATCCTCAAGCGGGCCGATCGCGCGCTCTATCGGGCCAAGCGTGCCGGCCGCGATCGGTTCGTTCTACTGGAACGCGATGCCCGGCCCGACGCTCAGGCCAGAAACGCGAAGTAGCCGACGAAGATCACGAACAGCGCATAAAGAATCGGGTGCAACTCGCGCCCTCGCCCACTGACCACCATGGTCACCGGATACACCACCAGGCCGAGCGCGATACCGTTGGCGATGCTGTAGGTCACGGGCATCGTGATCAAGGTCAGGAACGCGGGCACCGCGATCTCGAGACGCTGCCATTGGATCTCGCCGAGCGACGACACCATGAGCACACCGACGATGATGAGCGCCGGCGCGGTGACACTCGACGTCACCACGGAAAGCAAAGGCGAGAAGAACAACGCCAGCACGAACAACGACGCCGTGACCAGCGAGGCAAAGCCGGTGCGCGCGCCGGAGGCGACACCGGCGGTGGATTCGATATAGGACGTCGTCGGCGAAGTCCCGATCACGGCGGAGGCCACGACCGAACCCGAATCCGCGAGCAGCGCCTGGCGCGAGCGCCGGATACGGTTGCCGTCGATCAGCCCGGCCTGGGTTGCCACGGCCATCAGCGTGCCCGCGGTATCGAAGAATTCGACGAACAGGAACGTCAGCACCACCACGAGCAGTTTGAGCGTGAATACATCGCCCGGCGCGTGGAACAGCTGCGTGATGGCTACCCCGAATACCGGCGCCACGCTGGGCACGTGGCCGACGATGGCGTGCGGCGTCGTGATCACGCCCGTGGCCATCCCGAGCAGCGCGGTCAGCACCATGCCGAAGAAGATCGCGCCCGGCAGGCGACGCAACATCAGCACGATCGACGCAAACAGACCGAAGACCGTCAGCAGCGTACCCGGCGTGGTCAGATCGCCAAGGGTGACCAGCGTGGCCTTGTTGTTCACGACGATCCCGGAATCCTCAAAGCCGATCAGCGCGATGAACAGGCCGATGCCGCATGCGGATGCCATCTTCAGATCGACGGGGATGGCATCCAGAATCATCTCGCGCAACCGCAACACGGTGATCAGCACGAAAATCAGGCCCGAAAACAGGACGCCGACCAGCGCCGTCTGCCACGGAACACCCATGCCCAACACCACCGAGTACGCGAAAAAGGCATTGAGCCCCATGCTCGGTGCGATTCCGACCGGGTAACGCGCCACCAGCGCCATCAGCACGCAACCGACGATCGAGGCCAGCGCCGTGGCCGTGAACACCGCGCCCCGGTCCATGCCCGCCGCCGAGAGAATGCTCGGGTTGACGAACATGATGTAGGCCATGGCCAGGAACGTCGTCACACCGCCGACAATCTCGCGCCGGTAGTCGGTGCCCTCGCGACCAAACTCGAAGAAGCGTGCGACCGGATCCCGGTCGGTGGCAGCGGCTGCGGCATCGTCGCCGGGCTGGGTCATCGGTACATGCTCCTGTCACGGCAGCCACGGCCGCTGGCGTAATGGGGCACGGCCGTGACCGCGCCGCTTGCGTGCCAGGCCGATCCGCACCCGCCACCGGCGCGCGACGCCCCGGGCTCAGTCTTCGGCCAGCGGATGCCGGAGAATAATGGTGTCGGCCCGGTCCGGCCCGGTCGATACGATGTCGATCGGCACGCCGGTGATCTCGGCCAGCCGATCCAGATAGGCACGCGCGTTGGCCGGCAGCGCCGTGTAATCGCGCAGGCCGACGGTGGATTCCTTCCAGCCCGGCATTTCCTCATAGATGGGCTCGCAGCTGGCCAGCGCCTCGGCCCCCGCCGGCGGCACACTCAATGTTTCATCACCGCAGCGATAGCCGGTGCAGAGTCGGATGGCGTCCAGCCCGTCGAGTACGTCGAGCTTGGTGATGCACAGGCCCGACAGGCTGTTGTTGAACGCCGCGCGCCGCAGGCCGACGGCATCGAACCAGCCGCAGCGACGCGGTCGGCCCGTGACCGCCCCGAACTCGGCGCCCTTGTCGGCGAGATGCTTGCCGTAATGATCGTCCAGTTCGGTCGGGAATGGGCCGGAACCGACCCGCGTGGTATAGGCCTTGACCACGCCCAGCACATAATCGAAATACGTCGGGCCGACGCCGGAGCCCGTCGACGCCCCGCCGGCGGTAGTGTTCGACGACGTCACGAACGGATAGGTGCCGTGGTCGACGTCGAGCAGCGCCCCCTGGGCCCCCTCGAACAGAATGGACTCATCGGCCACATAGGCCCGGCGCAGCAACTCGACGACATCGGCGACCATCGGGCGAATCTGCTCGGCGTGTTCGAGTGCCTGGTCGAGTGTCTGCTGAAAATCGACCGGCGCCTGGCCGAGATAATTCTTGAGCACGAAATTATGGAAATCGAGCGCCTCGCCCAGCTTGGATGCCAGCAGCTCGCGCCGGAACAGGTCGGACACGCGTACCGCGCGCCGGGCGACCTTGTCCTCGTAGGCCGGGCCGATACCCCGCCCGGTCGTGCCGATGGCGGTCTTGCCGCGCGCGGCTTCGCGCGCCTTGTCGAGTGCGATGTGATACGGAAGGATCAGCGGACAGGCCGGGCTGATGCGCAGTTTGTCGCGCACCGGCACGCCGCGGGCGTCAAGCTCGCCCATCTCCTCCAGCAACGCGTCCGGCGACAGCACCACACCGTTGCCGATGTAGCACGTCACCCCGTCGTGCAGAATGCCGGACGGAATCAGCCGCAGGATCGTCTTCTCGCCGTTGATGACGAGCGTATGCCCGGCGTTGTGGCCGCCCTGAAAGCGCACGACATGCCGGGTGCGATCGGTGAGCAGATCGACAATCTTGCCCTTGCCCTCATCGCCCCATTGGCTGCCGATGACAATGACCCGTTTACCCATGTTGCCTATCCCCTAGCGGACGGACCTGCCAGGTGCCGTCGATCTGTTCCAGAATGCGATCGCAGCCCGAACCGGTGGTTTCGGGATGTGCGGGCGTGGCGACCACCACGCGCTCGCCGCACGCCCGCAGGCGCCGGATTTCGGCGAGTAATGATTCGTCGTCGTTGTCGGACGGCGCGAAAATGCCGCCGGCCGGCCGATCATCGGTGAAATCGCCGAGGGCAGCCAGCAGATTGAGATCGGCCGAGAAGCCGGTTGCCGGCCGCGGCCGGCCGAAAGCCGAGCCGACATCGTCGTAGCGACCGCCGCGCGCCAGTTCCCGGCCGAGCCCGGGGGCGAACGCGGCGAACAACAATCCGGTCTTGTAGCGATAACCGCGCAGCTCGGCCAGATCGACGAACAATGGCATGTCCGGATAATGCGCCTCGATCAGCGCGACCATGGCGGCCGTTTCGTCCAGCGCATGATCGATGCCTTCATCGATCCCACCGAGCGCGGTGCGTGCCGCATCCAGTACCGACGCCGGACCGTTGAGCCCGATCAGCGTGGCGAGACGGTCGTGCAACGATGCCCCGAGCCGCCCGTCCGCGGCCAGGCGGTCGAGATCGGGCCGCGACTTGCGCTGGACCACGTCGAACAGCGTGGGCTCGAAATCGGCCGAGACGCCGGCGAGCGCCACCAGTCGACGGTAGATGGCCACGTGACCGAGATCCAGATAGGCCCGCTCGATACCCATGCCGTGCAGCGTCTCCAGCATCAGCGACACGATCTCGAGATCGCTGTGCAGATGGGCGTCGCCGAATTTCTCCACCCCGACCTGCAGCGGCGAGCGCGAGCCGCCCGGTTCGTCCGGGCGGGTGCGCAGCACGCTGCCGATATAGCAGTAGCGCGCGGGGCCGGTCGCAGCCAGCCGGTGCGCATCGATGCGCGTGGCCTGGGTCGTCATGTCGGATCGGACGCCCATCATGCGGCCGTTGAGCTGATCGGTCAGCTTGAACGTATGCAGATCCAGCTCATGCCCGGCGCCGGTGAGCAAGGAATCGAGATATTCAATCAGCGGCGGCCGAATGAGTTCGTAGCCCCAGCGCCAGTAAAGATCAAGCAACGCCCGGCGTGCCGCCTCGAGCCGCCACGATTCCGGCGGGACCGTCTCCTGAACGCCTTCCGGCAGTAACCAACGTTTGGATTGCATGGCTCTAAAAATGGTGTAGAAACTGCAGCGCCACGACGC
Organism: Salinisphaera sp. LB1; assembly: GCF_003177035.1. Taxonomy (NCBI): domain Bacteria; kingdom Pseudomonadati; phylum Pseudomonadota; class Gammaproteobacteria; order Salinisphaerales; family Salinisphaeraceae; genus Salinisphaera; species Salinisphaera sp. LB1. The sequence goes on along the minus strand of NZ_CP029488.1, from coordinate 2,991,692 downwards.
CGACGGCGATCATCACGGCCCCAAAGATACGCAACTGGCGTGGCGCGACATCGGCCAGCCGCATGACCGTCTCACGCCAGCGCTCCGGCGCGATGAAGGGCATCAGCCCCTCGATCACGCAGACGAGCGCCAAAGCGCGCAACAGGTCGGCCCACATCGTCGGCGGCTGCTATTTCTGGTGGCCGGCGCCCGCGGCGAGCGCGGGATTGAAGTACTTGAAAAGCTTGCCATCGGGCTTGAGCAGCAGGACATCGTTGTCGCCGATGTTCTGCCGGTAGACCTGCAAACTGCGATAGAAGCTGTAGAAGCCCGGGTCCTTCTTGTAGGCATCGGCATAGACCTGTGCCGCCTTGGCATCGCCCTGGCCCCGGATCGACTCGGCCTGCTTGTAGGCCTTGGCCAGCACCACCGTACGCTCGCGCTCGGCATCGGAACGAATTTCCTTGGCCGCCGCGTCGCCCTGCGCGCGCAGCGTACGGATCACTTCCTGGCGCTCCGAGCGCATGCGCTCGTAGACCGTGTCGCTGACCTTGGACGGCAGATCGAGCTTCATGATGCGCACATCCCTCACATCGATGCCGAGCTGCTTGGCCGCCTGGTTCACCTGTACCTGAACCGCGGCGACGATCTCGTTCCGGTCATCGCCGACGGCCTGCCGGATGGTGCGCTTGGAAAACTCGGCCAGCAAATCGTTCTGCACGGACTCGGTCAACAGGCTGCGTGCCCGGTCGGCGTTGCCGTGGGTCGACAGGTAGTACTTCACCGGCTTGGCGATCTGCCATTTGACGAAGTAATCCACCGACAGGTTCTTGTTCTCCGAGGTCAGCACGCGGTGGATATCCCCGGTCAGCGTCATCACGCGGCGATCGAAACGATGCACCTGCTGCACGAACGGCATCTTGAAATGCAGGCCGGGCTGGTACTGGGAACCGATGATTTTACCCATCTGCACCACCACCACGCGCTGGCGTGGCGTCACCACAAACACCGAGTCATAGGCCACATAGGCCGCGATGACGACGACGATCAGAGCAAAAATCTGCTTGCCATTCATGAGTTGCGGCTCCGGCTGCGCAGGTTGTCGACGTTCGAGCCGGAGTTGCCGCTCGTACTCGAACCGTTGCCGCTACCGTTGTCACCCGACTGACTGGGCAGGGGCGGGGACGCGTTAGCGCTGCCGCTCGAACCGGATTCGCCGGTGTTGGCAGATTTCTTCGAACCCGTCGACTTGCCGAGAATCTTGTCCAGCGGCAGATAACTCATCGAATTCGACGACCCGTCGTTGAGGATCAGATGAGAGGCCGACAGCACGTCGCCCATGGTCTCCAGATACAGCCGCTCGCGGGTCACCTGGGGCGCCTTCTGGTACTGAGCGAGCAAGTCGGAGAAGCGGGCCGCCTGGCCCTCGGCGCGGTTGATCTTGCGCTGCTTGTAAGCGCGCGCCTGGGCAATGATCTGCGCCTTGTCGCCCTGGGCGCGCGCCACGATATCGCGGGCGTAGGCACGGGCGATGTTCTTGGCGCGCTCTTCTTCCTCACGCGCCTTGATGGCCTCCTGGAAGGCGCCCTGCACCTGCTCCGGCGGCTGGGCGTACTGCACGTTGACCGCAAGAATGTGGATACCCGCGTTATATTTATTCAGCGTGTACTGCATGATCCGGCGCACGTTGTCCGGCAGCTTCGCACGCGAGCGATCGGTAATCTGCGGGTATTCGTTCTGCTTCTGCTTGATCTGGCTGGCCAGCTTCTTGTCCATATTCTTCAGCCCGTTCTTCTTCTTGGGCTGACCGGAGTTCTCCTTGAGGTCGACATGGGCCAGCGCCTTGTTGTCGAGCTGGTTGACCTGAACCCCTTCCTGGATCACCTGATTCATGTCCGAGGTGCCGACGATCTCGCGCACCGCCGAACGCAGCACCTGCTGCACGGTGTTCTCGGGATCCTGCAACTGGAACAGATAGCTCATGGCATCCGCAATGCGGTACTGCACCGAGACCTCGACATCGACGATATTCTCGTCCTTGGTCAACATGACCGCGCGATTGCTGGTCCGACGCACCTGGTGCGTGTCGACCTTGGACACCGTGCTGATCGGGTACGGCAAATGCCAGTGCCAGCCGGCGTCGGCGGTGTGTGTATACGCCCCCAATCGCAGCACGACGCCCTTCTCGCCCGGCTGCACGACGTAAAGCCCGGTGGCCAGCCAGATCACGAGGACGACCGGGACGAGCGCGACGAATACCCCGCCGCCGATGCCGCCCCCGCCATTGCTGCCGCCGCCGCCGGAGCCACCGCCGCCGCGCTTGCCGGAAAAGCGCTCACGAAAGCGCTTCCAGATCTGGTCGAGGTCCGGCGGTCCGCCGCCGTTGCCGCCACTGTTGTTGCGGTTGCCCCCGCCCCACGGATCCTTGCCCTTGCCGGGCTCGTTCCACGCCATGCTAGAAAGCCTCTGATCGAGTCGATGGCACGGCTTGCACACTGCCGCGCCCCTCGCGTTCACATCGGGCGGCCGCTTCAGGGCGCCCGCCCGTTTTCGCGCGCACGCGCATCGGCCGTTTGCCGGTCAATCCCTGAGTGAACAAGCCGCTCTCCTTGACTGTCACCGATCGCACACAGGGCCGTGGAGCGGCCCGCAGCAGCGCAACCCGGCATAACGATGCGTGAACGGCCTGCGATTTTCCCGCAAGTCTATAGTCCGCCCGAAACCCTGTCGAACGTTGTGCCCCGGAAACACGCACATCAAGCCGGCCGGCGGGGGACGCGCGCTTCGGCGAGGCGCTCGACGTCCGGGCGTACGGGGCGGCGATCGATGAGCACGTCACCGAATACCAGCCCGGCCTGGGCCACCACACGCTCCAGATCCGCCTGCGATGCGGTCACCGAGACCAACGCATCGCCGTTGTCGGCATAACGTTCCTCGCCGACCACGCCGAGCTCATAGAGCTGGGAGCGCAACCAGCCGGCGGCCGGTGGCACGCGTAGCGTTCCGACCACCGTATCCGGGTAGCAAAAAGCAGCCAGTGCATGGCGAAGCTCATCCAGGCCTTCGCCGGTCACCGCCGAGACATAGACCCGCACCGGCCGCCCATGAGCGTCGTATTCAACGCGGGGCGGCTCATCGTCGAGCAGATCGACCTTGTTGAAGACCTCGAGCTGCGGCACGTCGCCCGCGCCGATATCGCCAAGCACACCGTTGACCTCGCGGGCATGCGCCCGCCGCTCGCTGTCGGCCACGTCGATCACGTGCACCAGCACGTCGGCCTCGCGTGTCTCCTCGAGCGTCGCGCGGAACGCAGCCACCAGTTCATGCGGCAGATCGCGGATGAAGCCGACCGTATCGGCCACGATCAGGGGCTCGCCCACCGGCACGTCCATGCGTCGCAGGGTCGGATCGAGGGTTGCGAACAGCTGGTCGGCAGCATAGATCGTCTCGCCGGTCAGTCGATTGAACAGCGTCGACTTGCCGGCATTGGTATAACCGACCAGCGACACCACCGGGGTTCGCGTGCGCCGGCGCGACGCCCGGCCCTGGTCACGCCGGGCCAGCACCTTGTCCAGACGGGAGCGCAGCAGCTTGATACGGTCATTGAGCAGGCGACGGTCGGTCTCGAGCTGGGTCTCGCCCGGCCCGCGCAGACCGATACCGCCCTTCTGCCGCTCGAGATGGGACCAGCCGCGCACCAGGCGCGTGGCCAGGTGTTGCAACTGGGCCAGCTCCACTTGCAGCTTGCCCTCGTGAGAGCGTGCCCGCCGCGCAAAGATATCCAGGATCAGACCGGCACGATCGAGCACCCGCGCGTTCATGCGCTTTTCAAGATTGCGCTCCTGGCTGGGCGACAGATCGTGGTTGAACACCACCAATTCGGCGCCGTATTCAGCCACGGCGGCGGCAATTTCGTCGGCCTTGCCGCCGCCGATGAAGAAACGCGGATCCGGAACCCGGCGCGAGCCGCCGACATGACACAACACATGGGCGCCCGCGGATTCCACGAGTTCACGAAATTCCTGATCCGCGGCCTCGTACTCGTCGATGCCGAAGGCGATATGGACGATCACGGCCGCCTGGCCGGTGGGCGGCCGCTCAAACATGCGCTTGAACCCTAGCTATCGTCGGACTCCTGCGACATTTCGTCGCGCACTTCATTGCGGACGTTGCGCGACGGCACGATGGTGGAAATCGCATGCTTGTACACCATCTGATTGACGGCATTACGCAACAGCACCACAAACTGGTCAAAAGATTCGATCTGCCCCTGCAGCTTGATGCCGTTGACGAGATAGATCGACACCGGCACACGCTCTTTGCGCAAGGCGTTGAGGAATGGTTCTTGTAATGTTTGGCCTTTTGCCATGGAACAGACTCCACAAAGTCGGGGGGACAAAAAAGATCAAGAAAATATTAGCATGATTTCAGGTCGCACCGGCCGCCGTTTCGACGAGCCGCCGCGCCCGGATTTTCATTGTGTCGTCGTCGCTCGCGAGCCAGGGCGCATCGTCGAGAGAACGCAGCCAGGTGAGCTGTCGCTTGGCCAGCTGACGTGAGGCGATCACGGCCCGGTCCACGGCCTCGTCCAGGCCGAACATGCCGTCCAATGACTGCCACAGCTGACGATAGCCAACGGCTCGCATCGCAGGTTGCGCTAGATCGAGATCGGGACGAGCATGAAGCTTTTCAACCTCTGCAAAAAATCCCGCGGCCATCATCAGGCCAAAGCGCTTGGAAATATTGCGATGCAAGCGTTCGCGCGTGCTCGGCGCGACGATCATTTTGTGAATCGACCACGGCAGATCGGCCGCGCCGCTGCTTGCGTGCAGCACGCTCGGCGCCTGCCCGGTCAGCGCATGAATCTCCAGCATGCGCTGAATGCGCTGGGCGTCGTTGGGATGGATGCGTGCCGCGGTCGGCGGGTCGATACGCGCCAGGCGCGCGTGCAGCGCCGCCCAACCCCGTTCCGCGGCCTCTTGGGTCAGACGGGCACGCAGCGCGGGGTCGCGTCCCGGCATGTCGGACAGGCCATGCTCGAGCGCCCGGAAATACAACGACGTGCCGCCGACCAGAAGCGGCAGACGCCCGGCGGCATGAATCCGCTCGATCTCGGCCCGGGCGTCGCGGACGAAATCGGCCGCCGAGTAGGCCTCGGCCGGGTCGCGGATATCGATCAGCGCATGCGGCGCGCGCGCCAGGGTCGCCGCGTCCGGCTTGGCCGTGCCGATGTCCATGCCGCGATAAACCATGGCCGAATCCACCGACACGATCTCGGCATTCATCGACGCGACCAGATCGATGGCGAGCCCGGTCTTGCCGGACGCGGTCGGGCCCAGGATGAAGACAACCGGCGGTTTATCCGACATCGCTACTGGCCACGCATGAACAGCCGATCCAGCCCCGCGCGGTCGACGCTGACCCAGCTCGGACGGCCATGATTGCAGTGCCCGGCCCGGTCGGTGTGTTCCATGTCCCGCAGCAGCGCGTTCATCTCGGCAATCGTTAGCCGTCGCCCGGCCTTGACCGCCGCCTTGCAGCCCATGTCCGCGAGGATGTCGTCGAGGACATCACGCACCGCATCCGCCCCGCGCGGGCCGCCGTCCAGCTCGGCGATCACGTCGCGCGCCACGGCCAGATAATCGCGATCGGCCAGCAGCGCCGGCACCCCACGCAGCATGGCGCTGGTCGGCCCGCTGCGCCCCAGCTCGAAACCCACCTCGGCCAGCAGTTCGGCGCGACGCTCCACGACCGCCGCCTCGCTCTCCGACAGCGACAGCGTCTCGGGCACGAGCAGACGCTTGCACTGGATGCGCCCGGCCGAGAACTCGGCCTTGAGCTGCTCGTACAACACCCGCTCGTGGGCGGCATGCATGTCGACCAGAACGAGCCCTTCGGCGTTCTGGGCCAGAATATAGATGTCGTGCAGCTGGCCGATCGCATAACCCAGCGGGGGCGTTTCCTCCTCATTCGCCGGCGCGCGGGGGGCCGGCGTCTCGACGTCGCGCGCGGGCACATCGTGGTTACCGGGCGCGGCGGCTGGCGACGCCGGCTGCTGGAAGCGATAGCTGGCGGCTGTCTCGGCGAGGCCGGGCCGTGCCGGCTGTGCCCCGAAGTGCAATCCACGCGGGGTCATCGGTCGCTGCGGCGTCGATGACTCGACGGCGCCGGGCGCCGGCGCCAACTCGACGGTTCGCGCCTCGTGCGGACGCGCCTCCACCGCGGCCAGCGCCCGCGAGACACTGCGATGGATGAAATCGTGCACCAGCCGCGACTGGCGGAACCGCACCTCGGCCTTGGCCGGATGCGCGTTGACGTCGACCTGGCGCGGATCGAGCGTCAGATACAAGACATAGGCGGGATGGCGTTGATTGTGCAGCAGATCGCGGTAGGCCAATCGCACCGCATGGTTGAACACCTTGTCGCGGATCGGCCGGCCATTGACGAAGCTGTACTGGCGATCCGCCTGCCCGCGTGAGAAACCCGGCGTGGCGATCCAGCCGGTCAGGCGTAGGCCGGCCGCCGATTCGTCCACGGCCACGGCGTGATCATCGAATTCGCCGCCCAGAACATGCGCCACGCGTCGCTTGCGGGCATCGGCGTCGCCACAGGCACCCAGCGCCGCCGATTCCACGCCGCCGTGACGCAGGGTGAAAGCGACATCGAAGCGCGACAGGGCCAGTTGATTGAACGCCTGACGGATATGCTTGAACTCGGTCGGTGGCGCGCGCAGGAATTTCCGACGCGCCGGAATCCGGGCGAACAATTCGCGCACCTCCACGCGAGTGCCGGGCGCACCGGCCGCCGGGCGCGCCTGGGTGTCGATGTGCGGCGAAATGGCATAGGCGCGATCGGCGCCGGCGAGCCGCGAGGTCAGCGTCAGCTCTGCGACCGAGGCAATGCTGGCCAGCGCCTCGCCCCGGAAGCCGAGGCTGGCCACCGATTCCAGCGCATCGAGACTGTCGATCTTGCTGGTGGCGTGCCGGGCAACCGCGAGCGGCAGCTCATCGGCACTCACGCCGCAGCCGTCATCCTCGATCAGCATCCGGCGCAGCCCGCCCTCTTCCACGTCCACGGCGATACGGCTGGCGCCCGCGTCCAGACTGTTCTCGACCAGCTCCTTGATGATGGACGCCGGGCGTTCCACAACCTCGCCGGCGGCAATCTGGCTGATCAATCGATCGTCGAGCAGTTGAATAGGCATCACGCAGCCCGCGTCCAAACGCGCATGGGAACCGAAACGGTGCTCAGTGTCCTGTATGTCACCCTGGCTTGGCAAAGCGGGCCGCCGGTTCGCCGCGCATGGGCGGGCAGCGCTCGCCGTGAGCGCGAACGCCCCGGCCTTTTATTGCCGGCGTAGGCCGAAACCGCGACGTACGACGCCAGCGGCAACACGACGGCACGGCCGGCGCCATTGACTGATTCGTTTTCTTGACTCATTCCAGAAAATAACCAATAATCGAGTTGCCATGAGTCGATACCCAGACGCCATCACCGCTGAACTGCGCGAGCGCGGCCTGCGGGTCACCGCCCCGCGCCACGCCGTGCTTGACTGGCTGGTCAGCCATCCGCACGCCACCGTCGAGCAAGTACATCAAGGCGTTTCCGAACGCCTGGGCGCCATCTCGAAACAGGCCGTCTACGACGTGCTGTCGGCGTGCGTGACGGCCGATCTGGTTCGACAAATCAAACCGGCCGGCCACCCGGCCCGGTTCGAGCGGCGCACCGGGGACAATCACCATCACCTGGTATGCCGTGGCTGTGGGCGCGTCGCGGATACCGATTGTCATACCGGGGATGCCCCGTGTCTGACACCCTCGCACGACGAGGGTTTCGACGTGGATGAAGCCGAGATCGTGTTCTGGGGCCTGTGTTCCGAGTGCCAGTCTCGCAAGGATTCAGCGGCGGAGCCTATCGACTGACCGACCGGGAGCCCGGCGGTCTCCCGCGATTGTCACGCGACAATCGCGTACACAAAACGCCTGCCATGGTTTGCAGGATTATTGATCGAAAGCAGGAACGAAGCATATGAGCGAACAAGTCAAACTGGAAGGCAAATGCCCCTTCGGTGGCGACCGCATCGGCGGCGCCGTCGGCTCGGGCACGACGCTGGAAGACTGGTGGCCCAACCGGCTCCAAGTGGAACTGTTGCACCAGGACCCGCAGGAAGCCGATCCGCTGGATCCCGATTTCGACTACGCCGCGGCGTTCAGCAAACTCGACCTCAATCAGGTCAAGGCCGACATCAAGGCATTGCTGACCTCCTCGCAGCCGTGGTGGCCCTCCGACTATGGCAATTACGGCCCGCAGATGATCCGTATGGCCTGGCATGCGGCCGGCACCTATCGCATTGCCGACGGTCGGGGCGGCACCGCGCAGGCGATGCAGCGTTTCGCCCCGATCAACTCGTGGGAAGACAACGGCAACATCGATAAATCCCGTCGCCTGCTGTGGCCGATCAAGAAGAAATACGGCAAGTCCCTATCCTGGGGCGATCTGATGGTACTCACGGGCAACTGCGCCCTTGAGATCATGGGTTTCAAGACCTTCGGATTCGGCGGCGGCCGTATCGACGCCTGGGAGCCGGATCGCGCCACCTACTGGGGGCCGGAAACGGAAATGCTCGGTCGCGATCGCTGGGAAGGCCAGCCCGACGAAGAGCACTATGATCTCGAAAACCCGATGGGCAACTCCCAGTTCGGCCTGATCTACGTGAACCCGGAAGGTCCGGCCTCCAATAATGTCCCGGAACACTCCGCGCGCGAGATCCGCCAGACATTCGGCCGCATGGCCATGAACGACGAAGAAACCGTCGCCCTGATCGCCGGTGGCCATGCCTTCGGCAAGTCCCACGGTGCCGTCTCCCCGGAAAACGTCGGCCCCGCACCGGAAGCGGCGCCGATGGAAGCCCAGGGCCTGGGCTGGATGAACAAGGCCGGTACCGGCTTCGCCGAATACACCATGACCAACGGCATCGAGGGTTCCTGGACACCGCGGCCGACAAACTGGGACAACGACTACCTGACCAACCTGTTCAAATACGAATGGGAGCAGACCAAGGCACCGTCGGGCGCGACCCAGTGGAAACCCACCGACGACAGCGCGCCAAAAACGCCGGACGCCCACAAGTCGGGGGTCGAGCATCCGTTGATGATGATGACCTCGGACATCGCGCTGAAGGTGGATCCCTCATATCGCAAGATCTGCGAAAAATTCCTCGCAGACTTCGACTACTTCGCCGATGCTTTCGCGCGTGCCTGGTTCAAGCTGACCCACCGCGACATGGGCCCGAAGACCCGCTATCTGGGCCCGGAAGTGCCGGCGGAAGATCTGGTCTGGCAGGATCCGACCCCCGCCCGCGATCATGACCTGATCGACAGCAACGACATCGACCACCTGAAGACCCGGATTCTCGATTCCGGTCTGGCGGTCTCCGAGCTTGTCGGGGTGGCCTGGGGTTCGGCCTCGTCCCACCGCACCTCCGACAAGCGCGGCGGCGCCGATGGCGCCCGCATCCGTCTCGCGCCCATGAAGGACTGGGAAGTCAACAACCCGGCCGAGATCAAAAAGGTTGTGGAGAAGCTGGAAGGCATCAAGGCCGACTTCGACGGTGCACAGTCGGGCAACAAGCAGGTTTCCGTTGCCGATCTGATCGTGCTGGGCGGCTGTGCCGCGGTCGAGAAGGCGGCCAGGGACGCCGGGGTCGACGTCACCGTGCCGTTCACGCCGGGCCGTACCGATGCCACCGACGCGCAGACCGATGCGCAGAGCTTCGATTGGTTGCGCCCGGTCTCGGATGGCTTTCGCAACTTCCAGGACAGCAATGTCCGCTACAACGTGACGCCGGAGCGGATCTTTCTGGACCGCGCCGACCTGCTCGGCCTGAGCGCGCCGGAGTGGACCGTACTCACGGGCGGCCTGCGCGTACTGGACATCAACACCGGCGGTTCCAAGGACGGCGTGTTCACCGACCGTCCGGGCGTGCTGTCCAACGACTTCTTCACCAATCTGACCACGATGGACTACTACTGGCACAAGACTGACGAGGACGGCATGGCGTTCGAACTGCGTCGTCGTGACGACGACACGACGAAGTTCACCGCCACGCGCTGCGACCTGGTCTTTGGCGCCAACAGCCAGCTGCGCCAGATCTCGGAAGTCTATGCGTCCGACGACGGTCACGAAAAAATGGTGCGTGACTTCGTCAAGGCGTGGCACAAGGTGATGATGCTCGATCGCTTCGACGTCGCTGCCTGAGCCATGGCGGCCGATTCGATTCCGGCGGACCGGTTTCGAATCGGTCGGCTTGCCCACGGCGCTTCGCGCGAAGCGCCGACAACCCAGGCCGATCGCTACTGACGCCAACCGCGTTTAGCACGACCGATGCGGTCCCGCGGCGTCCCGGGGCTTCGTACAAGACCCCGACCCATCCGGCTTCCGCCCGAGCGGCGGAGCCGGATTCTTGATTGCGCGTGCCAGCCGCGCGCCGACGCCCCGTTTTCCTGCCGCCACATCCGTGCGACCGGCGTGTCGTGCATGCGGGCGCCGCCCACCGGGCCGGTTGCCGCATACCCGCCGATTCGCGAAGTTTTGCCCTACCGGCGCGTCGCGTCCGGGTCCCGATCTTCGGCCACGGCGAGCGCCGGGTCGATGCCGTGGCGGTGCCGCCATCGATCCCATGCCCGCAGCCAGAACGTGCCCGAGACAACGCCCGGGACCGGCCCGAGATCGGGCGCCACGGGGCGCGATGGCGTGGCATAACGCGTCACGCCCCGGCCCCTCGCCGGCCCACGGAGCGCGGATAAAACAACTCGGGCCTGCCGGGCACCATCCCAGCCCGGCAATACACGGCGCCCATCGAGCGACGCCGCCGCGCCCGTGATCTGCACCGACGCCGCGTGCGGACTCGCCAGCCGACGGTCGACCCGCAGGCCGGGACCGTATGTCGGCAGGTTCATCGCCAGCACCAGTGGATCGGGCTCGGCCGGCCCGGCACAGATGACGTGATCGGCACGGAATCGCCGGCCATCGCGGCATTCAACACAGCACGCGGCCAAGCCGCTGGCAGTCGCGCCCGGGATCACATCGACACCGACCCAGGCCAGGCGGCGCAACGCCGCCCGCGTGGTCCGGCTGTAGTCTCGCCCCGGCCACAACAGTGTCACCGAGGCCACGCGGCAATCGCCGGCCGTTGCCGCCACGCCGCCGGCAACCTCCAACGCCGACCGCGACCCGCCCGCGATCACGATCGAAGTACGCGTCCCGGCGTCCAGCGCGGCCCGAAGCGCAATCAGCTGCATGGCCGAATGCCCGGACGAGATGCGGGGACAACCGGGCCGCTCATGCGAGGCCCAGGCCGGCAGTCGGCGCGTCCCCGTGTTCAGGCTGAGACGGTGGTAACGCATCATCCGCCCGTCCGCCAGCCACAGCCGGCCATGGGTCGGTTGGCAACCGATCGCCCGGCTCGTGATGACCTGTGTCGCCGAAGGCGGCGACCAGCGCAGCCGATGCGGCGACACGGCTCCCGCGAGCATGGCCGCAGTGGCCCCGCCATATCGGCCGTCGTGCGGCGCGACCACGGTCACGCCAAACGTCTCGCCCGAGCCCCGGAGGTGGCTCAGCAGATGCCGGTGGGTTTCGCCGAGACCGACCAGAACGAGATCGTGTATGGCACCAGGCGGGCTTCGCTCGGGCCGCACCGCTCAGCTTCTGCTGGCCAGTTGCTGCGCTTGCGGCGGCGGAATCTTCAGCGTCTGCCCAGCCTGCAGCCTGTTGCTGTTCATGTCGTTGTAGCGACGCAGCGCCGGCACGCTGACCCCGTATGTCTGCGCGATCTGCGAAAGCGTGTCGCCGCGTTTAACACGATGCTGCTGGTCGGCGGCGATGTAGGTCGACGGCCGGTAGCTCGCGAAATACCCCTTGATGCCGCGCAGCATGGCCGCGGCCAGTCCGTTCTGATAGCCCGCACGCGCCAGCCGGTGTTCGGTCGCGCGATTGGAGATGAAGTTGGTCTCGACCAGAATCGACGGAATATCGGGTGATTTCAGGACCATGAAGCCGGCCTGCTGCACCCGGCTCTTGTGCAGCGAGCCGAGATCATCGAGCTGGGCCAGCACACGCTGACCGGCATCCATGCTGGCCTCGATGCTCTGGCTTTGCGACAGATCCAGCACGAACGACGCCAGACTGGAGTTCTTGTCCTTGAGGCTGACGCCGCCGACCATATCGGCACTGTTTTCACGCCGCGCCAGCCAACGCGCATGCTCGCTCGTGGCGCCGTGCGGCGAAAGCGCATAGACCGAGGCACCGGTCGCCCCGCCGCCCGCGGGCGAGGCGTCGCAGTGGATCGAGATAAAGAAATCGGCCTTGTCCCGGCGCGCGATCACCATACGCTGACGCAGGCCGACGTAGTAATCGCCACGGCGGGTGAGTACCGCCCGCATGTGCGGTTGATCGTCGACCATGCGCTTGAGCCGCCGCGCGATCGCCAGCGTGACATTCTTCTCCAGCAGCCCGTCCGGACCGTGGGCGCCGGGGTCCTTGCCGCCGTGCCCGGGATCGATCGCGACCACGATATCGCGAGCCCGCGCGCCCTCGGGAAGCGCGCGCGAGCCGTCACCGGAGGCAGCCTGACCGGCGTTTGAATCCGCCCGCGCCGACGACGACGCCTGGGCCATGGCCGCAGCCGATTTGTCGGCGGTTGTCTGGCTGTCATCGCCGGCCGCCAGCTCGCCGCTCGCAGCCGCGCCATCGCCATTGCCATCTGCCAGCAGCGACGCCGGCGTGCCGTTGCTCGGATAGAGATCGAGCACCAGTCGATAACGCCGCCCGTTCGAGGGCGACAGCATGAAACTCCGGGCCTGCACCCGGGCCGACAGGTCGAGCACGACCCGCACCCCCGTGCCCTTGTGCACGCCGGTGCGGATCTCGTCGATCAGGCCGCTGCCCCGCGCCTGGCCGGCGACAGACCCCGTACTGCGCGTATGCGGAAGATCGATCACCAACCGCAGCGGATGATCGACCATGAAGATGTTGGGCGCGGTATCGGCAGACAGATCGAACACGACCCGCGTTTTGTTCGACGTCGCCGACATGCGGGCGTCGCGCAACTGCGCGACCTGCGCCGCCGCCGGCAACGCCAGCACGAGCAAACCGAAAAAAAACAGCCGTTGCACGCTACGGATCATGTGTCACCCCGTCTCCCCTACAGGGTTCGCGAGAGAACCGTCTTCCAGAGATTATCGAGCGCGATCACCCGCGGCAACTTTTTTGGCAGCAAAAACAGCACCTAGCGCGCGGATTCTGGCTATCCACTTGAATTATGTGCGCGATCTGAATTCGTATAGTGTCGCCACGACTCGCCGACCCGCGGCTGAATGGGCCTGAAGATGCGCGGATCGGCCCTCGCCGCGGTATTCGAGCGTGATGTCGATATCCGGTGCCGGCAGGAACCCGGCGCCGCGATCCGCCCACTCCACCAATACCAGGTCGGCCTCGATACAGATGTCGCGAATGCCGAGAAATTCCAACTCTTCCGGGTCGCCCAGGCGATACAGGTCCAGATGATGCAGCCGCCGCCCGGGCAGATCGTAGGGCTCGATCAACGTATAGCTCGGCGATACCACCGGCCCGGTGTGGCCGAGCGCCTGGATGGTCGCGCGTGCGAGCGCAGTCTTGCCGGCACCCAGTTCTCCCGCCAGCGTGACCACCGCGCCCTGGGCGTGTACCGCGAGCGCCTGCGCCAGCTGCCGGCCCAGGCGATCGGTGTCGGCCGGCGTGGGCAGGGCGACGTTCACGGGCGCTGCGGATTGGCCTGGCGTCGTATGCAGGGCAATAGATCGGTCGGCAACAGACCGCGCTCGCCGTCGCCAACGGCGGCCTCGTCGCCCGCCAGCGCGTGGACATAAACACCGAACACAGCGGCCTCGGCCAGCGTCATGCCCTGGGCCGCGAAACCGGCGATCACGCCGGTGAGCAAATCGCCCATGCCGCCTACGGCCATGCCGGGATTACCCTGGGTACACAGCCAGAGCTCATCGGGGGTGGCGATGAGCGTACCCGCGCCCTTGAGCGCCACCACCGCGCGGTAACGCTCGGCCAGACGCCGCGCCGCCTGGACCCGGTCGGCGACCACATCGGCCGTCGACCAGCCCAGCAGGCGGGCCGCTTCGCCCGGGTGCGGCGTAAGAATCCAGTGTTCGCGTTCGACAGGGGCGGCTGCCAGGCGATTGAGCGCATCGGCATCGACCACCAGCGGCCGATCCGAGTCGAGCGCGCGCCGCCACAGCGCATCGCCCCAGTCACCGCGCCCCAGGCCCGGCCCGATCGCGATCAGCGACGCCGCCGCGATCAGCGCATCCAGACGCGAAACTGCGTCGGCCGTACCCGGATCGTCGGGCAGGCCCTGGCACATCAACTCCGGGCGCGCCTGGCTCATCGCGCCCGCGTGATCGTGATGACAGGCCACGCTGACCAGCCCGGCCCCGGCCCGCAGCGCCGACTCGGCCGACATGCGGATCGCCCCGCCCATGCCACGCCCGCCGCCGACGCACAGCACATGGCCATTGTCGCCCTTGTGCGCGCCGCGCGGCCGCGCCGGCAACACATGCCGCAGATCGCGATGCGTGATGCGCCGGGCCACATGCGGCTGGCCCTCGTAGAGCGCATCCGGCGCGCCAAGATCGTCGAAGGCCAGCTCACCGCAGTGCGCCGCGCCGTCACCGGTCAGCAGGCCCAGCTTGAGGCCGATGAATGTGACCGTGGTGTCGGCCACCACCGCCCGCCCCCAGGTGCGCCCGGTGCCGGCATCCACGCCCGAGGCGATATCGATGGCCAGCACCCCGACGCCCCGGCCCGACGCTTCGTTGATGCGATCAATGGCCTGGGCCATGGGCCCGGTGACCTCGCGGTTCAAGCCGGTGCCGAACAGGGCATCGACCATCAGGTCGGCCTGAATCGGCTCATCGACGAAATCGCGGATCTCGCCGCCGGCCTCGCGATAGGTCTCGAACGCGCGGGCCGCATCGCCACGGGCCTTCGCCAGATCCAGCGGTGCGACCAGCGTCACCCGCCACCCGGCCGCCATCGCCTGGCACGCAACCAACGCGCCGTCACCGCCGTTGTTGCCCGGCCCACAGAACACGACCAGCCGCCCCGGCATGGGCCAGTTCTGGGCCAGTTCGTTGTAGGCCGCGCGCGCGGCGCGCTCCATCAGGGCAAACCCGTCCACCCCGAATTCGTTGATGAAGCGCGTATCCAGGGCTCTGAGCTGGTCGGCGTCATAGACCAGGTTCGGCAGATAATCGCTGGTTTCGGTCATACGGAATCCGGGTCGGGGATCAGCGGTTCCAGGCGCGGCGCACGCGGGCCACGAGTGCTGCGGTCGAGCCATCGTGCGCGGCGGCGCGCGGCTGTTCCCCCAGTTCGTCGACGATCTGCCCGGCCATGGTCTTGCCGAGCTCCACGCCCCACTGATCGAAGCTGTTGACGTTCCAGATGATGCCCTGCACGAACACCTTGTGTTCGTAGGCGGCGATCAGGGCCCCGAGGTGATGCGCGTCGAGCGCATCGAGCACCAGCATGTTGCTGGGCCGGTTGCCGTCGAACCGGCGCGCCGCCAGCCGGTGTTCGAGCGCGTCGCCCGTCAGCCCCTGGGCTTCGAGCTCGGCCCGCAGTGCATCGCTGTCGCGACCGCACATCAGGGCTTCGGCCTGGGCGATACAGTTGGCCACCCGTTCGCGCTCCCGCGCATCGCCAGCCGCCTCAGGCGACGACAGCGGCAGCACGAAGTCCAGGTCCACCGCCGGATCGCCTTGATGCAGCATCTGGAAATAAGCGTGTTGCGCATTGGTGCCCACGCTGCCCCAGATGGTCGGCACGGTGGAAACCGTGGCCGGCTTGCCTTCGCGCGTCACCGACTTGCCGTTGGATTCCATCTCCAGCTGCTGGAGAAACGCCGGCAGCGAGGCCAGACGCTGGGCATAGGGCACCACGCAGTGGCTCTTCAAGCCCAGGAAATTGTTGTTCCAGATACCGGCCAGCGCCAGCATCGCGGGCAGATTGTCCGCCAGCGGTGCAGTACGGAAGTGCTCGTCCATGGCATGGGCGCCGGCCAGCAGTGCTTCGAACTGCTCAGGGCCGGCCGCAAGCAGGATCGACAGGCCGACCGCGGACCATAGCGAGTAGCGACCGCCGACCCAGTCCCAGAAACCGAACATGCGCTCGATGCCGAACTCGGACACGGCCTCGGCGTTGGTGGACACGGCCACGAAATGCTTGGCGATATCGCCCTCGCCCGCGCCGGCATCGACCAGCCACTGACGCGCCACACGCGCATTGGCCAGTGTTTCGGCGGTGCCGAAGGATTTGGATGTCACGATCACCAGCGTGGTGGCCGGGTTGAGGCCGGCCAGCGTGTCGTCGAGATCGGCCGGGTCGACGTTGGCCACGAAATGCGGCCGTGGCCCATCGCCTTCATACAGCGCTTCACAGATCAGGCGCGGGCCCAGATCGGAGCCGCCGATGCCGATGTTGAGCACATCGGTGATCGGCTGGCCGGAGAAGCCGGTCCAGCGGCCGCTGCGGACCTCATCCGCGAACCCGGCCATGGCGCGACGGACATCGTGAACCGCGTCATCCATCGGCGCATCGTCGGGCGCGCGCAACGCGACGTGCCAGGCGGCCCTGTTCTCGCTGGTGTTGATGGCCCGCCCGGCGAACATGTCCTCGCGCGCCTGCGGCACGCCCTGCGCCTCGGCGAGTTCGAGCAGGGCCGCGCGCACGTCGTCGTCCATGCGCTGTTTGGAGTAATCCAGCGTCACACCGGCCGCGGCCACGCTATAGCGCGAAGCGCGCGCCGCGTCGGCCGCGAACAGATCCAGCATCTGCTGGCTCGCATTCTTCGCCGCCAGGGCGACGAGGTTCTTCCAACCGGGTTGGTCGAGGGGGTCGGACATCGATTCCAGCCTTTGCGCCGTTCGGCGCGCGTCAGACGATACGAAAAGGGGCAACGACATGCGTGCCAATCATCGAGACTAGCTAAAAACGTCCGCCTCAGCCAGGGCGGGCCGGCTGCCGGATCAGACCGATACGCCCATGTTGTCGATCAGGCGTGTCCGCCCGAGATGCCCGGCGGCGAGTACGCGAAAATCCGTCGTATCGGGCTCGGGCGGACCGAGATCGGCGGCACGGATCTCGAAGTAATCGGGCTCGAAGCCGCCATCGACGAGCTGGGCCCAGCCACGGGCTTCCAGCGCGCGGAAATCGCGCTGCCCGGCGGCCAGTCGCTCGGCGACGTCCGTGATCGCCGCCGACAGGGTCAGGGCCTGGCGACGCTGGGTGTTGTCCAGATAATGGTTGCGCGAGGAGTACGCCAGCCCGTCATCGTCACGCACGGTCGGCACGCCCTCGACCGCCACGTCCATGCACAGATCGGCGACCATGCGCTTGATCACGGCAAGCTGCTGGTAGTCCTTTTCGCCGAAGAAGGCCGCATCGGGATGCACGATATTGAACAGCTTGTTCACCACCGTGGCCACGCCGCGGAAGTGCCCAGGCCGGCTGCGCCCGCACAGGATCTCGGTGATGCCCGAGACCTCCACCGTCGTGGCACTGTCGCCGTCCGGATACATTTCGTCGACGCCGGGCACGAACACGGCGTCGGCGCCGGCATGGACGAGCGCCGCGCGATCGGCATCGAAGGTGCGCGGATAGCTCGCCAGATCCTCGTTCGGCCCGAATTGCAGCGGATTGACGAAGATGCTCGCGATCACCCGGTCGCAGCGCGCGCGCGCCGCGGCCACCAGGGCCAGATGGCCGGCGTGGAGGTTGCCCATGGTCGGTACCAGGCCGACCGTCTCGGAGCCGGCACGCCACTGGCGCACCGCATCGATGGTATTGAGGACTTGCATGGACGATCCCATCCCGGGAACCTATTTGAAACCGTGTTCCGGCGCCGGGTAGCGGCAGTCCTTGACCGCGGCGACATAGTCGGCGGTGGCGGTATCCAGGCCATCCGCATCCTGCATGAAGTTCTTCACGAAACGCGGCTTCTTGCCCGGCGACAGCCCGAGGATGTCGTAGATCACCAGGATCTGGCCGTCGGTATCCGGCCCGGCGCCGATACCGATGACCGGCACCCCCGCCTCGGCCGTGATCCGCGCGGCCAGCGACGACGGCACGCACTCCAGCAGCAACAGATCGGCACCGGCCTGTTCCAGGCGTTTGGCATCGCGGCACATGGCCGCGGCCGCAGCCTCGTCGCGCCCCTGGACCTTGAACCCGCCCAGCTTGTGCACCAACTGCGGGCGCAGGCCGAGATGCGCACACACCGGCACGCCGTAGGTGGCCAGATGCTCGATGGTGTCGGCGATCTCGGCGCCGCCCTCGATCTTGACCATCTTGGCGTCGCCCTCGGCCATCAGCCGGTGGGCGCCGGCCAGCGCGGCGTGCTTGGTGGCATAGGACAGAAACGGCAGATCGGTCATCAGGAAGGCCCGTTCCAGGCCGGCCGCGGTGATGCGGCTGTGATAGACCATGTCGTCCATCGACACGCCGACCGTAGTCGTCGCGCCCTGGATCACCATGCCGAGGCTGTCGCCGACCAACACCACGTCGACGCCCGAGCGATCCTCGAGTGCGGCGAAACTGGCGTCATAGGCCGTCAGGCAGGCGATTTTCTCGCCCTCGGCCTTCATCGTTGCCAGATCGCCGAGCGTCAACGGTTTGCGGATCTGCTGCTGCAGATGCGGATAAGGACTGGTATTCATGGCGCGGACTATAGCATCGGCACCTATGCCTGCGGCAGGGATTGCACCGTCATGGGGCGTTCCAGCGCGGCGAGCACGGCCCGGTAATCGGCGTCGTTGCCGACCAGATCCATGGCCTCGGCATCCACGCGAACCAGGGGCGTGGCGTCGTAGGTCGCGAAATGCGCGCGATACGCCGATACCACACGGGCAAGGTAATCCCGTTCCAGATTCGCTTCCGCCGGCCGCCCCCGCCTGGCGATGCGCGCCATGAGCGTGTCGAGCGGCGCATCCAGATAGATCACACAGTCCGGCCGCGGCGCCTGCCAGGCCAGCCGGGCGTAAATATCCTCGTACAACGCCAGTTCCGGGCCGGACAACGTCAACCGGGCGAACAACGGATCCTTGTCGAACATGAAGTCGGCGACGCAGCCGCCGCCGAACAAGTCCGACTGGCGCAGCGAATCGACCTGGCGGGCGCGCTGCAGCAAAAAGAACAACTGGGCCGGCAAGGCATGTGCCGCCGGATTGTCATAGAAATCGCCGAGAAACGGGTTGTCGTCCGGGGCCTCGTCGAGCAGTCCGGCGTCCAGATCCGCCGCCAGCCGGCCGGCCAGCGTCGACTTGCCGACACCGATGGGGCCTTCGATGGCGATATAGCGCCCGGCTTTCATCGCGTTGTTGGCCACGGTTGCACATCGTCGCAGGGCACGTCCCGCAGGCAATCTATGACGCGGCCATGCGCACCGAGCACGAGCGCCGGCGCGATCTCGGCCAGCGGCACCAGTACAAAGGCGCGCTGGTGGGCGCGCGGATGCGGCAGGATCAGATCCGCGGCGTCGAGCCGGCGCTCGTCGTAGGCGAGGATATCCAGGTCGAGCGTGCGCGGGCCCCAGCGCACATCGCGCACTCGATCGTGTGCGGCCTCGATCGCCTGCAGCGCCTGCAACAAGGCGCGCGGCGCCAGAGCCGTGGCCAGCGCGGCGGCGGCATTGCAGAACATGGGTTGACCGGCCGGGCCGCCCACCGGTGCGGTGCGATAGAACGACGACACCGCAAGCACCGCCACGCCCGGGGTCGCGCCCAGCGCGTCGAGCGCGCGCTCAAGCTGGCCCGCCGGATCATCCAGATTACTGCCGAGGCCGATCCAGGCGACATGCCGGCCGGCCGGCCGAGTCACGACGAATCGGCCGCCGCGGACTTGCGCGGGCGACCGCCGCGACGCTTGCGTCGGCGCGCCCCGGCGCCCGACGCCGGCTTGGGCGTGGATGGATCGTCCTGCATCACGGTCCACCATTCGGCCAGTTCCGGCTCGACTTCGCCGACCTCGGCCCGTAGCAGCAGAAAATCGTAGGCCGCACGAAACCGCGGATGCGGGATCAGGCGCTCGGGATGGCGCCCGCGAATCTTGTGAAAGCGCGGCTGCAGCTGCCAGATCTCGCGCATGGGGATGGAAAACCGCTTGGGAATCGCCACGCGCTGGATCTGTCGCGAGACCACCTGCGACTGGGCGCTCGCCAGCGCCGGCGCCGGCGGCATGCCCTCTCGCTCGAGATTGGCCGCGGCTTCACGCACGGCCGGCCAGAGCAGCGCGGCGAAGATAAACGCCGGCGTGACCGGCTTGCCCGCTTCGATGCGCGCCGCCGTGTTGGCAATCGCTTTTTCGATCAACGCCTCGCTGGCCGCGCCCGCCGGCGATTCGATCACCGCCATGGTGTCGGCGAACAGCGGGCGCAGCAGATCATAGTGACGCAGCATGCGATAGACCTTGGGGCCCGACGGATGCATGAGCAGCTTGAGCACTTCGTCGAACATGCGCGCCGACGGCACGTCGGACAGCAACTCGATCATGTCGGCCGGCGGCTCGGCCGCCGGGTCGAGCGCCAGATCCAGCTTGGCCGCGATGCGTACCGCGCGAATCATGCGTACCGGATCTTCACGGTAGCGCACACGCGCCTCGCCGATCAGCCGCAGGCGGCGTGCCTCGATGTCGGCCAGGCCATCCACGTAGTCGTAGATGCAATAGTCGGCGATATCCAGATACAGGCCGTTGACGGCGAAATCGCGCCGGCGCGCATCCTCGGCGATCGAGCCGAACACATTGTCGCGCAGCACCCGCCCGGCGTCGTCGAGTTCGCGCGCATCCTCGGTGTCGGCATTGGCCGGATCGGCACGGAAGGTGGAAACCTCGACGATCTCGCGCCCGAAGCGCACATGACAGATCTGGAAACGGCGCCCGATCAGTCGCGCCTTGCGGCCGAACACCTCGACCACCGCCTCCGGCTCCGCATCCGTGGAGACGTCGAAATCCTTGGGTGCCACACCCAGCAGGAGGTCGCGTACCGCGCCGCCCACAAGGCAGGCGCGGTAGCCCGCCGCGTGCAGTCCGTCGAGCACGGACAACGCCGCCTCGCTGATGTCGCCACGCGTGATGCCGTGCTCGTCCGGCTCGACCTTTCTTACTTCGTTAATGAATCTGCCCCAGTGCGCTCAATGGTTCATTCGATGCGTTCAGGATCCGGCGTGTCATGGTAGACCGCGCCAACGACCGCATGCCCGCCGGACCAGACGTGGCGAGCCTAACGCAATGAGTTTACATGAGCGAGCTGCAACGCTGAATTGTGCGCCCGCCTCGGCTGCGCGCGACAGCCGCGCGCGACGCCCCCGTGCCAAGTATCGGCCGGGGCGGTAACGTATGCCGCAGCACACGGCGCGGCGCTTTTGCGGGCGCCATTCGACTCCTGCAGGGACTGCCCATGGATCATCGCGACTATGTCCGCCACGACGCAACCGCTCTCGCCGACTTGATCGCGCGCGGCGAGGTGTCTGCCACCGAGGTCGTTTCGGCCGCGCGCCACCGCCTGGAGGCCGTCG
Organism: Salinisphaera sp. LB1; assembly: GCF_003177035.1. NCBI lineage: Bacteria > Pseudomonadati > Pseudomonadota > Gammaproteobacteria > Salinisphaerales > Salinisphaeraceae > Salinisphaera > Salinisphaera sp. LB1. Next base: position 2,970,093 of record NZ_CP029488.1, on the reverse strand, counting down.
ACCCCACACTCAACTGTGTGGTTCGCCGTATGGACGAGATCGCCGACCAGCGCGCGCTGGCCACGGTATCCGGCCCGTTTGCGCAGGTACCTTTCCTGATCAAGGACCTGTTCCAGAACTATGCCGGCATACCCACCACCTATGGCAACGCGGCACTCAAGCGCGTCGGCTACAAGCCGCCGGTGCATGCCGAGGTCGTGCGACGATTCATCGCCGCGGGGGTCAATATCCTCGGCAAGACCAACACCCCGGAGTTCGGCGCCAAGGGCATCACCGAACCCGAAGCTAACGGGCCGACGCGCAATCCCTGGAATCCCGACCATACGCCCGGCGGTTCCTCGGGTGGGTCGGCCGCCGCGGTCGCAGCCGGCGTGGTGCCGATGGCCGGCGCCAACGACGGCGGCGGCTCGATTCGAATACCGGCCGCCTGCTGTGGTTTGTTCGGCCTCAAGCCTGGCCGGGCCCGCGTGCCGGGCGGCCCCGACCATACCGACATGATGCACGGCGCCGCCGTGGATCATGTGATCAGCCGCTCCGTGCGCGACAGCGCGGCCATGCTCGACGCCATCGCCGGCTACGAACCGGGGGCGATCGTGCGGATCGAAGGCCCGCCGATGCCCTATCGGCAGGCCATCGAGCGCGACCCCGGGCGATTGCGGATCGGCGTGATGGACAGCTCGCCACTGGGCCACCCGCTGCATCCCGAAGTCGACACGGCCCTGACCCGGACCATCCAATGCCTGACCGATCTGGGCCACGACGTCGAGCCGGCCGCCCCCGAGCTTGACGGCGCCCGGCTGTGCCAGGATTTTCTATCCATGTGGTTCGTGCAGATGGCGCGCGTGGTGGACGAGGTGCGCGCGTTGACCGGGGCCCGCGCCAGTGAATTCGAACTCGACACACGCGCGATGGCCCATCTCGGCCGCAGCCTGTCAGCGGTCGAGTACAGCCGGCTGCACGGTCGCTGGCTGGGCTACCGCCAGGCGCTGGCCGCCTTTCATGCCGATTACGACCTGCTGCTCACGCCCACCCTGGCCAGCCCGCCGGTGGCGATCGGCGAACTGGCCACGCCGGGCTGGCAACACGCCGCCCTCAGACCCCTGCTGCACATGCCCAGCGCCCGGGCGTTGCTGGCCTCGGGTATCGTCGACCGGATGGCGCACGAGAACCTGCGCCATGTACCGTTTACCCAGCTCGCCAACCTGACCGGCACGCCCGCCATGTCCGTGCCGCTGCATGTCAGCGACGCCGGCCTGCCGATCGGCAGCCAGTTCGTCGGCCCGCCCGGCGGCGAGATGCTGCTGTTCCAGCTCGCCGCCCAGATCGAGCGGGCCGCGCCCTGGTTCGACCGGCTGCCCCGGATCGCCGGCATCGACCCCTGATCGGCGACATCAGTTCAGCCGGTGCATCCAGTACCCGGTGCCCCCGGCCAGCAGGACAGTCGGCAGACTGGCCGCGATCCAGGGCGGAATCCCATAGACCGGCCCGGTCGAAGCCACGATCTCGTTGACCAGAAAGAACAACAGGCCGGTCAGGCCGCCCATGAACAGCCGCTGCCCGGCACTGGCGCTGCGCAGCGAGCCAAAGGCGAACGGCAAGGCGAAAATCACCAGCACCCAGACGGTGAACGGCGTGACGATGTTGCGCCAGAGCGCGAGTTTGTAGTCGTCCGCGTTGATATCATTGGCGTCGAGGTAGTTGATGTACTGCCACAAGCCGTAGGACGACAATTCGTCCGGCTGGGTGACCGCAAGCTCGAGCGTCTCCGGCTTGATCGCGATCGGCAGCGACATCTGCGGCGGGGATTCGGTCCGGCTGTGCCGCAACGCCAGATGCGTGATCCGCGGCTGATCGATGATCAGGTTCTGTCCGTCGACATGGGCCCGATCGGCCGCGACCGCCAGTTGCAGCTGGCCGTCGCCGTTCAAACGATAGACATCGAGCCCCTGGATGCGTCCGCCCGGCAACACCGAGTCGATGCGCAGGACATAGCCGCTGCTGCGCAGCCACAAGCCGTTGTCGACCGAGCGCCCCGCTTCGCCGTGGCGGGCCTTGTCGCGCAGCATGGTCGCATTCTGCACTCCGATCGGCGCCGCCAGCTCGCCGAGCACGACCGTGATCACGGCCAGGATGAAACCGGCGATCCCCACCGATACCGCCAGCCGCTTCATCGACACACCGGCGCTACGAATCACCACCAGCTCGCTGCCGGCCGCCAACGCCCCCAGCGCCAGCAGCGCGCCGAGCAGCGAGACCACCGGCATTACGAAGGCAAGCCGCTCGGGCAACATCAGCACGCACCAGACCAGGATCTTGGCCAATCCCCAGCTGCCCTGCCCGATGTTGTCCACTTCGCCGATGAACAGCATCAGCGACAGCAGCGCGGCGATCACCGCCACCACCATGCCGGTTGCAGCCAGGATGGTGCGCGCGATGTAGCGATCGATGATCCGGATCATGCCGCGCCCCCGACGCGCCGCCGTGGCCAGCCGCTTTCACGCGCAATCAGGGTCATGGCGATGGCGAACACCACACCATGCACCCACCATTCGCCGATGACGGGCGGCAGCAGGCCGCTCTCGATCGCCTGACCGGACAACCGTACGAGATTGAGATAAATCACGAAGAACAGAATGCCCACGATCACGCGCCCGTAACGCCCTGCCCGCGGCGGCACCCGGCCGATGGGCAACGCGATCAGCGCCAGGATGAAAATCGACAATGGCACGGAAATCCGCGTCTGCCACTTGGAAATCGCCTTGCCCCGGTCGCTCTGCATCAGGGCGAGTGTGGACTTGGCGTCATAGTCGTTGTCCTTGAGCGCGCGCGCCGGCGACAGGCGGATGCCGTGCTTGTCGAAATGAATGATGCGATAGTCCGCATCGCCCGGCACCCCTTCGTAGCGCCACCCGTCGGAGAGCACCAGGGTGACCGCGTGCTGGTCATTGACGCTCTGCCGCGCCGTGCTGGCCGTTACGATCGTCTGGCGATCGCGCCCCTCGTGTTTCGACAGTACGCGCACGAACACGTGGTGCAGCCGGCCCTGGGCGTCGCGGCTCTCGGCGTAGAACGACACCCGGCCGCCGTCGAAGCTGGCAAAACGCCCCGGCGTAACCGACTGCACCGCGTTGGCCGCGGTCTGCGCGCCCAGTCGATTGATCTCGCGCTGCGCATGCGGCGCGACGATAATCGACATCGTGCCCGCAAACAGGGCAATCAGTGTGGCGACCGTTATAAACGGACGGTAGATCACCGCAAGGCCCACGCCGCCAGCCATGAGCGCGGCCATCTCGTTATCTCGGCACAACCGGCCGACTACGAGCATGATGGCCAGCAGGACCGAAATAGGCATCACGATATCGAGGTTGCTCACCACGCTGAGCGCGGCCAGCGTGGCGACCGTGTCCACCGGCACCTGGCCGGCCGCGGCATCGCCGATGTAGCGCGACAACCCGATCCCGAGGGTCAGGAATACGAGCACCGCGCTAATGACGAGCCAGGTTCTGGCGGTCTCCCCGAACAGGTACCTGAAAATCACACTAGGCATGAATGGCCAAACTCGGACGACAGAGGGAATGTTTCATTTGGCAGCGATGAGCACGTCGGGGATGATTTTTTCGAAAATTTATGTAGACTTCCCGCTTTCGAATCATTTGGTCGGGCCCTAAGCGCTTCATTTGCAGGTTCACGGAACGGTTGAGGCGCACCACCACAACTCAGGATTATCGGCTTTGCAGGAGCAACGCATGGAATATCTCGTAAAAAGCGGCAGCCCCGAAAAACAGCGGGTCGGCTGTGTAATCGTCGGTATCTTCGACCGCCGCAAGCCTTCCACGCAAGCCGAGGCTCTGGACGTGGCAAGCGGCGGGCTCATCGCCTCCGTCATGCGGCGCGGCGACATGGACGGCAAGCTTGGGCAGACCACGCTGCTGCACGGTATGGAGGATCTGTTCTGCGATCGTATCCTGCTGGTGGGATGCGGCAAGGAACGCGATTTCAATGCGCGCGCCTACCAGAAGGCCTGCGCAGCCGCCGCCGCCGAACTCGACACCATGGGCGGTGTCGATGCGGCCTTTTACCTCACCGAACTCAACGTGCGCGGTCGCGACGACTTCGGCTGGAGCGTCAAGCAGGCCCTGCTCACCGTCGAGGACGCGTTCTATCGCTTCGAGGCCTGCAAGGGCCCCAGCTTCGAGAAGCACACCCGCAAGCTTTCGCGCCTGGTGTTCCAGGTACCGCGCCGCTCCGATCTGCCGGCGGCCGAGCGCGGCGTGAACGAAGGCGTGGCCACGGCCAACGGCGTGAAAATGGCCAAGGATCTGGCCAATATGCCGGGCAACATCTGCACGCCGACCTATCTCGCCGAACAGGCCACTGCGCTGTCCGAGCGCAGCCACGGCGTTAAAACGCAGGTGCTCGAGGAAGCCGACATGGAAGCGCTCGGCATGGGCGCGCTGCTGGGTGTGTCGCGTGGCTCGAGCCAGCCGGCCAAGTTCATCGTCATGGAGTACATGAACGGCGCCAAGAGCGACAAGCCGACGGTGCTGGTCGGCAAGGGCGTGACCTTCGATGCCGGCGGCATCAGCCTCAAGCCGGGCGCGGCCATGGACGAGATGAAGTACGACATGGGCGGCGCGGCGAGCGTGTTCGGGGCGATGGAGGCCGCCGTCGAGCTGGAGCTGCCGATCAATCTGGTGGGCGTGATCGCCGCCACCGAGAACCTGCCGGACGGCAACGCCTACAAGCCGGGCGACATCCTGACCAGCATGTCCGGGCAGACCATCGAGATCCTCAACACCGACGCCGAGGGCCGTCTGGCGCTGGCCGACGCGCTGACCTATGTCGAGCGCAATTACGACGCCGACGCCGTGGTGGACATGGCCACGCTGACCGGCGCAGCGGTGATCGCGCTGGGCCATCACGCCTCGGCGCTGTACGGCAACAACAGCCCGCTACGCCGCGCCCTGCGTGATGCCGGCGAAACGGTCGGCGATCGCGCCTGGCCCATGCCGCTGTGGGAGGATTACCAGTCGGATCTGGATTCCAACTTCGCCGACATGGCCAACGTCGGCGGCCGCGCCGGCGGCTCGATCACCGCAGCGAGCTTCCTGCATCGCTTTGCACGCAAGCTGCGCTGGGCGCATCTGGACATCGCCGGCACGGCCTGGAAATCGGGCAAGGAAAAAGGCGCGACCGGCCGCCCGGTGGGCCTGCTCACGCAGTACCTGATCGACCGCGCACAACAGGGCTGACGGAACGCGGACACACCTGATGACCGAAGTCTTCTTCTACATTCTGGAAGACGGCGCCGCGGATGCCGCGGCGCAATTCGCCTGCCGGCTCACCGAGAAGGCACACAGCGAAGGCCATCGGGTGTTCATCCACGTCGCGGACGCCGAACAGGCGAACGCGCTCGATGAGCTGCTCTGGCGATTCCGCCAGGGCAGTTTCGTCCCGCATGTCACGGCCGAAGCGCTGGAAGCGGACGATGATCTCACGCCGGTGGTCATCGGCACCGGCGAACCTCCCGTCGGCTTCGACGATATGCTGATCAACGTCGGCGGCGAGGTCGGCGGCTTCTTTTCGCGTTTCGCCCGCCACAACGAAGTCGTTGGCCCCGAGGCGATGGCCGCTGCACGCCGGCAATACCGTTTTTTCAAGGATCGTGGCTACCCGTTGACCACGCACAAGATCGCGGCCCGTTGAGCGCGCCACGCGTTGCCCGCGCGCGGTCTTGGAACACGTCGCCCGCGCCCGCAAACTGGGCGGTCAAGCCGCCGCACGAATCGATAAAGAGATCTTCCATGGCCGAGATGGACAAGACCTTCGACCCCCACGCGATCGAAGCCCGCTGGTATCCCGTGTGGGAGGAGCGCGGTTATTTCGCGCCCGACATGAACGCATCCGGCGAACCATTCTGCGTCATGCTGCCGCCGCCCAACGTCACCGGGCGACTGCACATGGGCCATGCCCTGGACGATACCCTCCAGGATGCCTTGACCCGCTATCACCGCATGCGGGGCGTACCCACACTGTGGCAGCCAGGCACCGACCACGCAGGCATCGCCACCCAGATGCTGGTCGAGCGCCAGGTCGAGGCCGAGGGCAGCTCGCGCCATGCCATGGGTCGCGAGGCCTTCGTCGACCGTATCTGGCAGTGGAAGGCCGAATCCGGCGGCCACATCACGACCCAGATGCGGCGCCTGGGCGCCTCGGTCGACTGGTCGCGCGAGCGCTTCACCATGGACGAGGGCCTGTCCGAAGCAGTGCGCAAGGTCTTCATCGATCTGTACGACAAGGGCCTGATCTATCGCGGCCAGCGGCTGGTCAACTGGGACCCGGTGCTGCACACGGCGATCTCCGACCTCGAGGTCGAGAACGTCGAGGTCGACGGCCACATGTGGCATTTCAAGTATCCGCTGGAAGGCGGCGCCACCTACGAATATGTCGAGACCGACGCCGAGGGCCACGAGACCTTCCGCGAAACGCGCGACTACATCTCGATTGCCACCACCCGCCCGGAAACCATGCTCGGCGACGGCGCGATCGCCGTGCATCCGGACGACAAGCGCTACGCGCCGATCGTGGGCCTGCGCTGCGAGATTCCAGTCGGGCCGAAGGCCCAGCGCCGCCTGATCCCGATCATCACCGACGACTATCCGGACCCGGACTTCGGCTCCGGCGCGGTCAAGATCACCGGCGCCCACGACTTCAACGACTATGAAGTCGCCAAGCGCAACCAGATCCCGATGTATCGGCTGATGGACGAATCGGCCGCCCTGCGGGCGGACGGCGCGCCCTACGCCGACGCCGCCGCCCAGGCCGCCGGGATCGTGGCTTCGGGCGAGGCGCCGGACGCGATGACGATCGACGCCATCAATCTGGTGCCCGACGAATATCGCGGCCTGAATCGTTTCGAAGCGCGCCGCCGGATCGTCGAAGCCATCGATGCCGAAGACTTGATGATCGCCGCCGAGGACAAGAAGATCATGCAGCCCTACGGCGATCGTTCGGGCGACGTGATCGAGCCGATGCTCACCAACCAGTGGTTCGTCGACGCCAAAACGCTAGCCAGGCCGGCGATCGAGGCCGTCGAGGACGGGCGCATCCGCTTCATCCCCGACAACTGGTCCAAGACCTACTTCGAGTGGATGCGCAACATCCAGGACTGGTGCATCTCGCGCCAGCTCTGGTGGGGCCATCGCATTCCGGCCTGGTACGACGAGGCCGGCAATGTCTACGTCGGCGCGAGTGAAGCCGATGTGCGCAACAAGCACGGCCTCGCCGAGGACGTGGCGCTCAGCCAGGACGAGGACGTGCTCGACACCTGGTTCTCGTCCGCCCTGTGGCCGTTCTCCACGCTCGGCTGGCCGGAGCAGACCGACGCACTTGCCACCTTCTACCCGACCAACGTCCTGGTCACCGGCTTCGACATCATCTTCTTCTGGGTCGCCCGGATGATCATGATGGGCCTGGAGTTCATGGACGACGTCCCCTTCCGCGAGGTCTACATCCACGGCCTGGTGCGCGATTCGGAGGGTGCGAAGATGTCCAAGTCCAAGGGCAACGTGCTCGATCCGATCGACCTGATCGACGGCATCGACCTGGAATCGCTGGTCGCCAAGCGCACCTCGGGCATGATGCAGCCGGCCAAGGCCGCGAAAGTAGCCCAAGCCACGCGCGCCGAATATCCGAACGGCATCGCCGCCTACGGCACCGATGCCCTGCGCTTCACCTTCGCGGCACTGGCCTCCTACGGCCGCGACATCCGCTTCGATCTCGGCCGCGTCGAGGGTTATCGCAACTTCTGCAACAAGCTCTGGAACGCCGCGCGCTTCGCGCTCATGCAGGTGCCCGACGACTTCGTCCCGGCCGACGACGAAAACATCGAGTTGTCGATGGCCGACCGCTGGATCGTGTCGCGCCTGCAGCGGCTCGAAGCCGACATGGCCACACATTTCGACAGCTATCGCTTCGATCTGGCGGCCAATGCCATCCACGATTTCATCTGGCACCACTTCTGCGACTGGTATCTGGAGCTGATCAAGCCGGTGCTGTCGGGCGATGCGTCGGATGCCGCCAAGGCCGGCACCCGCCGTACGCTGGTGCGTACGCTGGAAACCACGCTGCGCCTGCTGCACCCGTTGATGCCGTTCATCACCGAGGAGATCTGGCAACGCGTGGCGCCGCTCGCGCGCGGCCGCGCGCTCGCCGCCGCGGGGGAAAGCATTTCCGTGCAGCCCTACCCGGCCGCCGATGACTCGCGCATCGACGCCAACGCCGAGGCCGACATCGAATGGCTGAAGAAAGTCATCAACGGCCTGCGCACGATCCGCGGCGAAATGGATATCGCGCCGCGCCAGAAGATTCCGCTAATGGTCGCCAACGCCAGTGCGACCGATCGCGAGCGCCTCGCCGCGCACCGTGCTGCCATCGATTTCCTGGCTGGCGTGGCATCGATCGACGAACGGCCCGCCGCGGAGATTCCCGAATCCGCCGTGGCACTGGTCGGCGACATGCAGCTGCGCGTGCCGCTGGCCGGGCTGATCGACACCGAGGCCGAACTGGCCCGGCTCGACAAGCGCCTGGCCAAGCTGGAAAAGGACCTGAACGGCGTTCGTGGCCGCCTGGCCAGCGACTCGTTCGTTGCCAAGGCGCCGGCCGAGGTGGTGGACAAGACGCGCGCCCAGGCTGAGGAACTCGAGCGCGAACACGTCGAACTCACCGAGCAGCGCGGGCGCATCGCCGCACTGTAGGCGCGCGCCCGGGCGCGCCGACGGCTTGCCTGCGCGACATCCGGCACCACATCACAATCAATGAGGAGAGCGCCGGCCCCGACGTCGGCCGGCGTGCCGAACGAGGTTGACCATGGCCGCACGACTGTTACTGCTGTTCATCATCGCGCCGATCGTCGAGTTGTATCTGCTGGTCAAGATCGGCGGCATCATCGGCGTGATTCCAACCATTGCCCTGGTGCTGCTGACCGCCCTCATCGGCAGCCAGCTGGTACGGCGGCAGGGACTGGGCGTGATGAACCGTATCCGCGCGGCCCAGGCGCGCGGCGAGGCCCCGGCCCTGCCGATGCTCGACGGCGCGGCCCTGCTTCTGGCCGGTTTCTTCCTGCTCACGCCCGGCTTCATATCGGACGCGCTCGGTTTTCTGCTGCTCATTCCGCAACTGCGCATGCGATTGGCGAAAAACCTGCTATCACGCTTCGTGATTCTCACCCCGGGCGGCGGCGGATTTGGCCGCGGCCCGTTCGGCGGCGGTGCCGACGACGGCACGATCGAAGGCGAATACCAGCGCAAGTCCGGTCGCGCGGACGGCGCGCGCCACGACAACCGGCTCGACCGCGACGACTGATCCGCCAGCGCACCTGGATGTCTTTCGGGCGCGGCTTCGATAGTCTGGTGAGCCAGTCACCATCTCCGATGCAAGCATGTCGTCCCGACCGCCCCTACAGCCGGATGCAACGGAGCGCGCGGCCATCGCCGGCGCCCTCGATCGTGCGCGCCGCGCCATCGGCCAGCGGCTGTACGACAAGGATCATGCGATTCGACTGGCACTCGCCTGTCTGCTGGCCGATGGCCACCTGCTGATCGAGGATATTCCGGGCGTGGGCAAGACCACGCTGGCACACGGACTGGCGGATGCGCTGGGCCTGGCATTCTCGCGCATCCAGTTCGTCTCCGATCTGCTGCCGAGCGATATTCTCGGCGTATCGGTGTTCGACCGGAACGAGGCCGAATTCGTGTTCCGGCCCGGCCCGATCTTCGCGGAACTGGTGCTGGCCGATGAGATCAACCGCGCCAGCCCGCGCACCCAGAGCGCATTGCTGGAAGCCATGGCCGAACGCCAGGTCACCATCGAAGGCATGACCCACCGGCTCGAGGCGCCCTTCAACGTGCTGGCCACCCAGAACCCGGCGGATCACAGTGGCACATTCAACCTGCCGGATTCGCAGCTCGATCGTTTTCTCATGCGGATCGATCTCGGCTACCCCTCGCGGATGGCCGAGCGCCGGCTGCTCGCGGGCGGCGTGTCCCGGGCCGACGCCTCGCATGACCGGCTGGCGCCGGTCGCTGGACCGGGCGACCTGATCGCCTGGCAGCGCGCGGCCGCGGCCACCATCGTGCGCGATCCGCTGCTCGATTACCTGCAGGCCCTGATCGAGCACAGCCGTAGCGCGAGTGCATGCGAGCGCGGGCTGTCGCCGCGCGGCGGGCTCGCGCTGCGGCGCGCGGCCCAGGCCTGGGCGTTGATCGATGGCCGCGACCATGTGCTGCCCGAAGACGTCCAAGCCGTGCTGCCGGCGGTGGTCGATCATCGCCTCACCTTGCGCGAGCGCGACGCCGGCAAACCCTCCGCGTATCTGCTGGCCCGCGTCGACGTATAACGCCTTGGCGCTCGGCATACCGCTTACCCACCGTATCGACGCCGCCATCCGCCGGCGTGCGCCGAGCGGACCGCCGCCGCTGCGCATTCCCGCGCGTCGCGTCTACATCCTGCCCAGCGCGACCGGTGCCCTGTTCGGCGTGCTGCTGGTCGTCATGCTCGTCGGAGCGACCAACTACGGCAACAATCTCGCCTTTACCCTGACCTTCTGGCTGGCCGCCGCCGCGCTGGTTTCCATGCATCGTGCGCATCGCAATCTCGCCGGGGTGGAGTTGACCGACGTCCGGGCGGCGCCGGTATTCGCCGGCGAAACCGCGTGCTTCGACATCGAACTGGCAAGCCATGCCCGGCCGGTGCGCCGGGGTCTGTACGTCGCCGGCGGCGCCACCGGCATCGGCCGCGCGCTCGCGGTCGATCGCGAACGGGCGGGGCACGCGTCCATCGAAGTACCGACACACGGCCGCGGCCGGCTAAGCTGCCCGCGCCTGACCCTCAGCAGCCGCTACCCGATGGGCCTGTTTCGTTGCTGGAGCCATGCCGCGCCCAGCGCGCGGGTGCTGGTCTACCCCGCGCCCATCGACCGGCTCGGGTCGGCCTCCATGGCACAGGCCGGCGATGACGGGCACGCCGAGCCGGTCCGAGCCGGCGAGGCCCTGTTCGCCGGCCACCGTCGTTTCCAGACCGGCGATTCCCGGCGTCGTATCGACTGGAAAGCCAGCGCGCGTACCGACGATCTGATCATCACCGAGCACCACGACAGCCGCGCGCCCAGCCATTGGTTCGACTATGCCACGCTCGATGCGCTGGCCCCCGAGGCCCGCCTGTCGCAGCTCGCCTACTGGGTGGTCGAGGCCGATCGACACGGCGCCGTCTATGGCTTGCGCCTGCCACGGCAAACGCTCGGCCCGGCCACGGGACCGGCCCACCGGCGAGACTGTCTCGAAGCACTGGCCCTGTTCTGATGGCGGCTACCGGAACCACCCACACGGCCCGGCTCGTCAGCCGCGGCGAGCGACTCGCGCTGACCGCGCTGGTGGCTGTCATTTGCGGCCCGCACATTCTGCATCTGCCGTTCTGGGTGAGCTTCGCCGCCGCCGCGCTGCTGGCCTGGAACGTGCTCCGGACCCTGCTCGGGCAGGCCACGCCACACGGTCTGCTCCGCGCGCTGCTCACCATTGCCGGGGTGAGCGCGGTCTTTCTTGGCTTCGGCCACATCAACGGACAGACCGCGGGCGTGGCGCTGCTCGTGCTCATGCTGGCGCTCAAGCTCAGCGAAACCCAGCGCTATCGCGATGTGGTGATCGTGCTGGCGCTGTGCTGCTTCGTACTGGTGACCCAGTTCCTGTTCTCTCAGTCGCTCGGCATGGCGCTGTACCTGATCGGCGGCAGTTGGCTGATCGTGGCCGCTTTCGTACACCTCCACGCCGGAGACGACGCCCCGCCCTCGGCATCGGCCGCGGAATCGGCCCGCCTGCTGGCGTTGGCGATTCCGGTGGCAGCGGCATTGTTCGTGCTGTTTCCCCGGCTGCCCGGCCCCCTCTGGGGCCTGCCCGCCGATAACGGCAACACCGCGCGAACAGGTCTGTCGGACACGATGTCGCCGGGCGCTATCGCCGATCTGGCCCGCTCGGGCGCGGTCGCGTTTCGTGTGCGCTTCGACGGCCCCGCGCCGCCACCGGCACTCCGCTACTGGCGCGGGCCGGTGCTCTGGGATTACGACCACGGCACCTGGCATACGGGCCCGGGCGTCGCCCGCGATATCGCGCCGGCCAGTGTGCACGCCGACGGACCGACCATCCGCACCGACATCACCCTTGCGCCCAGTCACAAGCGCTGGCTGATCGCGCTCGACATGCCGCTGGCTGTCGACACCGCGCATCGACGCACGGCCGGCGGCAACTGGGTCGCGCCCCGGCCCATCGACCAGCGCGTCCGCTACATAGCGCGCTCGGCCACGCAATACACCCTGGACGCCAAGCTGACGCCGGCCGCCCGACAACGCGCGCTCGCACTGCCGGCCACGGGCAATCCGCGCGCCCGCGCGCTGGCCCACCGCTGGGCGCAGCAGGACCCGGGCGCCCGCGCGGTGGTGCATAGCGCGCTCGATTTCCTACGGCGCGGCGGTTTCAGCTATACCCTCAATCCGCCGCGGACCTCGCGCGACAACAGCGTCGACGATTTCCTGTTCACCACCCGCGCCGGCTTCTGCGAGCACTTTGCGGGCGCTTTCACGTTCCTGATGCGCGCCGCCGGCGTGCCGGCCCGCGTGGTCACCGGCTACCAGGGCGCCGAACACGCCAGCCTCGGCGATTACTGGATCGTGCGCGATTCGGACGCCCATGCCTGGAGCGAAGTCTGGCTCGCCGGCGCCGGCTGGGTACGTGTGGACCCGACCGCGGCGGCGGCACCGAAGCGTATCGTGGACGGCATCAACGCGGCGATCGCCGACACCGGCGATCTGCCGTACATGGCCGGCGGCCACGGCCGCGATGCCTGGTATCGCGCGCGCATGCTCTGGGACGCGGTCGACGCGGGCTGGAACCGCTGGTTTCTCGCCTACGGTCCGGATCTCCAGCAACGCCTATTCGCGGCCCTCGGCATCGCAGGCTTCGGCACCGCGATCGCCATCCTGACCGGGCTCGTGGTCGGGCTGCTGATGCTGGTGTCGCTTTGGCTCGCCTGGCGCATGCGGGTCGCCCGCGAGCCTGATCCGGCGGTGCGCGCCTGGCAGGGAGTATGCCGCCGGCTCGCCCGCCGCGGCATCGCCCGCCGCACCGGCGAGACACCCGCCCATTACGCCGAGCGCGTCGCGGCCCGACATCCGGCGCTCGCCCGTGCGATCACGGATCTCGCCGCGCGCTATTCGCGGTTACGCTATGCTTCGACGCCCGGCCCTGCCGAGCGTCGCGATTTCATTCGCCGCGCCCGCCGGTTTCATCCTCCGCGGCGCGGCTGAATTAGGCCCTAGGAGAAACCATGGATCCACGCCGCTATTGCCCCGTCTGCGCCACGCCGCTGGTCGTGCGCGAGATCGCCGACATGGATCGTCTGGCCTGCCCGGCCGACGACTGCGGTTATATCTTCTGGGACAACCCGATCCCGGTGGTTGCGGGCGTGGTCGAACACGAAGGCCACCTGGTGTTCGCGCGCAACGCAAAATGGCCGCAGGGCATGTACGGCCTGGTCACCGGCTTTCTGGAACCGCGTGAAGACCCGGCCGAAGGCGTGGTGCGCGAAGTCGCCGAGGAACTGGGCATCGAGGCCGAGATCACCGAATTCATCGGCGCCTATGGCTTCGCCCGCAAGAACCAGTTGTTGTTGGCCTATCATCTGGTCGGCCGCGGCGAGATCGCGCTCAACGAGGAACTGGCGGAGTGGTTCCACGTGCCCAAGCACGAAGCCGAATACTGGCCCGGCGGCACCGGCCTGGCCGTGCGCGACTGGCTGCGTGCCCAGGGCTACGACCCACAACCGCGCGAATTGCCGCCCCAGGTCGAAGCCTGGCTGAAGGCACCGCCGGATATGGATTGATCTAGGCCCCCCAAGGCTCTCCGGCCCAACCCGGCGCGCCCGACCCGAACCCGCGCGTCTTGCGGGTTGCATCCCAGTGAACCCGGCCGCGGCCCCACTCAGCGGGACCGCTTGGCGGGTGAAGCTCAGTCGGTGACGGTGGTAATGACCAGCTTGCCGGAAACCTGGCGGTTGGCGAGCGCGGCGATCGCCTCGCCGCCGCGAGCCAGCGGATACACGCCGCCGATATGGGGGCGCAGGCGGCCTTCGCGGATCCACTCGAAAACCGTCTCGAGCTGTTTGGCGTTGGCCTCCGGCTCACGCTGCACGAAGCTTCCCCAGAACACGCCGATGATCGAAGCGCCCTTGAGCAGGGCCAGATTCAAGGGCGGCTTGGGAATATCGCCGCTGGCGAAGCCGATCACGAGCAACCGCCCACGCCAGGCCGTGCCGCGCAGCGCGGCTTCCGTCGCGGCGCCGCCCACCGGATCATAGACCACGTCCACGCCGGCCCCGCCGGTCAGATCCTTGAGTGCCTGTTTCAGGTCGGTGCTTGCGTAATTGATCGTCTCGTCCGCGCCATGTTCGCGGCATATGGCGAGCCTGGCCTCGCTCGACGCGGCCGCGATCACATTCGCGCCCAGCGCCTTGCCGATCTCGATCGCGGCCAGCCCGACTCCGCCCGAGGCGCCCAGCACCAACAGGCTTTCGCCCGCGACGAGCCCGGCCCGGTCGGCCAGGGCATGGTAACTCGTGCCATAGGTCATCACGCAGGCCGAGGCGGTCACGTAATCCAGCCCCGCCGGCTTGGGCATGACCTGATCGGCCCCGGCCACCACCTGTTCCGCAAATGCGCCGTATCCCGTGAATGCAATCACATCGTCGCCGGGCCGCACCCGGGTCACGTTCTCGCCGACGGCCGCGACGGTGCCGGCCAGCTCACCGCCCGGCGAAAACGGCAGCTCGGGCTTGAGTTGATACTTGTCCTGGATGATCAGACTGTCCGGGAAATTGACCGCGGCGGCGCGCATGTCGATGAGAACCTGGTCCGGCCCAACGGGCGGCGTGTCGACCTCTTCGAGCACCAGCGTCTCGGGCGGCCCGAACTGTTTGCAGCGCAATGCCTTCATGGCGATATCCCTTGATTGATGAGGGGCAGCGACGCGGGCCCGCGACGGCATGCCGGTGTGATCGGCGCCCGGCTCATTTGAAAGCCTGCAACCCGGTCTGGGCCTTGCCCAGGATCAAGGCATGAATATCGTGGGTGCCTTCGTAGGTGTTGACCGCTTCGAGATTCATGACATGCCGGATGACGTGGTATTCATCGGCAATCCCGTTGCCACCGTGCATGTCGCGGGCCTGGCGGGCGATCTCGAGTGCCTTGCCGCAGTTGTTGCGTTTGAGCATGGAGACCATTTCCGGCGCCCATTGGCCCGCATCCATCAATCGGCCGAGCCGCAGTACAGCATGCAGACCCAGGGTGATCTCCGTGCTCATGTCCGCCAGTTTTTTCTGGATCAGTTGTGTGGCCGCCAACGGCCGGCCGAACTGCCGGCGTTCGAGCGTGTAATCACGGGCCGCGTGCCAGCAGAATTCGGCCGCGCCCATGGTGCCCCAGGCAATGCCGTAGCGGGCCTTGTTCAAACAGGAGAACGGGCCCTTCAGTCCGGTCACGTCCAGGCGGTTCGCCTCGGGCACGAAACAGTCATCGAGCATGATCTGGCCGGTGGCCGACGCACGCAGCGAGAATTTGCCGTCGATGTGCGGTGTCGTCATGCCGCCGAAGTCGCGCTCGACGACGAAGCCGTTGATTTGCCCGTCGAGACTGGCCCAGATGATCGCGACATCGGCGATCGGCGAATTGGTGATCCAGGTCTTGGCGCCATTCAGAACATAGCCGCCCTCGACCCGCGACGCGCGCGTGCTCATCGAGCCGGGATCGGAGCCGTGGTCGGGCTCGGTCAGCCCGAAACAGCCGACCCATTCACCACTGGCCAGCCTGGGCAGATACCGGTTGCGGAGCGTCTCGCTGCCGAATGCATGGATGGGATGCATGACCAGCGACGATTGCACGCTCATCGCCGACCGATAACCCGAGTCGACCCGTTCGACCTCCCGCGCGAGCAGGCCGTAGCAGACATGGCTCAACCCCGCGCCCCCGTACGCCTCGGGAATGGTTGAGCCGAGCATGCCGAGCGACCCCATTTCAGTCATGATCTCGCGGTGGAAGATCTCATGCCGATTCGCCTCCAGCACGCGCGGCATCAGGCTGTTCTGGCAATAATCATGAACCGCATCGCGGATCATGCGCTCGTCCTCGCTCAGCTGCCCTTCCAGCAGCAGGGGGTCGGACCAGGCAAAGTCCTGCATCGTCGTCTTCCTTTGTCGATCGCATGGGCATCCGGGCCACTCACGCCGTGGCCGGTGGCACGCATGCACCACCGCCGCGCGAAACTCCGGACGCCCGAAAACATTCAGTCGCCAATACTAAAACGAAATTGCATTTCGCATTAATGCGGCTTATGTATGAGTTCGTCTCGAGGACCGCTTGCGGCCGCGTCCGATCGCACCCACCGAGGGCTAACGCCCGAAGCGCGCGAGCACGAAATCGATGAAGCTGCGCAGTTTGGGCGAAAGGCGCCGGTCACGCCGATACAGCAGATGCAGCGGCCGTTCGGGCGAACGGTATTCGGGCAGCACGTTCACCAGATCGCCGCGTTCAATGTCATCGGCAACGGCACGTTCCGGCAGGAATGTGATGCCCATACCGGACAAGGCCGCCCGGCGCAGCGCCGCGGCGCTGTTGACGTAGACCCGCCCGGTGACGGTGACATCCACCGCGCCCGCCGGGCCGGCCAGATTCAGCACATAAGAGGAAAGATCCGCGTGAATCTGGCGCGCGTAGGTATAGAGCAGGCAGTCGTAATCGACCAGTTCGGACGGTTCGGCCGGCTGCCCGTGGGCTGCAATATAGCCCGGCGCGGCGCAGAGTAGCGATTGGAACGGGGACAGCGGCCGGGCCACGAGATCCTCGTTGGCCAGTTCGCCGATCCGGATGGCGGCTTCGAACTGGTCGTAGACGAGGTCGAAAAGCCGATCGTCGACCACCAGATCGATCGTGACTTGCGGGTATTGCGCGGTGTAATCCGTCAACGCGGGCATGAGCCAATCCGCACCGAAAGCATGAGGCGCAGTAATCCGCAACTTGCCGCGCGGCGTGGCCTGGGATTGCTGCGCCAGCATGTCGGTGTCTTCGACCAACTCGAGGATATCGACACAGCGCCGGTAATAGAGGCGACCGAACTCGGTCAGACTCTGACGGCGCGTGGTCCGGTTGAGCAATGTCATCCCCGTCCGTTCTTCCAGCGCACGGAGGTGATTACCCACCATGGCCGGCGATAGCCCGCTGCTGTTCGCCGCTGCCACAAGGCTGCCCTCGTCGACAATACGGACGAACGTCGTCATGGCGTTGAGCAGATTCATTCAACAATAAAACTAAATAAACAAATGAATATCTAGCGGTTTATTCACTCGACGTAAGTCAATAGAGTATGCATCAACAGCTAGCTTCGGCGATAGCAAACACGCATCGCCATTTATTGACGAGAGTATCGAGCATGAACACACTGGCCCAGAAAACCCGTACCGGCGCAGCCATCCTCCTCGGCTTCGGCCTGGTTCTCGGCACTATTTCGGCTCAGGCCGCCAACCCCTCAACGGCGACCGACAGCCAGTCGAACCCGCAACGCACGACGCAGCAAAAGGCTGGAACCTTCGAGATCAAAAACGCCTTCGCGTTCCAGCAGCCGGCTGGGATCGGTGCGCTTTCCGACAATTTCAGCGACACGCCTGACAACAACGGGGCGTCAGAGCACACAATCCAGCGTTTCAAGAGAGAGCGCTCAAACAGCCCGGCTGTGCTCAAGTATCAATCGCCCTATATGTCCGCCCCCTACTGAACGGCTAGAGCCGAACGACCGCCCCTATGCTCATCGGGTAACGGGCCGTATCTCGGCCCGTTTTACCAGCCGGCATGCGTCTTCAGGGAGAATCGCCAAACCAGATCAGGAGCGGGGTTAAGTCGGAGGCGCGCCTTTAGATATTGAGTGCTGCCTTATCCCGGGTTTCAAACCCATTCGTCACCACGCGTATTACGGAACGCTGTTCCATAATACAAAATGATGATAGCGAACATCGAATCCGGGGCGTGAGTATCGAACGGCACGATACACAATAATGAAGGCTGTCTAATGAGCACTGCCCCGACTCGACAAACCGCCGATCCAGCGCCGCTTGGCCTGTTCGCCACGGCCCTGCCCGCCTGGTTGCTGGGCATGATCAACGCCGGCTGGTACCCGCCGGATAACATCGGATTACTGATCGCGGTGGTATTTGCCTTCGGGGGTGGCGCCCAGGTCATTGCCGGTTGCCTGGAGTTCGTTGGCGGCAATACGCTGGGCTTTACCGGATTCACCGCCTTCGGTGCCTTCTGGTGGTCACTGGCGCTTTATTTGTTGTTCTTTCATAAAGGCGTCGCACCGGCATTCGCCGGCTGGTATTTCCTGTTGTTCGGCACCGTTTCCCTCGCTTTATGGCTCGGGGCGCTCAAGGAATCGCGTGCGCTACAGTTCTTCTTTCTGAATATCACGGTCAGCTTCGTGCTGGCCGCGTTCGGGCACTGGTTCGACTCCGAAATCTGTATCGTGCTGGGCGGTTACGCGACGTTGATGCTCGCCGTAGTGTCCATCTATCTGGCCTTTGCCGCCATCGTGAACGGCGCCAACGACCGCATCGTGTTGCCGGTTGGCGCGGCGCAGTCGCCACCGACCGGCGGCTTGTGATCGACTCGCCGCAGCGATGTCATCCCGGCGGTGCCGTTCGGCATGAAAACAGCGCCTCGGCGCCGCCGCACATATCCCCGAAACGGAGGGCGCGCCGTGCCCTCGGCGGCACAAAAACGGGCTGAACCCCGCCAGTAGCCTGCCGGCTTACAGTCGCCGCCGGCAGGCCCATGATCAAATCGCCAATTACGCCGCGTTCGCCAGCGCATTGTCGCCATCGACAAGCGCGCGGCGGAACGCGGCCATGTGCCAACGATGATCGCCCAGCCAATGGTCGATCATGACGATGCGCTTGGCATAGTGGGCAATGGCCGATTCCTCCATCATGCCCATGCCGCCGAACAGCTGTATGGCCTCTTCGGCGACCTGGCGGCCGGCCCGTCCGACCATCACCTTGGCGGCCGCGATGCGTTGCCGGCGTTCGTCCGGCGCGGACTCCAGCGAACAGGCCGCCCAGAACGTCAGGGCGCGGACTTTTTCCAGCGCAATCCGCATGTCGACCATGCGATGCTGGAGTGCCTGGAAGCTGCCGATCGGCACACCGAACTGCTTGCGCTGCTTGAGATATTCCAGCGTCAGTTCACAGGCCCGGTCCATGGCGCCCGTGGCCTCGGCGCAGAGATAAATCACCCCGCGTTCGAGCGCCGCGTCCAGAGCGGCCCCCGCCTGCCGGGCTTCGCCCAGCAGCGCATCGCCCCCCACGCGGACGTTTGCCAGCGTGATATCCGCGGCCCGGTGGCCATCGATCGTGGGATAACCACGACGGGCCACCCCTTGCGCGCTGGCATCGACCAGAAAAGCGCTCAGCCCGTCGCGATCGCCCGGTTCACCGCTACTGCGGGCGATCACGATCAGGCGATCGGCGCTATCGCCATGGGCCACCACGGCCTTGCTGCCATCCAGCACATAGCCGTCGCCATCGGCGCGCGCCGTGGTGGCGATCCAGTGCGGATCGTAGCCGCCATCGGGCTCATGACAGGCCAGCGCGTAGCGCATTTCACCGCTGATGATCGACTCGGCGAGTTCGGCCTTGTGTACGCCGTCGGCGAGCGCATCGATCAGGTGGCCACAGAGCACCACGGACGCGAGATACGGCTCAACCACCAACGCCCGGCCGAAGCCCTCGGCGACCACCATCAACTCGGCGCCGCCGCCGTCGAAACCCCCGGCGTCCTCCGACAGGGGCACGCCCAGCAGGCCGAGTTCAGCGAACTGCTGCCACATCTGCGTCGAATAGCCGGCGCTCGAGGCACGCGCGGCTTCGCGCGTGTCGAAATCGTACTGCTCGGCGACCAGGCGGTCGACCATGTCCTTGAGCATGCGCTGCTCATCGCTGTATGAAAAATCCATGACGGATCTGCCTCGTGTGTCTAGAGACCGAGAATGGCCTTGGAAATGATGTTCTTCTGGATCTCGTTGGAGCCGCCGAAGATCGAAAGCTTGCGCAGGTTGAAATAGGTCGGTGCCGCCACACCGGCGAAATCGGGGCCTACGGGGGCGTCGTCTTCATCGATGAACGGCAGCGCATAGGGGCCGACCGCTTCACGATAGAGATCCGAAATCTTCTGGCGCACTTCCGTGCCCATGATCTTGAGAAACGAGCTTTCGGCGCCTGGCACGCCACCGGCCTCGGCCGCGGCGACCACGCGCAGGTTGGTCATCTCGACCGCCATCAATTCGATCTCGATCTCGGCCAGTCGGTCGGCGAACGCAGGCTGTTCAATCAGGCGCTGCCCGCGAATCCGGTACTCATGGGCGATGGTCTTCAAATGCGCCAGCGCGGCCTTGGATATGCCGACGCCGGCGATGCCGGTGCGCTCGAAGGTCAGCAGGTACTTGGCGTAGGTCCAGCCCTTGTTTTCTTCGCCGACCCGGTTTTCCACTGGCACTTCGACGTTGTCGAAAAAGACTTCGTTGACCTCGTGCTCGCCGTCCAGCGTGATCAGCGGGCGCACGGTCACGCCCGGGCTGTTCATGTCGATCAGCAGGAAGGAAATGCCCTCCTGCTTCTTCGCCGCCTGGGGATCCGTGCGCACGAGGCAAAAGATCATGTTCGCATGCTGGCCGAGCGTGGTCCAGGTCTTCTGGCCGTTGACGATGTAGTGATCGCCCTGACGCTCGGCCCGCATCTTCAAACTGGCCAGATCCGAGCCGGCCCCGGGCTCGGAATAGCCCTGGGCCCACCAGTCGTCCATGGTGAGCATGCGCGGCAGGTAGTAATCCTTCTGCGCCTGGCTGCCGAACTTGATGATGACGGGGGCCACCATATTGATGCCGAACGGCAGCAGGCGCGGCGCCCCGGCCGCGGCGCTCTCTTCCTCGAAGATATGCTTCTGGATCGGCGACCAGCCCGGACCGCCGTATTCGGTCGGCCAGTGCATCGCCAGCCAGCCTTTCTCGCCCAGCACGCGATGCCAGTGCACGGTTTCATCGCGGCTCAAGCGTCGATAGTTGTTGACCTTTTCGGCGATCGTGGCCGGAAGATTTTCCGCCAGAAAGCCGCGCACCTCGTCGCGAAAGGCGCGCTCGGCGTCGTTGTATTCAATATCCATGGGGTGTCGTTACCGAAAGAGCTTAGAGGTCGGCGAAGCCCTTGCCTTCGCCAGCGAGTTTTTCGAGTAGGGGCGCGATCTGCCAGTCCGGATCGCCGCTGTCCTCGTGGAATGCCTTGATGCGTTCACGGACGTGTTCGAGCCCGAGCCGATCGGCCCAGAACATCGGCCCGCCGCGGTAGGAAGGAAAGCCGTAGCCGTAGATCCAGACGATGTCGATATCCAGCGGCCGCGCGGCGATACCTTCTTCGAGGATCTTCGCGCCTTCGTTGATCATCACGTAAAGACAGCGCTCGCGAATTTCCTCGTCGCTGACTTCGCGCGGCGTAATGCCCTGTTCGGCACGATATTTTTCGATCTCGGCTGCCGTGGCTTCCGACGGCTCCGGCGTACGGCCGCCATCGGAGTAGTCGAAGACACCGCCTCCGGTCTTCTGGCCGAAGCGGCCGGCCTCGGCCAGCGCATCCATCCAGTTGCGCGCCGGGGCGTTGGCGGGATCGGTTTCCCGCAGGCCTTCGCGAATGCGCCAGCCCACGTCCAGCCCGGCCAGATCGGCCATCGCAAACGGCCCCATGGGCAAGCCGAAATCGTAAAGCACGCGGTCGACCTGGGACGGCGTGGCCCCCTCATTGACCAGCGCCACCGCCTGGGCCTGGCGCTTGTGCAGCATGCGATTGCCGACAAACCCGTAACACACGCCGACCGCGACCCCGACCTTGCCGATACGTCGCGCCAGCGCCATCACCGTCGCCAGCGCGTCGTCCGCGGTCTGCTTGCCGCGCACCACCTCCAGCAGCTTCATGACATTGGCCGGCGAGAAGAAATGCATGCCGAGCACGTCGGACGGCCGGGACGTCGCCCCGGCAATTTCGTCCACGTCCAGCGTCGAGGTGTTCGTTGCCAGAATCGCCCCGGGCTTCGCCACCCGATCGAGCTCGCCGAACACGGTCTTCTTGACGTCCATGTTCTCGAACACGGCTTCGATGATCAGATCGGCCTCGGCCAGATCCCCATAGTCCAGCGTGGTCGACAACCGGCCCATGTTGGCTTCGACCTGTTCGGCATCCAGCCGGCCTTTTCGGGCGCTGGCCTCATAGTTCCGGCGCATGGTCGCCACGCCGCGATCCAGCGCGTCCTGCTTGTTTTCCAGCAGCGTCACCGGGATCCCGGCGGACAGGAAATTCATGGCGATGCCGCCGCCCATCGTGCCCGCCCCAAGCACCGCGACGCGCTTGATCTCGCGTTGCGGCGTATCCTTTGCCAGCCCCGGCACCCGGGCCACCTCGCGTTCAGCGAAGAAGACATGGCGCAGGGCCGCCGACTGCGGCGAATCGAGTAATTCGGCAAACAGCTCGCGTTCGCGCGCCATGCCGGCGGCGAAATCCATCTCGGTGGCCGCCTTGACCGCCTTGATGCAGTGAAACGGCGCCAGGTGGCCGCGTTTTTTGCGCGCGATGGTGGCCTCGAACTCGGCGAAGACAGCGGCTTCTTCTGTCGCAACGGAAAGCTCGCTGACCGGGCGGCGCGGCGCGTCCTCAGCGATCAGTCTCTGGGCGTAGGCGATGGCTTCGGTCTTGAGATCGCCGCTCACTACCACGTCGACGACCCCCATCTCCGCCAGCCGCGCGGCCTTGATCGGCTTGCCCTCGACGATTGCTTCCAGTGCCGCCTTCGCGCCGATCAGGCGCGGCAGGCGCTGCGTGCCGCCGGCGCCGGGCAGCAGGCCGAGGTTAACCTCCGGCAGCCCCATTTTCGCCGAATCCAACGCCAGTCGATAATCGCAACCGAGCGTGATCTCCATGCCGCCGCCGAGGGCCGTGCCATGAACGGCAGCAATCACTCGTTTATCGCTGGCCTCGATTGCATCGATGACCTCGGGCAGCGCCGGCGGCTTCGGTGTCTGGCCGAACTCGCGGATATCGGCGCCCGCCGGAAAGGTGCGGCCATCGCCCATGATCACCAGCGCCTTGGCGGATTCGTCGGCCAGGCCCTCGTTCAAGGCCTCGAGCAGGCCCTGGCGAACCGCGTGGCCCAGGGCGTTGACCGGCGGGTTGTCGACCACGATCAGGCCGACGCCCGCCTCGCATCGATAGGAAACGACATCGCTCATGAATACTCCTTGCGCTGCAAAACCCTCGCCGGGCGAAGCAAATATCCGGTTATGCGTCTTCCCATTCGGCCTCCTGCAGGCGACGCCACATGACCTTGCCGGTCTGGGAGCGAGGCAGTTCGAGACAGATCTCGACCGCCCGCGGCACTTTGTAAGCCGCCATGTTGTCGCGACACCAGGCCAGAATGTCGGCCTCGGTCGCGGTCGCGCCGTCGACCAGCACGACGCAGGCCTTGACCGATTCACCACGACGGGCGTCGGGTGTGGCGATCACGCAGGCTTCGCGGATCTCCGGGTGGCCGTACATCAACGCCTCGACCTCGGCCGGCCAGACCTTGTAGCCCGAGGCGTTGATCATCCGTTTGACGCGGTCGACCATGAAGAAATAGCCGTCCTCGTCATAGCGGCCGATATCGCCGGTCCGGAGGAATCGCTTGCCGTCGATCTCGATGAAGGCCGCAGCCGTGGCCTCCGGCCGATTCCAGTAGCCGACGCACACCTGCGGCCCATGCAACACGATTTCCCCGCTCTCGCCGATCGACACCTCGGCCTGCGTTTCCAGGTCGATGATCCGCGCATCGACACTGAACACCGGAATGCCCAGACACTGGGCTTTCGGCGCCCCGAGCGGATTGATGTGAGTCGCCGCCATGGTCTCGCTGAGACCGTAGCCTTCGATGTAATCCAGCCCGGTCAGGTCGCGCAGTTTGCCGGCCACCGCGGCCGGCATGGCCGCTCCGCCGCCGCCGATGTATGTCAGGCTCGACAAATCGAAGGACTCGATCTCGGGATCGGCCAGCAGGTCCACCGCCATGGTCACGATGTTGGTCCAGCGATCGACCCGGTGGCGTTCGATAAGTCGGGCCGCCGTGCGTCGGTCCCAGCGCGTCATGATGACCAGGGTCGCGCCGGCATAGATGGGCGCATTCATGCTGTTCTGCATGCCGGTGACATGAAAGAACGGCAGCGTGGCGAGATTGACGCCCTCGGAAGTGCCGTAACTCCACACCACGCTGTGCACCGCCGTGGCCATCACCGAGGTGTGGGTATGCATGCAGCCCTTGGGCTGGCCCGTGGTGCCGGAACTGTAGGGCAATACCGCGAGATCGTCGGGGCCGACTTCAAGCGCCGGCGGCGCGTGGCCGGCGGCCATGGCATCGCGCCAGGCGGTCACCCCCGCTGCCCGCGGTGTTTCGAACGGTGCCGAGACCTCCGCCGGCAGTTCGAAATCGCAAGCCGCCGGCGCGTACTCGCTGTAGGCCGTCACCACGATCTCGTCCAGCAGCCCGGATTCGACCAGCGGCGTGACCTCGGCCAGACGCTCCTGGCCGCAGAGGCACAGGCGGGCTTCGGTATCGCGGGCGTAGTGTTCGATTTCGCCGGTGCGATTCATCGGATTGACCGGTACCACCACCGCATTGGCGCGCAGAATCGCATAGAAGGCGACGACGTACTGCGGCGCGTTCTGCATATAGAGCAGTACCCGGTCGCCGCGGGCCACGCCCTGCGCTGTCAGATAGCCGGCCAGCGCAAGCGCCTCGCGCTCGAGCGCGGCATACGTCATCGCGGCGCCGTAATAAAGGATCGCGTCACGCTCCGGATAGCGCTGCGCGGAAATCGCGAGATTGGCGAACACGCTGGTCTGGGGCAGGGCCAGACGGTGCGGCAGGTAGGCGGGCCATACGGCATGGTGCCGATCGAACATTGCGTGCATCTCCTCGTCGTCCAACAGACCCGGCCACGCGTTCTGAAGCGCATGTTTTATCCGGATGGATCCGACTCTGTCACCGGCCGCCGGTGGCGTCAATGTATTTTGAAACGACATTCCATTTTTTAATTCCAATGTCGTACGCCGGCGCAATGCAGTCCGTGGCCCGGCGCGCCATGACGATCAGCCGCTCATCGCTCAGCGGCGAATATCGATATCCGGATCGTCCGCCGTCCGCGCGAGCAACGCTTCGTTGCAGCGCGTGCCGTGCAGCGGCGTGGCCGAGACATGGTGCTCGCGCAAGGCCGCGACATCGCCGCGCGGGTCGTCGACCGCAGCTGCGTTGCTGTGGAAACCCAGCCACTGGCCAGCGTGCGGATCGTTGGCGGTGACTGGCGTCAGCTTCGGGGCACGAATCGCACCCCGGCTCTGACGAGTGAAACGCAGGCCGCGTATGGAATCCAGCGGCTGCATGGGGAAGTTGACACTCCAGCAGCAGCTGCCGTCGCGGGCCCGCCGGGCCAGCAACGGGTCGATGACCCGTCGGGCATAAGCCCGGGCCACGCTGAAATCCGGCGCGGCGCCGGCATGATAGGCCTGGCTGAGCGCGATGGCGTCGATGCCGAGATGGTTGGCAGCCAGCACCGCGCCCACGGTGCCGGAATACATCACCGAATCGGACAGATTGGCGCCCCAGTTCACCCCCGACAGCACCAGATCGGGGGCCCGATCTGCACACAGCGCAGCCAGCGCATACATCACGCAGTCGGCCGGGGTACCGGAAACCGCATAGCGACGCGCCTCGCGACGTAGCGCTCGCAGTGGCTGGTGCATGGAAATGCCCTGGCCTACACCGGACTGGTCGGTCTGCGGCGCGACCACCCATACCTCGTCGGCCAGCATGGTGGCCAGCTGTTCGGCCACCGCCAAGCCCGGCGCATCGATGCCATCGTCATTGGTGACCAGGATGCGCTGAAAGCGCGTCATGCCGACTCTCGATTCAAAAACGGGCCGAGCGAAATGCCGGTCAATCGTGGCTTCGCGCGATTTCCCAGCCGCGCTCGGCCAGCCGGCCGGCCTGGCGCCCGACTTCCAGTGCATTGGCGTTGCTGGCATTGCCCTGAACCGCGCGCGCATAGACCCCCTGCAGGATGGCGGCGATCCGGAACAGCGAAAAAGCGATGAACACGGGCCAGTCATCGATCCGCGCGAGATTGCGACGCGCGCGGTAGCGCGCGAGCAGCTCGGCCTCATCCGGGATGCCGTGTTCGGCCAGGTCGAGGCCCACCAGACCGGGCAGACCGGCCTGGCCCGGCGGCAGGTAGTACGGCAGACAGGCATAGGCCAGATCGGCCAGGGGATGCCCGAGCGTGGCGAGCTCCCAGTCGAGCACCGCACGCACCCGCGACAAATCGGGCGCCAGCAGCAGGTTGCCGATGCGGAAATCGCCATGGGCGATGGTCGGCGGGCTATCCGGCGGCAGGTGTTCGGCGAGCCAGTCGCCGAGCGCGATCATGGCCGGATCGGGTTCATCGGTGGACTTTTCGTACTGCTTGCGCCAAAGGGCAACCTGGCGCTCGACATAGCCCTCGGGCTTGCCGAAATCGGACAACCCGACTGCCGCCACATCGACGGAATGCAGGGCCGCCAGGGTATCAATCATGCGGTGATACACCCCGGCCCGCTGATCGCGCGCGATATCGGTCAGGGTGGGCTGGTTGTTGAACACCCGGCCCTCGACATAATCCATCACGTAGAACGGTGTGCCGATCACCGAGGCGTCATCGCAGTAGCTGCGCATGGCCGGCACCGGCACGTCGGGTACGTTCGCCAGGGCATCCATCACCCGGTATTCCCGGTCCACGCGATGCGCCGAGGGCAGAATCCTGCCCGGCGGCTGCTTGCGCAGCACATAGCGCGCGCCGTGTTCGCCTGCCCCGATCTGCAACAGGAACGTCGGATTCGACTGGCCACCCTGGAACTGCTTCACCGACAGCGCCCCGGTGAGCAGCCCTTCGCGCTCGAGATAGCGTTCGAGTGCGTCGGTATCGAATCGATGGGCGCTTCGGATATCAACCAGCGCCGGTTCGCCTGCCGCCTGTTCGCTCATAGCGTGTTCCCGTCTGTTTAACCCGAGATCGTCTCGCCGCCGTCGGCGACCAGCGTCTGCCCGGTGACGTAATCGCCGGCCGCGCTCGCCAGGAATACCGCCACCCCGGCGATATCATCGGGCTCACCGATCCGGCGCACCGGCGTGCGCTGTTCGGCCTGGGCCAGCCGCTCCGGATCCTCGATCAGCGCTTTCGCGAAATCGGTACGCACCAGCCCCGGCGCGATCGCGTTGACACGAATGTTTTGCGGCCCCCATTCGACCGCGAGGTTGCGTACCAGCGCCGCCTCGGCCGCCTTCGAAACCCCGTACGTCCCGATCACGTTGTTACCGCGCAGGGCGGCGATCGAGGACAGCACGATCACCCGCCCGCGCCCGCGTTCGGCCATGCCCGGCAGCACCATGTTGCACAACCAGAACGTCGAGCGGACGTTGGTGTTCATGATCTTGTCCCAGGCCTCGTCGGTCATGTCGCCGGTCGGGCCGTACACCGGGTTGGTGGCGGCGTTGCATACCAGCACGTCGATACCGCCGTAGGTCGTGATCGTGGTATCGACCAGATGCTGCAGCTGGCTCTTGTCGCCGACATGACAGGCAATGGCGATGGCGTCGAAGCCGGCGTTGCGCAGTTCTTCGGCCACGGCGTCGCAGGCCTCGGCCTTGCGGCTGGAGATCACGACCTTCGCCCCGTGCGCCGCCATCTGCCAGGCGATCGCCTTGCCGATGCCCCGGCTGGAACCGGTAATCACCGCGACCTGGCCGGTCAAATCAAACAGTTGCTCCATATCCCGCTCCTGTAAGCCGTGTTCGCCGGCTCAGCCGGCATCGGCGCTCTGGCGCCGCAGTTCGAGTTTGGCGATGGCATCCAGATGCACCTCATCCGGCCCATCGGCCAGCCGCAGCGTGCGAATGTGTGCCCAGGCGCGCGCGAGGAAGCTGTCCTGCGACACACCGAGCGCGCCGTGGGCCTGGATCGCCCGGTCGAGCACCCGCAGTGCCATCTCGGGCGCCACCACCTTGATCATCGCGATCTCCTGGCGGGCGGCCTTGTTGCCGACCGCGTCCATGCGTTCGGCGGCTTGCAGCGTCAGCAACCGCGCCTGGTCGATCTCGACCCGGGAACGCGCGATCTGTTTACGGATCGAGTCGAAATCCGCCAGCTTGCGGCCGAAAGCTTCGCGCTCGGCGACCCGCGCGCACATCGCTTCCAGCGCCCGTTCGGCCATGCCGATGGTGCGCATGCAGTGGTGTATGCGCCCCGGACCCAGCCGGCCCTGGGCGATCTCGAACCCGCGCCCCTCGCCGAGAATGATGTTCCCCGCCGGCACCCGCACGTTGTCGTAATGGATATCGGCATGGCCTTCGGGCGCGTCGTCGTACCCGAACACATGCAGTGCACGCTCGATCTTCACACCCGGCGTATCCAGCGGCACGAGAATCATGGATTGCTGCTTGTGGCGCTCGGCCTCGGGGTCGGTCTTGCCCATCACGATGGCGATCGCGCAATCGCGCGACATGGCCCCGGACGACCACCACTTGCGACCGTTGATCACGTATTCATCGCCGTCGCGCACGATCGACGTGCCGATATTGGTGGCATCGGAGGAGGCGACCTCTGGCTCGGTCATGGAAAAGCAGGACCGGATCTCGCCTTCGAGCAACGGCGTCAGCCAGCGCTGCTGCTGCTCGGGGCTGCCGTAACGCGCCAGTACTTCCATGTTGCCGGTGTCCGGCGCGTTGCAATTGAACACACTCGGCGCGATCGGGCTGCGCCCCATGATCTCGCACAGATGGGCGTAGTCGTGGTTGGACAGGCCGGCGCCGTGCTCACTATCGGGCAGGAACAGATTCCACAACCCCTGCTCGCGTGCCCGGGCCTTGAGCTGGCCATGAATCGGCGGCTCCGACCAACGATCCGCCGCCTGTGCGTGCTGGGCGGCATAGACCGCTTCGTTCGGATACACATGCTCGGCCATGAACGTTCGCAGCCGGGATCGCAGCGCCTCGGCGCGATCGGAAAGCGCTCCCATCGACTTCTCCTCCGTCGAATCCTCCCGACTGGCCGATTCGGCCGTCAGGCGTGTTGTGCTTATCTGCAAAGTGACACAGCGCCAGAGAGGCCGTCAACAAAGCAAAACGGCATTCCACTTGTGTCGACATGCGCGCCCGAAGCGGGCGGCGTCAACCGCGATCGTCGCCGCCTTCGATCAGCTCGCGCACCTGCGCCACCATGGCGCGCAGCCGGGGGCCGAGGTTCTCGGTCAGAATCTGATAACTCAAACGCAGCGACGAGCCGCTGCAGTTGAATGCCACCACGCGGCGCCCGTTTTCCAGCAACAGGGGCACGCCCACCCCACTGACATCACGGGTCCATTCGCTTTCGGCAACGCAGAATCCGTATTGTTCGTACTCGCGATCGGCACGATCGAGGGCACGCTCGATATGCGGCCACGCGCTCGGATCGTCGCGCTGGATGAGCTCGCAATAGGTCCGGCGCTGATCCGCCGGCAGGGCCGCGAGAAAAGCCCGGCCGATCGCGGTATAGGCCATGGGCACGCGAGAACCGGTGCCCATGCGCATGATCAACGGGCCCGGACCCTGACAGGTCTGGGTGTAGGTCATCTGGGTGCACTCAGCCACGCCCAGGGCAATGAAGCAGTCGGTGGCATCCGCCAGCTCCTGCATGAACGGCCGCGCGATGTTGCTAACGCCCTCGCTGGCCAGATAGCGATACCCCAGCCCCAGCACACGCGGGCCGAGTCGATAGCGTTCCAGATGCGGCACGTAAATCAGATAACCCAGCTGGGTCAGCGTCGCCGTCAGGCGCGAGACGGTTGGTCGCGGGATGCCGGTACGCGCAGCCAGCTCGGCGTTGCCCAGATACTCCGCCGCGTCGCCGTAACAACGCATCAATTCAAGTCCGCGCGCGAGCGCGGTCACGAAATTGGGATCCTTTTTCCCATCCACTGAATCCGTCCCTGTTCTTGTTCGGCGCATCGGTGCTGCCCTGGTCGTTGTCATGTTTTCGAACCCTCGAGTTCGCCCCTTTCCGGCCCGTGTAACGCGAGCGCAGATTCAATCGCCGGCCCCTTGGACGCCCCCGGCCGGGATTCGACATCCGTCGCAGACGATCGGCCCGCGAGCGGCTGTTGCGGCAGACGTGACGATACGTCCATCGCCCGCGCACCGCCAACGCAAGCCAATCCGCCACAAGGGTTCCGGCCGCCCCGGCGCGTTCAACAACACATCCGAAGATCGCTCGCGCCGCGCTGCGTCGGTCGACCGAGGCGGTCGGCGCCGCTTGACGACATCAGCGGCACAGTTTAGACCCAATCCGAATTGCAAAACGAAATTCCAAAAAAACAGCGCAGGTGATTTTCACCATGCCCGAGCGATACCTGGCACCGAGCAACTGCTTGAACAGCCCTTGCTCGCCCGACGCCGAAATCGCTGGCGCGGCATTTTAAAAGAACCGGCATGCCATTCGGAGGATGCCGGGACAAAAACGAAAAGAGGAGAGCACGACCATGAACAGTGGTTTTCGCAAAAGGGGGCTGTATGCAGCCGGGTTGTTGTCATTCGCCGGCCCCGCCCTCGCCGGCGGCAATGTCGATCTCGGGCATGGCGTGTCCGCTGACTGGAACCTCAAGGCGATTGCCGGCAGCGCCATCCGGACCCAATCGCCCAGCAACGACATCCTGTTCGCGGGCAACAGGGCCGGCGGGCGCTCGGATGATGCCGTCTCGGACGATGGCGATCTCAATTACAAGAAAGGCGATTTCGTGAAGGGTAGCGCCCAGCTCTACGGCAGCGTCAAACTGAGCCATGGCAACTACGGGGTATTCGTCAGCGGCCAGGCCTGGGAAGACTACCTCGAGGACAACAAGTCGGTGGCGCACGGCAACGTGCCCAACGGCTATGTGCCGAATACACCGCTGAGCGACGACGGTTTCAACAGACGCGCCAAGTTCAATGGCGCCACCTTCCAGCAAGCCTACGCCTTCGGTAAATTCGATGTCCGGGGACACGACGTCAGCTTCAAGCTCGGCAAGCAGTTGCTGCTGTGGGGCCGCAGCCTGTTTACCCGCGGCTCGTTCGGTTCGCTGAATGCCATCGACCTGCCGGCCTTTCATCGACCGGGTTCGGGCTACCAGCAGTACCTGATCCCGGCCGGCATGCTCAGCGCCGACCTGGGCTTGACGCAGCATCTGGACATGAAAGCGTTCTACCAGTTCAGCTGGCAGCATTCGGTCACCGACGGCTGTGGCACGTTTTACGCCACCTACGACAATGTCGCGCCCGGATGCTATGCCACGTTCTCCAATCAGGTGGTGGTACCGAACCGCTACGCGCTCGATCACGGCCTGTATTTCCGCCGTGGCCCGGATAACAAGGCCAGCAACGGCGGACAGTACGGCTTCAAGCTCCAGTACTCGTTCGCGCAGCAGAACGCGCATATCGGTGCGTATTTTTTCAATTACAACGCCCGCCTGCCGTATTACTCGCTGCACAAGAACGCCGACCCCCGACCGACCCCTTCCGCGCCGGCGGTCTTCAATTCCGTGACCTTTCACTATGATTACCCGAACGACATTCGAGTGTTTGGCCTGACAGCCGACAAGACCTTCCAGAACATCGGCAACCTGGCGCTCAATCTGAGCTATGTCGACAACATGCCGCTGCAGATCAACACCCCGGACCTGACCACCCAATCAGCCACATCCGCCACATCCGCCACATCCGCCACCGGCTCACCGGCCAACCCCAACATTCCGGCCGGCACCCAGGCTTATGTGGATTCAATCGGTCTCGGCCAGAACGTCCAGGGCTACAAACGCTACGGTGTGGAGCGTGCCGAGCTGACCTTCACCACCATCATTCCCGATCTGCTCGGCGCCGATAAAACGGTGGCCTCGGCCGAGACGGCGTTCGAAACGATTCCCAACCTGCCCAGCCACCACGACATACGCTTCGGCCGGCACACGAATTTCGGAATCGGCGCACCCGGTGCCGGCGGCTACGTGACCGATTTCAGCTGGGGCTATCAGATTTCGCTTGAGTCCACCTACAACAATGTCATTGGCGCGCTTGCGCTCAAGCCCAGCTTGACCCTGCGCCAGGGCGTGGACGGCTTTTCCAGCGATAATTCATTCCAAGAGCATCAACGCACGATCACCGTCGGGCTGGGCCTGCAATACCACCATCTCGGCGGCGACCTGTCGTATACCAACTACAACACCACGAAATACAGCACGGTCCAGGACCGCGATTATTTCGCCTTCAGCGCCAATTATTCCTTCTAGCGCCGCAAGCGACCTACCCGAGGACAGCTCAATGAACAAGATCAAGATGGCTTTGGCGCTGGGCGGGATGGCCCTGCTGGTGGCCTGTGCAAACTCGCCCTATCGGCATACGCGTGTGGTCGATGTCCGGCCAAACATGGAAGCAATCGCCAAACCGCCTTACCGCGCGCCCGTGGTCGGCGTGCTGGTGGATTCGCCAAGCCGGAGCACACTGGAGAACGCCGTGGTCGACGCGCTGCGCGCCCGTGGCGTGAAAGCCCGTGCTGCCATGCCGATTTATGGCAACAAGGGGATCAAGGGCAAATCCCGCGCCTATGTTGCGCAGCGCCTGCGCGAACATGGTTTCGACAGCGCCATCGGCATTCATCTGGTGCACAAGAAAATCCAGAACGTGCGCGTGCCCTCACCCCCGTCCGCACCCGCGCCGGTCGAAGCCGGCCTCAGCATGCGCGCCGCGCCGCTAGGGCCCGATTTCTCGCTCAACGAAACGACCTACGTGGCGCGAATCAATTTCTGGGATATCAAGCAACGGGCCATTGTCTGGTCGGCCACCTCCGTCACCTACAATCCGCATGGCCTCAAGGCAGGCGCCAAACAGTTCGCGAACGTCGTGGCTCGGCAACTGATCCAGGCCGGCCTGTTCAATGCCTCGGCTTCGGCGTCAGGCGCCGGGCAATCCAACTCGCCCAATCAATAAAAATGGAATTCCATTCCATTTTTATTGACCCGCGTTCGATCGACGGTAGAATCGTGTCATGCATCCCGTAAGTGCCAGTACCCGTCACACCATGAACCGATTCGATCAGCGTATCGCCATGATCACCGGCGCCGCGAGCGGTATCGGTCGCGCATGTGCGCGCCGGCTGGCAGCTGAAGGGGCAAGCGTGATTGCGCTCGATCGTAACGAATCCGCTCTCGCCGACTTGAGCGCCGACCTGCCCGGCGACGATGGACACGTTCTGCGCGCCGTCGACATCCGCGATGATCGGGCCGTGGCTGCTTGTATCGACGACATTGTGGCCCGTTACGGGCGGATTGATGTGCTATGCAATAACGCCGGTATAGCGGGCACCGATCATTCGCCGATCTACGACAACGATCACCAGAACTGGCGCGACATCGTTGACGTGAACCTTCTCGGCAGCGCGCACGTGCTGCAGACGGTGGCCGGCGCGATGCGGGCCGCCGGACGCGGGGCAATCGTCAATACCGCGTCGGTGGCCGGCCTGCGCTCGGGTGCTGGCGGCAATGCGTACAGCGCCACCAAGGCCGGCGTGATCAGCCTGACCCAGACCGCCGCCTGCGACCTCGGCGAATACGGCATTCGTGTGAACGCGGTGTGCCCCGGCCTGATCGAAACGGGCATAACGCGACCGGTATTCGAATACGCGGCGGCGCACGGCAAGACCCACAAACTGGGTGCCCGCTGCGAACTGCGTCGCTACGGTCATCCCGAGGAAGTAGCGGCGGTGATCGCGTTTCTGGCCAGCGACGATGCCAGCTTCGTCACCGGCCAGGCACTGGCGGTCGACGGCGGCAACACCGCTTCGTTGAACATGCCGGGCATGAAGTTCTGATGGCGGCCGCGAGCCGCTGTATCACCCCGTCCCGTGTATTTGCTGCCAGCACACGGTCCTGTTTCCTACAGCCGACCACGAACCGCCTATGACCGAACAGACCGAACGCGACGTAATGGCCTACGACGTGCTCGTCGTCGGCGCCGGCCCGGCCGGGCTGGCCGCGGCCATGCGCATCAAGCAGCAATCACCGGAAACCGACGTCTGCGTGCTCGAAAAAGCCTCGGAAGTCGGCGCCCACAATCTCGCCGGCGCGGTGATCGAGACCGGCCCGCTCGACGAGCTGGTGCCGGACTGGCGCGACGATCCGCCCGCGATCTGTGTCGATGCGGTTGAGGATGAGTTCTGGCGGCTCACCCGCGACGGCGCGAAACGGCTGCCCACACCACCGCAGCAGAACAACACCGGCAATGTGATTGTCTCCATCGCCAACCTGATGAGTTGGCTGGCGCCCGAGGCCGAAGCGCTGGGCGTGGAGATCTACCCCGGTTTTCCCGCCGCCGAAGCGCTGTTCGATGACGACGGCGCGGTCAAGGGCGTGCGCACGCCGGACATGGGCCTTAATCGCGCCGGCCAGCCCAAGGACAGTTTCACCCCGGGCATCGAGATCCACGCCCCCGTCACGCTGTTCGCCGAGGGGTGTCGCGGCAGTTGCAGCAAACAGCTCATCCGGCATTTCGAGCTCGACCGGCACAGCGATCCGCAGACCTACGGCATCGGCTTGAAGGAGCTCTGGCAAGTGCCCGAAGGCCAGTGTAAGCCGGGCCTGGTGCAGCATACGATCGGCTGGCCGCTGGACAACGACACCTACGGCGGCAGCTTTGTCTATCATCTCGACGACAACCGCATCGCCATCGGTTTTGTCGTGGGCCTGGACTATGCCGACCCGCGGCTGCGCCCGTTCGAGGCCTTCCAGCAACTCAAGCATCATCCCAGGATCAAGCCCATGCTCGAGGGCGGCGAGATCGTGTCGGCCGGCGCCCGGGCGTTGGTCGAGGGCGGCTGGCAGTCACTGCCGAAGATGGAGATGCCCGGTGCGATGCTGCTCGGCGATGCGGCGGGTACGCTGAATGTGCCCAAGATCAAGGGCATCCATACCGCGATGCGCTCAGGCATGATCGCGGCTGATCATGTTGCTGCGCACGGCACGGCCGAGGGCTTTGATGCTGCGCTGCGGGCCTCCGAGGTCGGTACCGAACTGAAACGGGTCCGCAACATCCGGCCCGGCTTCAACAAGGGCCAATGGACCGGGCTGCTCAATGCGGTCTGGGAGACGGCGACCCGAGGCGCCTCGCCCTGGACGTTATCCAACCATGCCGACTGGCAAGCCACGCAACGACTCGATCAACTCGATACCCCGCCGCCGGAAGACGCACAGAATTACGTCGCACGCGACCTGGCCCCGCGCGATCGCCTGGCCTCGGTCTACCACGCCCAGACCGAGCATGACGAGGATCAACCGGTCCACCTGCAGGTGCTAGACCCGAGCATCTGTACCGACCGCTGTACCCAGGAATACGGCAACCCCTGCACGCGTTTCTGCCCGGCCAACGTCTACGAGATGGTGGAAAACGAAGCCGGTGAGCCGGAACTCAAGATCAACGCCGCCAACTGCGTGCACTGCAAGACCTGCGATATCAAGGATCCCTACCAGATCATCAACTGGGTCGTGCCCGAGGGCGGCTCGGGGCCGAATTACTATAACCTCTGACCCGCAAAGGATAGCCATGAAAGTACTCGTCAGCGTCAAGCGCGCGATCGACTACAACGTCCGCATCCAGATCAAGTCCGACGGCTCGGGCGTGGTCACCGACGGCGTCAAGCACAGCATGAACCCGTTCGATGAAATCGCCCTCGAGCAGGCCATCCGCTGGAAGGAAGCCGGCACGGCAGACGAAGTCGTGGCCGTGACCATCGGCCCGGATCCGGCGGCGGAACAACTGCGCACGGCCCTGGCCTTCGGCTGCGATCGCGTCATTCACGTCAAGACGGACGAGGTGGTCCAGCCACTCACCGCCGCCCGCGTATTCAAGGCGATCGCCGAGAACGAGCGTCCACAGGTCTTTCTGATGGGTAAGCAGGCGATCGACGACGATGCCAATCAAACCGGCCAGATGACGTCCGCGCTGCTCGGCTGGCCCCAGGCCACGTTCGCCTCGGTGATCGAGTTGGCCGACGACCACGCGCGAGTCACCCGCGAGATCGATGCCGGACTCGAAACCCTGGAAGTGGACCTGCCGGCGGTGATCACGGCCGATCTGCGCCTCAACGAGCCGCGCTATCTCAAGCTGCCCAACATTATGAAGGCCAAGAAGAAACCGATCGAGGCCAGCAGCCTGGCCGAGCTCGGCGTGGCGCCCGCCGCAATGCTGGAAACCCGCAAGACCGCGCCGCCGCCGCAGCGCGAGGCCGGTGTACGCGTCGAATCCGTCGACGAACTGGTCGCCAAACTCAAGGAGAAGAACCTGCTATGAGCCACAGGATTCTGATCATCGCCGACCATCTGGACGGCCGCCTCAACGAATCAACCGCACGCACGGTGGCCTGCGCACGGCAGATCACAGACCGCGAGATCGATGTGCTGGTGCTGGCCGACGACGGCGCCGGCATCGCCGGCGAGGCCGCGCAGATCGACGGTGTTTCAACGGTGCGCCATGCCGATCACCCCGCCAACGCGCACCCCACCGCCGCGGTATTCGCGCCACAGATCGTGGCGGCGGCCGAACAAGGCCAGTACAGCCATGTGCTCGGCCCGAACACCACCTTTGGCAAGGACCTGATGCCGCGGGTGGCCGCCCTGCTCGGCGTGCCCATGGTCACCGACATCATGGCCGTGCACGGGCCGCACGAGTTCGACCGGCCGATCTATGCCGGCAACGCAGTGACCACGGTCGCCGCGCCGGCCGATCAGGTGTTGGTCGCCTCGGTCCGCTGTGCGTCCTATCCCGCCGCGAGCACGGACAACCAGGCCGCCGTCGAGCCGATTACGCTGGAGGTCGAGCTGCCCGGCCACACGCGTTTCATCAGTCTGGAACAGCAGGCCTCAGACCGACCCGACCTGCAGACGGCATCCAAAGTGGTATCCGGCGGGCGCGGCGTCGGCAGCGAGGACAACTTCCGGCTCATCTACGATTTCGCCGACAAGATCGGCGCCGCCGTCGGCGCCTCGCGCGCGGCGGTGGACGCGGGCTTCGTGCCCAACGACATGCAGGTCGGCCAGACCGGCAAGATCATCTCGCCCGACCTTTACATGTGTTTCGGCATCTCGGGTGCCATCCAGCATCTGGCCGGCATCAAGGACGCCGGCACGATCGTGGCGATCAACAAGGACGAAGAGGCGCCGATCTTCGAGATCGCCGACATCGGCCTGGTCGGCGATCTGTTCGAAATCATTCCGGAACTCGAGAGAGCTGTTGGATAACAGCCACCAAGCGTGCTTCTCGCGCGACGGGCTAGCGCATTTTTTCTCTTTTCTTAAGGCATTTATCCGCAGATCAACGCAGATTCACGCAGATGCAAGACGAGTCTAGTTTCCCGTGTCGATTCGCATCATCGGTGGATAGGTATTGGCCCATTGTGACTCATCAAAAGAGAAAAACGCTCTAGCGTTGCGTTTGCTTGGGATCGCTCATGCAAGTCTTTGACGATATTGCGGCGTTACAGGCTCGTGTCGGAACCGAACTCGGCACGAGCGACTGGTTGACGGTGGATCAGTCGCGTATCGATCGCTTCGCCGATGCCACTGACGATCATCAATGGATCCATGTCGACGTCGAGCGCGCGACGCGCGAGTCACCCTTCGG
Source organism: Salinisphaera sp. LB1 (assembly GCF_003177035.1). NCBI lineage: Bacteria > Pseudomonadati > Pseudomonadota > Gammaproteobacteria > Salinisphaerales > Salinisphaeraceae > Salinisphaera > Salinisphaera sp. LB1. The sequence continues at coordinate 2,932,184 of NZ_CP029488.1, read as the reverse complement.
CGGGCCGGTCGCCCACGGTTTTCTGACGCTGGCCTTGCTGCCGCGCCTGGTCGGCGAAGTCTTCACCGTGCGCGGTGTCGGCACGCGTGTGAATTACGGGCTGAACACCCTGCGTTTCATCAACCCAGTGCCGGCCGGCGCGCGGATACGGGCACGGGTTCGGCTGAGTGACGTGATCGCGCGCGGCCCCGGTGCGTTCCGTGTCGGCTGTCATGTGACCGTCGAGATCGAAAACCACGACAGGCCGGCCTGTATCGCCGAGACCCTGACCCTGTACATCGTCTGACTTGACGATGTACACAGTTCAGTCAAAGACGCCATTGCTTGCGCACCTGAAATCAGCAGTGCCGTGATCTTCCTTGTTATTTGCGCTCATTCGCGTGCATTTGCGGACAAAATGCGCTTGCTTATTCAGCCAGTCGAGCGTGATACATAACCAAGTCGTCTGATGTCCACCGGCCGGACTCGAGTTGGCCCTGTTGCCCGAGCGAGCGGTATCCGCGGGCACGTTCATCCGCGCCCGCGGCGTCGGCGGCTCATCGCGCGCCGAGCCGCCGACGGGCCGCGTTGTATTCCGCGACCAGTTGTTCGACCACGTCGGCCGCCGGCTCGATGGCGTCGATATTGCCGACGCCCTGGCCCGCGCCCCAGATATCCTTCCAGGCCTTCTTGCGGTCGCTGCCGAAGCTCATGGCCTGCTTGTCCGATGTCGGCAGATCATGCGGGTCGAATCCGGCGTTCTCGATCGAGCCACGCAGATAGTTGCCGTGCACCCCGGTGAACAGATTGCTGTAGACGATATCCTTTGCGCTCGATGTGGTGACCATGGTCTTGTACTCGGCCGCCGCGTTGGCTTCATCGGTGGCGATGAAACGCGTCCCCATGTACGCGAAGTCCGCACCCAGCGCCTCGGCGGCCAGGATATGCGCGCCGCGCGTGATCGCACCGGACAGGACCAGCGGGCCATCCCAGAACCGACGGATTTCCGAAACCAGGGCGAACGGACTCAGCGTACCGGCATGCCCGCCCGCGCCGGCGCAGACCACGATCAGGCCATCCACGCCCGCTTCGATTGCCTTCTCGGCATGGCGCACGTTGATCACATCGTGGAAAACGTGCCCGCCATAATCGTGGGCGGCCTCGACCGCGGCATGCGGGGCGCGCAGGCTCGTGATCAACAACGGCACGCGGAAATCCGCACAGGCGCGAAGATCCCGTTCCAGCCGGTCGTTGGAGGCATGCACGATCTGGTTGACCGCGAACGGCGCGATCCGGGCCAGCGGACGCGCCGCACGCTCGGCGTCCAGGGCATTCGTGATGCGCTCGAGCCAGACCGGCAGCTGCTCGGCCGGCCGGGCATTGAGCGCCGGAAAGGCGCCGATGATGCCCGCGGTACACTGGGCGATGACCAGCTCCGGGTTCGACACGATGAACATCGGCGACCCGATGACCGGCAGCCGCATATCGGCGCGAAGTCGTTCACTCAGTGACATGCGCAAGCCCCGTTAAGCGCTTCACGCAGATCTTGACGCTGACCCATACCCTCAACATACTGCTTGACCATATTTTGGAACGTCGTTTCAATTTAGTTAAGCGGTCACCATTTGGCAATGGCGCCGCCCACGCGCCATTGCCCCGCAGCCATCGAGGATTTTCATGCGCCAAGCTGTCATCGTTTCCACGGCACGCACGCCGATCGGCAAAGCCTATCGCGGCGCTTTCAACAACACCCAGGGTCAGGCCCTGGGCAGCCACGCCATCGAACATGCCATCAAACGCGCCGCCCTCGAAGCCGACGCCGTGGATGACGTGATTCTTGGCGTCGCACAACAACAGGGTTCAACCGGCGGCAATGTCGCCCGCCAGTGCGCGTTAAGGGCGGGTCTGCCCACCGGCGTACCGGGCATGACGATCGACCGGCAATGCGCATCCGGGCTCATGGGTATTGCAACCGCGGCCAAGCAGATCGTGCACGACCGGATGAACGTGGTCGTCGGCGGCGGGCTGGAATCGATCTCCCTAGTACAGAACGAACACAACAATCAATATCGGGCCCGCGATCCCTGGCTGGAGGCGAATCAGCCGGATATCTACATGAGCATGCTCGAAACCGCCGAGATCGTGGCCGACCGCTACGGCGTATCGCGCGAGGCGCAGGACGAATACGCGTATCAGTCGCAGATGCGCACGGCCGCGGCACAACAGGCGGGCCGCTTCGACGACGAAATCGTCCCCCTGAGCACGGTCAAGACCACCGTCGACAAGGCGACCGGCGCGACCGGCTCGGAAGCGGTCACGTTGCGTCAGGACGAGGGCAATCGACCCAACACCACCCGCGAAGGTCTGGCCCAGCTCAAACCCGTCTTCGAGAATGGCCAGCAGGTCGGCAAAGGACGATTCATCACCGCCGGCAATGCATCGCAACTGTCCGACGGTGCCTCGGCCAGCGTGCTCATGGAAGCCGGCGAAGCCGAGCGACGCGGGCTGGAACCGCTGGGCGCCTACGTCGGCATGGCAGTGGCCGGCTGCGCCCCCGACGAAATGGGCATCGGCCCGATCTATGCCGTACCCAAACTGCTGAACCGCTTCGGCTTGGCCATCGACGACATCGGCCTTTGGGAGCTCAACGAGGCCTTTGCCAGCCAGTGCTTGTACTGCCGCGATCATCTCGGCATCGACCCCGACATCTACAACGTCGACGGCGGTTCCATATCCATCGGCCATCCCTACGGCATGTCCGGCGCCCGCATGGTCGGCCATGCGCTGATCGAAGGCCGGCGCCGCGGCGTCAAGCACGTGGTGGTCACCATGTGCGTCGGCGGCGGCATCGGTGCCGCGGGGCTGTTCGAGGTTTTCTAACGCCGCGGCCGACAGCGCGTCGGCTTGTCGCGGCGCGACCGGCTCAAGCTGGCGTTGGTGATCGAGAGCGTAAGCGAATATATCCGCTTACGCCCCGGCCGAGGGATGGGCGCGACGCGCGTCCACCCGCGTGAGAAGCCAGCCGCCGGCGATGAACAGAACCACCACCGACAGGATCGACAGTCGCGCGCTGCCGCTCAGGGCGGCGACCACGCCGACCAGCAGCGGCCCGATCACGGCAGCGAACTTGCCGAGCATGTTGTAGATGCCGAAGTACTCGCCGGCCTTGCCCTCGGGAATCAGCCGGGCGTAGTAGGAGCGCGACAATGATTGCACGCCGCCCTGCACCAGCCCGATGGCAACCGCCATGGCATAGAACTGCCAGACGTCGTGCAGGAAATAGGCCCAGGCCGAGATCCCGGCATAGACACAGAGCCCAAGATAGATCGCCTTCTTGGTCTCCCAGATCGAAGCCAGCCAGCCGAAGGCGATCGCCGCCGGAAAACCGATGAACTGCACCAACAGCAGCGCCATGATCAAACTTTCCTGACCGAAGCCCAGGCTCAAGCCGAAATCGACCGCCATGCGCACGATGGTATTCACGCCGTCGATGTAGAGCCAATAGGCCAGCAGGAACAGCCAGATCTCGTGCTGCGCTAGGATATCCCGTGCCGTACCCCGCAACTCGCGGAGGCCGTCGCGCACGGCCTGCACGGCCGACACGCGGGCGCCATCCGTACGTTCGCGGGAGAACAGGAACAACGGCAGTGAGAACAGTGCCCACCAGACGGCAACGCTCAAAAAGGACCAGCGCACAGCATCCGCACGGCCGGCCAGGCCGAAGGCATGCGGCCAGATCGTCATGGCGACATTGAGCGCCAGCAGCAGCCCACCGCCGAGATAGCCCAGGCCATAGCCGAGCGCCGAGGTGCGATCGTAGTCGCCCGGCGCGGCCACATCCACGATCAGGCTGTCGTAGAACACCATGGCCATGAAGAATCCGATCGAGGCCAGCACGAACAGCGCCATCGCGGTCAGCCATTGGCCGTGGCCGACCCAGAACAGCCCGGCGGTGGCGGCCACCGAAAGACCTGTCGACAGCGCCAGCCCGGCTTTCTTGCGATGCCCGCGGTCGGCGATCGCCCCACCGACAGGCGCCAGAAACAACACCAGGAAACTCGCCAGTGCGCTGCCCACGCCCAACTGTAGCGTGCTGGTTTCGGCCGGATAGTCGGCGCTCCAGAATGTCTTGAAGAAAACCGGGAAAAAACCGGCTACGACGGTCGTCGCGAACGCAGAATTGGCCCAGTCGTAGAAAGCCCAGCCGAACCGGCCGCGCCAGGTGAAACGCGTATCGCTCAAATCGTGATCACCTTTGACAAGACCAACGCATCCTCGCGGCCATGCCTGTGCGGATAATAGTTGGGCCGGCGGCCACGCGTTTCGAAGCCGTAGCGGGCATAGAGCCGGCGCGCGGCCCGGTTGGAGGGCCGTACCTCAAGAAACAGCTCATTGGCATTTTCCGCCGCCGCCCGGGCAATCACCACATCCAGCAGGCGACCGGCCGCGCCGTGGCCGCGCGCGCTTTCGGCCACGCACAGATTGAGCAGGTGCGCCTCGCCCACTGCGATCGAGGCCAGCGCGTATCCCGCCACACTTCGCCCGGCGCGATCCACCACCCAGGCGCGATAGCCCACGCGCAGGCAATCGTGAAAAATGCGCTCGCTCCAGGGATGGCTGTACGAGGAACGTTCGATTTCCAGCACCGCGGCCACGTCCTGCGACCGCATGCGCCGGACCTGCCAGAGATCGTCGGGCGCGGCGCTCATCGCTCGAACGACCGGATATGGCGGGCGATCATTTTCAGATCTGCCCAGGCCTTGCTCTTCTGCTGCGGACTGCGCAACAGAAAAGCGGGGTGATAGGTCACCAGCACATCGAGATCGCGCCGCGGGTAACGGTGCAACCGGCCACGCAGCTTGCCGAGCGGGGTCTGGCAAGCGAGCAGCGTCTGCGCGGCGACCCGGCCGACCGCCACCACCAGGCGCGGCGCCATCAGATCGATCTGGCGTTCCAGGATCGGCCAGTCGGCCGCGACTTCATCCGGCGTCGGGTCGCGATTGTCCGGCGGGCGGAACTTGCAGATGTTGGTGATGTAGACGTTGGTGGCGCGCGAGCAATCGATCGCCGCCAGCATGCGGTCGAGCAGCTTGCCGGCGCGGCCGACGAACGGCACGCCCTGGGCGTCCTCGCTCGCGCCCGGGGCCTCGCCCACGATCAAAACCTCCGCATCGCGTGCACCGATGCCGAATACCGGGCGGCTCGCGCCGCGGTGGTCCTGGCGGGCCAGATAGGCCTCCAACCCGTCCCAGTCGAGCCCGGCCGGGCCGGTGTCGGCATCCGGCGTCGGCGCCGGGGCGGCGTCGGCCTCCGGTTCGCGCGCCAAGCTCGCCGGCGCCGGCGCGGCCACTTCCCGCTCGGGCGCAGCGACCGTCTGTTCATCACCGGCGGCAACCACGGCCGCCGCCTCGTTCGAGCCGGTCATCCCGGGCTCGAGCGCCTTGCCGGGGCGCGCCCGGGCACCGCCCAGCGGCCCGTCGGCGCGATACTGCCAGTCGGCCAGACCGAGGGCGCGGAGATAATCGTCGCGACGTGCATCCGATGTCATGCGTCAGAGCCTAAACGGTTTGTCGGTTTTTGCCAGCCTCGGCGGCATGCGCCCGGATCAATGCCCGGCCCGGCAGCCCCGGCTCCCGCGATCGCCGAGCTCGATCACCATGACCGACGTCTGCGGCGTGCCCGGTGACTGCAACAACAATCGCGCCCCGGCAAAGCGGCCAAGCACGGCATCGGTCGCCTGCGGGCGCACCAGCGCCAGCGGCGCGGACGTCCCGTCGCGCGCCGCGGCCCAACGACACAGCGCGAACACATCGCGGGCCACGAACACCGGGCGGCCCAGCTCCGCACGCCACAACGGTGCGCCGACGGGCGCGAGCACGGCAATCGGGCGCGCCTGCAGCGGCGCCATAGCCTCGGCCAACTGTCGGTCGTAGCCGCGCTGGGCGAACAACTGCTGGGGTGCGGCCAGCCACAGCGCGCCGGCCGCAATCACCGCGGCAAGCGCCAGCGATGCCGCGCCGGCCGGCGCGACCCGGGTTCCGCGCCAGGCCAACGCCAACGCGAGGAGTGCGGCCGACGCCATCAGGATGGCCACACCCCGACTCGCCCATGCCAGCGCCGCCTGGGTCGACGGCTCGGCCCGGCCGAGTATCAGCAACGCGCCAGCCGCGGCGACGCCGGCCAGCACATAAAATCCGGCCGCCAGCAACGCGCGGCCGCGCGCCTCGGTCGACATCAGCGGGGTCGTCCACCAGAGCAGCGTCAGTGGTGCGAGCGCGGTCACCGCCAGTGGCGGCGTGCGCGGCGCGCAAGACAGCACGATGGCGCCGATCGCCAGAATCGACAATAGCTGCCCCGCCATGCCCGCCGGCCGGCGCAGGGTTTCGGCGAGGGCGATCAGACTCGGCACGATGACGGCCGCGGCAATGATCCCGACGGGCACGGGCAGCGCGCTGCGCTCGATCGCGAGGTCGAGCTTGCGATACAGCACCAGCCAGTGCGCGCCCGCGGGCAGATCAAGCACGCCCACGAGCGTCAGGCCGGCGATGATCAAGCCCGCCAGCACGGTCAGCCGCCCACTGGCGAACAGCCGCCACTCGCCGTGCGCGAGTCCGGCGTGCAGCCACACACCGAGCCCGACCGCGATCGCGTACACGCCAGCGCCGTTGTAGATGAGCACAACCAGGGCAAGCAGCAAGCCCAGCAACGCGCCCGCCCGGGGACGCACCGCCGGCCGACGCGCCACCGCATACAGGACGGCGACCGCGGCGGCGTCGACGAGCAGACCCGGCGACCCCACCACGGCGGCCCAGAGCGCGGGCGAGGCAACAAACAACAGCGCCGCAAACACGCCCGCCGATCGCGTTTCCGCCACCCGCACGACAATGGCTGCAACCAGCGCCGCCGCGAGCACATCGGGCAGGCGCAGCGCGAACAGCGCGCCCACCGCCGGGGCGGATTTCAGCACCACCGCGGCCGCGAGCAGGCAAACCAGCGGCCGATCCGGCGTGGCCGCCGCGCGCGCGATGAGATGACGGAACGGTTCGCCCCAGCCCATGCCGGGCGTCGCCGCATCCTTCAGCCAGCCGAGGCTCGGAGCCTCCGCCGCCCCGAGAGGCAACACCAGCGCCACCAGCAACGCCGCCGCCAGAGCGACGACCGCGCCGCCCCAGACCAGCGCCTGCCGCCGCCCGGGCTGTTCAGCTACCGGATTCATGCGGCACGCCGGTCCGTGGCAGAGGGCGCGCCATCGATATATCGACAGATCAGGCTCATGGGCCCCCCGCATCGGGTCGATCGCTATCAGCGTTGGATCGCGCATGCCGCGCGAAGTTGCACCCCCGGCCGTGCGAGAATCTAGGAGGGTCCGCTGCGACCGGAACGCAGTCGACGGCGACGCCGCAGGGCCATGATCGGTCCGGACAACGCGTACGCCAGAAAGCCCAGGAACAGCACGCGCGGCGGATCGAGCATGATCAGTACGAACGCAATCACCACGAACAGGATGTAGCGAAACGGCACGCGGTCGCCGATATTGAAATCCTTGAAACTGTTGTAGCGCACGTTGGAGACCATCAGCACCCCGGCGCCCACGGTGAACAGGAACACCGGGATCACCAGATCGCCGCCGGGGATGCCGAAGTCGGCCCCGACCCAGACGAACCCCACCAAAAGCCCCGCCGCCGCCGGGCTCGGCAGGCCGAGAAAGACTTTCTTCTCCAGCGCGCCGCCACGGGTGATATTGAACCGCGCCAGACGCAAGGCCGCCGCGGCGGCATAGAAAAATGCGGCCAGCCAGCCCAGCTTGCCGGCGACATTGCTGTAGGCGGCCAGCGTGTGGAGGCTGTACATGTAGGCCAGCAGCCCGGAGGCGAGCCCGAACGACACCAGATCGGCGAGACTGTCGTACTGGATGCCGAAATCGGACTCGGCGTTGGTCAGCCGGGCCACGCGTCCATCCAGCATATCGGTGAGCATGGCCACGAATATGGCAATGCCCGCCACCGAAAACCGATCCTGCGTGGCCGCGATGATGGAGTAGAATCCGGCAAACAGCGTGCCGGTCGTAAACAGGTTCGGCAGCAGATAGATGCCGCGCTTGCGGCGACTGCGGGGTTCGCTGGGGGATTCAGACATAGGCGCTAGTCTAGCGTATCGGCCGCTGGTCTCGCTCGGCCGAAATGGGCAAATCGATCAGGCGGCGCCGTCCAGCCGGGTCCGATCGGCATCGTCCCGGGCCCGACAGCTCCCGTTCTTCTTGTGCACGAGCTTGGCCAGTACGCAGGCCCCGGCACGCACATGATCGCCGAGCTCAACCTCCATGCGGCAATTCACGGGCAGGAACAATTCCACCCGCTGTGCCAGCCGACGCTTGCCGCAGCAGCGCCCCTGGCCCACGCGCTCACCATAGCTGTTCCGGCACGGGCGTTCGCCCAGCAGGCTGCCGCGCCGGATCGCCATGACCAGTTCATCGCCCTCGTCGGTGCGGATCATCGAGGCCACGCCGCCGAGCCGCTCCACGGTTTCACCCGCCAGCTCCAGCACCGTGCCCTCCACCGGCGAACGCAGCAGATAGGCGCCGAACGGATTCACCCGAATGGCCACCTTGACCGCCTCGCGATCAAGATAGGGGTCGTAGCATTCGCGCCGGTGAATGACGGTGCCATCCACCGGCGCAACCACCGACAGCGGTTCCGCCGGCGCATGCCGCGGCGAATCGCGGAAGAACAGCACGCACACCGCCATGAGCACCAACACGGGCAGTGCCGCCCACACGTCGATGGTCGCATTGACGATCAGAAACACGACCGCCAGCACGAACAGCGCAGCCCAGCCTTCCGGGACTATCTGAAACAGCGTCTTGCGCTGCATACCGATCGCTCGCTTGAACTCGCGTTCGGGGCGGACACGTAATCAGTTACGCGTCTTGTCGACGATCTTGTCCTTGGCGATCCAAGGCATCATGCCGCGCAGCTTCTCGCCCACCTGCTCCAGCTCCGAGGCCGCGGCATTGCGCCGGCCGGCCTTGAGCATGGGGCTGCCGGCCTGGTGCTCGGCCATGAACTCGCGCGCGAAGCTACCGTTCTGGATCTCGGTGAGCATCTTGCGCATCTCGGCACGGGTTTCGTCGGTGATCAGACGCGGGCCGCGCGAGATATCGCCGTATTCGGCAGTGTTGGAGATTGAGTAGCGCATGTTGGCAATACCGCCCTCGTAGATCAGGTCCACGATCAGCTTGACCTCGTGCAGGCACTCGAAATACGCCATCTCCGGCTCATAGCCGGCCTCGGTCAGCGTTTCGAAGCCCGCCTGGATCAACGATACCAAACCACCGCAGAGCACGGACTGCTCGCCGAACAGGTCGGTTTCGGTCTCGGCCTGGAAGGTGGTCTCGATCACGCCGGCACGGCCGCCGCCGTTGGCCACGGAATAAGCCAGCGCCACATCCTTGGCCTGGCCGGACGCATCCTGATAGACCGCGATCAGGCTCGGCACGCCGCCGCCGTTTTCGTAGGTCGTACGCACCAGATGGCCCGGGCCTTTCGGCGCGATCATGATCACGTCTAGATCGGCACGCGGCTCGATCAGCTGGTAATGAATGTTGAAGCCGTGCGCGAAACCGAGGGTCGCACCCTGCTTGATGTTCGGCTCGATCAGCTCGTTGTACAGAGACAGCTGGTGTTCATCCGGCGTGAGGATCATCACCACATCGGCCGAGGCGGTAGCCTCTTCGATGCTGGCCACGGCCAGGCCGGCGTCGGCAGCCTTCTTGGCCGAGGACGAACCCTCGCGCAGGCCGACCACGACGTCCACGCCCGAATCCTTGAGATTGTTGGCGTGGGCATGGCCCTGCGAACCATAACCGATGATCGCGACCTTCTTGCCCTGAATCAGGGACAGGTCGCCATCCTTGTCGTAATACACGGTCATGCTCACGGTTTTTCTCCTGCTGATGATGTCGGCCCGGCAGGCGAGAGGTGCCAGCCGGTTGATTACAAATTCGCGGTGTCGTTGCCGCCCGGCGTATCAGGACGCCGCGGCTTGTTCGTCTTCGGCGTGATAACTCAGCCCGCCGGTGCCCGGGGTCATGGTGACCGCGCCACTGCGCGCCAGCTCGACCAGCATGCCGGCGTCCTCCAGTACTGCCACGAACCGGTTGAGTTCGTCGCCGCTGCCCAGAAATCGCAGCAGCGTACGGCCTTCCTCGTCGCTGATCACGCGCACATCGAACCCGGCAGCCATGGTCTCGACCGGCGCCGCGGACGCGCCGCGCTGGATCTTGATCAACGCCAACTCGTATTCCAAATGCTCATCGCCGGTCATGTCCAGCACATCGATTACATCGACCAGCTTGAGCAGCTGACGGTTGATCTGCTCGACAACGTTTTCCGTGCCCCAGGTCACCAGCGTCAGGCGCGACATGGTCGGATCCTCGGTGGGGCCGACGTTGAGCGTCTCGATATTGAAGCCGCGCTGCGAGAACAGCCCGGCCACGCGTACGAGTGCCCCAGCCTCGTTGGCCATGAGGACGGATATCACATGTCGCATCGTGATCACCTCGCACGCACTGATTGGCAAAGCGCGCAAAATACGCCGATCCCCAGGGTGAAGCAAATCGATTGACGCAATCGCGCGGGAAAAGCAACGCTTTCGGTTACAATCGTGTTTTTTCCACGTCGTTCGGAAAAACTGCCATGACTGAACTGCACACCGCTCCCGAAACCCGTCCGCATCATCCGCTGACCGGTCGTGTCATGACCGGCGCCGAGGTGCTCGTGCAGGTCCTGGCCGACGAAGGGGTGGATACGGTATTCGGCTACTCCGGCGGCGCCATTCTGCCGACCTACGATGCCATCTTCCGCTTCAATGAAGAACATCACGACCTGATGCCGCTGATCGTGCCGGCCAACGAACAGGGCGCGGGCTTCATGGCCGCGGGTTATGCGCGCGCCTCGGGCAAGGTTGGCGTGGCGCTGGTGACCTCCGGGCCGGGCGCGACCAACGCGGTCACGCCGGTGCGCGACTCGATGGCCGATTCCGTGCCCATGGTGCTCATCTGCGGCCAGGTCGCACGCGCGGCCATCGGCACCGATGCCTTCCAGGAGGCGCCGGTGACCAACATCATGAGTTCGGCGGCCAAGCATGTGTTCATGGTCACCGATCCGGACAAGCTGGAAGCCACGGTGCGCACGGCGTTCGAGATCGCGCGCTCCGGCCGCCCGGGCCCGGTCGTGATCGATGTGCCCAAGGACGTGCAGAACGCCGATTGCCGCTTCGCCGGATCCGGCGTGCTGCCGGTGCCGGGCTATCGCCAGCGCATGCGCGATCTGCGCTCGAACAAGCTCTCCGACGAGAAATGCGCTGAGTTCTTCCGCCTGCTGGGCGCGTCCAAGCGCCCGCTGATCTACGCCGGCGGCGGCGTGATCAATTCCGACTCCGCCAACGAGCTGCGCGCCCTGGCCCAGGCCTATGGCATCCCCGTGGTCACCACGCTGATGGGTATCGGCGCCTTCGACACCACCGACGCCCTGTCGCTGCACATGCTGGGCATGCACGGCACCGCGTTCGCCAATTACGCGGTCGAGGACTGCGATTTCCTGATCGCGGTCGGCGCCCGCTTCGACGATCGCGTGGCGGGCCGGCCGGACGATTTCGCGCCCGAAGCCGAGGCGATTGCGCATTTCGATGCCGATGCCTCGGAGATCAACAAGGTCAAGCGGGTCGACTGGCATCACGTGGGCCTGTTCGCGCCCAGCCTGGCGCGCGTGCTGGCCTATGGTCGCGAGCACGGTTTTGCCAACGATCTGTCCGACTGGCATCAGCATATCGCCGCGCTCAAGCGCGACTATGCGATGAACTACGATCGCGACAGCACCCTGATCCAGCCTTATGCCGTGATCGAGGAGATCAACCGGCACACCGACGGTCGGGCCGTGATCGCCACCGGCGTGGGCCAGCACCAGATGTGGGCGGCGCAGTACTTCGATTTCCGCGAGCCGCGCCTGTGGCTGACCTCCGGCTCGATGGGCACCATGGGCTTCGGCCTGCCGGCGGCCATCGGTGCCGCCTGCGCGCGGCGCGACAAGCTAGTGATCGATATCGACGGCGACAGCTCGATCCGCATGAACATCGGCGAGCTGGAGACCGCGACCACCTACGACCTGCCGGTCAAGGTGGTGGTGCTCAACAACATCGGCGACGGCATGGTGAAACAGTGGCAGAAGCTGTTCTTCAAGGGCCGCCTGTCGGCTTCGGACAAGTCGCTGCACAAAAAGGACTTCATCAAGGCGGCCGAGGCCGACGGCTTCGAGTTCGCCCGGCGCGTGACCGACCCGGCCGAGTTGCCGGCCACCATCGCCGCCTTCCTCGACTTCAAGGGCCCGGCGTTCCTGGAAGTCATGGTCGATCCGGATGCCGGCGTCTACCCGATGGTCGGCCCCGGCAAGACCTACAAGCAGATGATCACCGGCGACTTCATCAACGATCGCTACAGCGACGACGCCGACGATACCGAAGTCGGACCATCCGAGATGTTCTGATCGGTTCGCCGCGCTGACGTGAAAAGACCGGCCTTGAAAGGCCGGTCTTTTTTTGACGTGCGCGTTCACGGCACGAAGGCCGGGCCAAAAAGCATTGTCCGCAGATCGACGCAGATTCACGCAGATCAGGAACGACGGATTCGAGCGGCGGGGCCTTCGTCGTCATGTCGCCGGGCTTTCGATTCTCAGCCGGCCAACAGGACGGCGTTTGATCTTACCCCTGCCCCGCAGCCGCCCGCTCGCTCAAAAACCATTTAATTTCATTTGCGTCAATCGGCGTTCATTTGCGGACGGATTCCGGTGAATACGCCGATCAGCGCTTTTCGTACTGCTTGTTGCCGAACATGTTCTCGTACGCTTCGTCGTCGGTCAGATCCGACTTGTGATCGGCCAGGACCTGCAGGCCGGCCTGCACGTTCTCGCGGTCGCCGATCATGTCAAACCAGCGCCGGACGTTCGGGTAGTCGTCGATGTTCACGCCCTGGGTTTCGGCGGATCGCAGCCACGGCCAGGTGGCGATATCGGCAATCGAGTAATCGTTGCCGGCCAGGAACCTGGTTTCGGCGAGTCGCCGATCCATCACGCCGTACAGCCGATTGGCCTCGTTCTCGTAGCGCTTGACCGCGTACTCGATCTTCTCCGGCGCGTACTTGTTGAAGTGATGCGCCTGGCCCAGCATCGGGCCGACGCTGCCCATCTGGAACATCAGCCACTGGATGGCATCGTAGCGCTTGACCGGGTCCTGCGGCAGCAGCCGGCCGGCCTTATCGGCCAGATACATCAGGATCGCACCGGATTCGAACAGCGCATACGGCTTGCCGTTCGGGCCGTCCTGATCGACGATCGCCGGGATCTTGTTGTTTGGGCTGATCTTTAGAAACGCGTCGGCGAACTGGTCGCCCTTGCCGATGTTGATCGGATGCGCGGTGTACGCCGCACCGATCTCCTCGAGCATGATATGAACCTTGTGCCCATTGGGCGTGGTCCAGGTGTACAGATCGATCATGGATGTCTTCCCTGGAGGACCGTAGCAATCCCCCTTGTAAAAAAGCGTCACATGCCAAAGGTTGTGAATATCGTCACGGATTCAAGCCGCCGCGCGATCGGCGGCTTGTCGACTCATTGAAGGAGCAACCATGCATGTATTGGTCGTAGGCGCCCACGGCAAGATCGGCCGTCGCTTCATCCATGCCGTCGACGGCAGCGGACACACCGCCCGCGCCATGATTCGCGACAGCGGCCAGATGGAGGAGATGAGGGCCGTCGGCGCCGCCGATGTCGTGGTGGCCGATCTCGAAGGCGATTGCAGCGCGGCGCTGTCCGGCTGCGATGCCGTGGTCTTCACCGCCGGTTCCGGCGGCCACACGCCGCCGGAGAAGACCGAGGACGTGGATCGTAACGGCGCCATCTCCATCATCGACCAGGCCGTATCGGCCGGCGTGAACCGATTCGTGATGGTGTCGTCGATGAACGCCGATACGCCGGAGAAAGGGTCGCAGAAGATGCAGCACTATTTCCGGGCCAAGGGGGCGGCCGACAATCATCTGCGCTCGACCGATCTGGAATACACCATCGTGCGCCCGGGCAAGCTCACCGAGGGCGACGGTACCGGCCATGTGGATATCGCCAAGGATCTCGGCCGCTACGGCGAGATTCCGCGCGATGATGTGGCGCGCGTATTGCTGATGACGCTGGATTCGCCCAACACCATCGGCCAGCACTTCGAAGTGCTGTCGGGCGATACACCCATCGACAAGGCCCTGCTCGGTGTCTAGCGCTACCCATCCCACGGCGTCGCGCGACACGCGGCTGGCCTTCGATGCGGACGCCGCCGTGGCGCATCTGACAGCCGCGGATCCGGTGCTCGGCGCGCTCATGCAGCGCGCCGGGCCATATCGGCCGAGCACGAATGCTGCGCCGGACGTGTTTCATTCGCTGGTGCGCGCGATCGTGTACCAGCAGCTTTCCGGCAAGGCCGCCGGCACCATCCACGCCCGCCTGCTCGCGGCGTTGAACAATGGCGATTCGCCGGGTGCGGCCGCGATCCAGGCGACCGACGACGCCACGCTGCGCGGCGCCGGGCTGTCGGCCAACAAGCTCGCCGGCCTGCGCGCCCTGGCCGCGGCCCAGCTTGCCGGCGAACTGCCGGACGAGACGCACATCGACGAATACGACGATGCCGAACTGATCCAGCGCTACGCCGCGATCCGCGGCATCGGCCGCTGGACGGTCGAGATGCTGTTGATGTTCCACCTCGGCCGGCCCGATGTGATGCCGATCCACGATCTGGGCGTGCGCAAGGGCTACGCCCTGACCTACGGGCTCGACGATCTGCCCAAACCGAAGGCGCTGGAAGCGGCCGGTGAAATCTGGCGGCCCTATCGCTCCGTCGCCTGCTGGTACATGTGGCGCGCCCTGGAAGCCGAAGGCGCCACGCCGCAGCCGCAATAGGGTCGCGTTCTACGCGGCCGCACCGGCCGCACGCAGGAATTCCTCGACCCAATCGAAGGCGTTGTGGGCGCGGATGATCTTGCGCATGGCCTGCATGCGCCGGCGCCGTTCTGCGACCGGCATTCGGCAGGCCGCGTGAATACACTCGGCAGTCGAAACCACGTCGTGCGGATTGACCAGCAGCGCATGCTCGCCGAGTTCGGCCGCCGCGCCGGCGAACTCGCTGAGGATAAGCACGCCGTTGCCGTCGCGCTTGGCCGCGCAGAACTCCTTGGCCACCAGGTTCATGCCGTCCTTGAGCGGGGTGACCAGCGCGATATCGGCGACCTGGTAATGCGCCATCAGCTCCGGCTGATCCATGCGATGGAAGATGTAATGGATCGGCACCCAGCCGGGCTCGGTGAACTCGCCGTTGACCTCGCCCACCCGCCGCTCGATCTCCTGCTTCTGCTCGATGTATTCCGGCACCTGCTGGCGCGACGGCACGACATGCTGCTGCAGTGTCACATGCGTGCGCAGCTCGGGATGGCGCCGCAGCAACTCGCGAAAGGCCTCGAACTTCTCCGGCAGGCCCTTGGTGTAATCCAGCCGGTCGACACCGATGACCACCGTTCGATCACCCCAGCTTTCGCGAAACCGCGCCGCGCAGGCGAGCGATTCCTCGCTGGCCGCCACCTTCTCGATATGCGCGTAGTCGATACTGATCGGCACCGTGCCGATCCGTAGCCGGCGCTGGTGCCGCGCGAGACCATCGTCGCCGATCTCGATATCGATGCCGGAAGCGCTGGCCTCGGTCTCGACGCGATCGAACATCGTCGTCAGCACATCCAGGAAATTGCTGCGGTCGGTCACCGTCTGCACGCCGATGAAGTCGTAGCTGAGCAGGCCGCGCACGATCTCGCGCCACCACGGCAGGTTGCAGAAGATATCGGCGGTCGGAAACGGGATGTGCTGAAAGAAACTGCTGCGGTTGTAGACGCCAAGCTCGCGCAGCGCCGCGGCAACGTTCACCAGATGGTAGTCGTGCACCCAGATGAAATCCCCGGCGTGCGCAACCTCGCTGATGCGGTGCGCGAACTCCCGATTCACACGCTGGTACACCTGCCAGTAGCCGGGGTCGAAGCGGCACGCGGTGAAGCGGTTGTGAAACAGGGGCCAGATGACTTCGTTGGAAAAGCCTTCGTAGAACCCGGCGATATCCTCGGCACTGAGGGCGACCGGCTCCAGCCGATAGTCGCCCTCGGCATGGCGCCGCTCATCCAGCACGCGGCGCAGGGTGTCAGTGGTTTCGTCGGCGATTCCGGGCCAGCCGACCCAGACCCCGCCGCGCCGGCGCATCACCGGGTCCAGCGCCGATACCAGGCCGCCGGCGGCCGGATGGGCGCGCCAGTCGTTGTCTTCGGTTCGTTCCAACGACACCGGCAGCCGATTCGATACCATAATCAGACGATCCCCTCCCACTTGGCTGACTGCGTTGGACTCGCTATCTTGGCTCGCCATGACGAATCTGCCCGCCCCAGACGAAAGCTGGGCCCTGTTCCTGGATGTCGACGGTACCGTAATTGATATAGCGGACCACCCGGACTCCGTTCAACCCTCGCACCGTCTCGGGGAAATACTCGGCCGCACCGCCGACGCGCTGGACGGCGCCCTGGCATTGATTTCCGGCCGACCGATCGCCGAGATCGACCGGCTCACCGAATGCGTGGCGCCGGCGGCTTCGGGCCTGCACGGGCTCGAACTGCGGACCCCCGCCGCCGGCTATGAAGGCCCGGAGGTCGACGTCGAAGACCTGCGCGCCGCGCGCGACCGGCTCCAGCGGCTCGCCGCCGAGCATCCCGCGCTCTATTTCGAGGACAAACAGGCTACGCTCGCCCTGCACTACCGCAACGCCGACGACGCGACACGCCAGGCGGCCGAGCGCGCCGTGCATGACATCGTGGCCGAGGCCGACGGCGCATTGTCCCTGCTGGCGGGCAAGGCCGTGTACGAGATCAAGCCGGCACGCGGCGATAAGGGCCGCGCGCTGCAACGCCTGATGAGCAACCCGCCCTTCGCCGGACGCTGCCCGGTGTATGTCGGCGACGATGTCACCGACGAAGCGGCTTTTGTGGCGGTGAATTCGCTCGGAGGCGTATCGGTACGGGTGGGCGAACCCAGCTCGAGTGCGGCACGGTATCGGCTGGACACCGTAGACGAGGTACTGGAATGGCTGGAGCAGATCGCCACCACGCTGAAGACCCCGAGCCCACGGCCGACCTGAATCTGGGCCTGATCGGCAACGGCCAGATCGCGGCCCTGGTGGATACGCAGGCTCGCATTGTCTGGGGCTGTTTCCCCGATTTCCAGGGCGACCCGTTGTTCAGCCGGTTGCTCGACGACCGGGAGCGCGGCTACTACGCGATCGGCATCGACGATTGCATTTCGATCGAACGCGAATATCTGCGCAATACGGCCATCCTGCAGACCACACTGCGCGATGCGCACGGCGGCGCGGTCCAACTGACCGACTTCGCTCCGCATTTCTGGCAGTACGGCCGCGAATTCCGGCCACTGATGATCGTGCGGCAGATCACGCACCTGGCCGGCACCCCACGCGTGCGGGTGCGCATGCGACCGGTCTGCAATTACGGCGCGGACGAGGTCCGCATCACCCGCGGCTCGAATCATCTGCGCTATGTCTCGGATGCCCGCGTGCTGCGACTGACGACCGACGTGCCGATCAGCTATGTACTCGAGGAGCGTGCCTTCGTGCCCAGCGGCACGTACACTCTGGTCGCCGCCTCGGACGAAACCCTGCTGGAATCACCAGCGGATGTCGGCCGGCGGTTCTTCGAACAGACCCGCGATCACTGGCGCAACTGGGTGCGCACGCTGTCGATCCCCTTCGACTGGCAGCAGGCCGTGATCCGCTCGGCGATCACGCTCAAACTATCGACCTATACCGAAACCGGCGCCGTGGTCGCGGCGATGACCACATCCATCCCCGAGGCCGCGCACAGCGAGCGCAACTGGGATTATCGCCACTGCTGGCTGCGCGATTCGTATTTCGTGATCCGGGCGCTCAACCGCCTCGGCGCCACTTCTATCATGGAGAATTATCTCCACTACATCATCAATCTGGTCGCCAACGCCGAGGACAACACCCTGCAGCCGGTGTATGGCATCAACGGCGAGGCCAAACTGACCGAGACCCGGGCCGGGCATCTGGCCGGTTATCGCGGCATGGGCCCGGTGCGCGTCGGCAACGATGCCTATCGCCAGGTTCAGCACGATGTCTACGGCAGCGTCATTCTGGCCATCACCCAGATCTTTTTCGATGAACGCCTGTCGCATCTCAAGGACGAGGCGCTGTTCCGGCATCTCGAGCCGCTCGGCGAAAAAGCACTGGCCAACTACCGCACGCCGGATGCCGGCATCTGGGAATACCGCGGTCGCGAGCGCATCCATACCCATTCGGCCCTGCTGTGCTGGGTCGCCTGCGACCGGCTCGCCCGGATCGCCCGCCACCTGGGGCTCGACGGCGACGCGCGACGCTGGCAGCGCGGCGCCGACGAAATCCATGCCGCGATCTGCGACAACGCCTGGAGCGCGACGCGCAACAGTTTCGTCGAATCGTTCGGCGGCGAGGATATCGATGCCGCCCTGCTGCTGATGAACGAGCTGTCGTTCCTGCCGGCGGACGATCCACGCTTCATCGGCACGGTCGAGGCCGTGGGCGAAACACTCAAGCGCGGCGATTATCTGTTCCGCTATGCGGCCGACGACGATTTCGGCACGCCGGAAAACGCCTTCAATATCTGTACCTTCTGGTACATCGAGGCGCTATCGGCGATCGGGCGTACGAACGAGGCCCAGCAACTGTTCCACAACATGCTCGAACATCGCAGCGATCTCGGCATGCTGTCCGAGGACATCGACCCGCAAACCGGCGAACTGTGGGGCAACTATCCGCAGACCTACAGCATGGTCGGCATCATCAACGCCGCGCTGCATCTGTCGCGGCGCTGGGAGGAAGTGCTCTGAGTGACCCCGGGCCGGGCGCCCCTCGACGCCCGGCCGCGCCGCCTCAGCCGCCGCGCACCAGCACCAGCTTGCCAAGGTGGCTGCCGGCTTCCATCGCCGCGTGGGCCTCGTTGGCCTGCGTGAAATCCAGGGTCTGATCCACCAGGGGACGCAGCCGGCCGGCCTCGAACAACGGACGCAGCCGGTCGTCGAACAGGCGGGCCATCGCGATGCGGCGCTCCAGCGGCAGGCTGCGCATGGTCATCGCCACCAGCGACAGCCGACGCATGAGCAGCGTGGCCATGTTCAACTCGGTCTTGGCGCCGCCCATGATGCCGATCTGAACCTGGCGCCCTTCGTCACGCAGCGCGGCCAGATTATCCTTGAGCACCGCCGCGCCCACGAAGTCGAGCACCACATGCGCGCCGCCAACCTGGTTCTGCACCCGTTCGGCCACGCCGTTCTCGCCGTCCACCGCGCCGAGGTCGCAGGCCGGGCCGAGCCCGAGCGACTTGAAGCGCGCCGACAGCTCATCGAGCCGTTCCTGGGTCCGGCTGGTGGCGATCGAGCGGCTGCCCAGGGCCGCGATCAACTGCAACGCGGCCACGCCGACGCCGGAGGTGGCCCCACGCACCAACGCCCATTGGCCGGGCGCCAGCGCACCTTCGAGAAACAAGCCGCGGTAGGCCGTAAGAAACGCCTCGGGAACCGCGGCCGCCGAGGCATGATCGTAGTGCGCGGGCGGCGTCATGGTCTCGCGCTCGTGCACCACGACCTGTTCTGCGTAAGCGCCGCCGCCAATCAGTCCCATGACCGGATCACCCGTCTTGCGCGTGGTCACGCGCTTGCCAACGGCGGCCACCTCACCCGCGTATTCCAGCCCCGGCCGAAGCGGATCGAACCCCGGGGGCGGCGGGTAGGCCCCCCGACGCTGCATGATGTCGGCACGGTTGATACCGATGGCTCGGATATCGACCAGTACCTCGTCCGGCCCGGGCTTGGGTGACTTGATATCCGCCAGGACCAGCTTCCGCGACGCGTCCTTGTCGTCGATCAACCATGCGCGCATAGCGTTATTGCCTCGATGGATCAGTGAACGGGCCGGCCCCGCGACAACCTGCCTGCAATGCCGCCGAGCCGGATGAGCACAATACACATCCCGTGCCGCGCGGTGAACGGCTTGTTGCCCCCACCCACCGCAACCCGCGGATAGATCGGGCCGGTTACCGCAGGCACACGGCCGCAGCGAGGCATCGTTCCAAGGGCGCCCTCCGGAGCGCAAGCGATGGTTCCACAAAGGCAAGCGTGTGTTGCCGTTGCCCGACCCGCCGCGCGCGCCAAACGACAATCGACCGCAACGCCGGCTGAATGCTGACTGCGGAGATCGCCCCGCTACCGCCCGACGATTACGTTAAACTGCCGATCGACATTTTTTGCAGAAAAAGCCCGCTAGGGAGAATCACATGTACAAGACCATCACCCTGTTCAGCGCACTTGTTCTGGCCGTCTCCATGATCGGCGGCTGCGCCAACTGGAAAAACTCCGACACCGGCACGCTGCTTGGCGGCGCGGCGGGCGGCGCCCTGGGCTCGCAGATCGGCAGTGGCACCGGAACCACCATCGCCACAGTGGTTGGCACGCTCGCCGGCGCGGCGCTCGGCAACAAGGTCGGCCAGCACTTCGACCAGAAGGATCGCCGGCAATTCGGCACCGCCCTCGAATCGAATCAGACCGGCAAGACCACGAGCTGGAACGATCCGAACAGCAACGAAAGCTACTCGGTGACGCCGACCCGCACCTATAAGCAGGGCAACCAGCCCTGCCGCGACTTCACCATGAACGCCACCATCAATGGCCAGCCGAAGAAGGTCACCGGCACCGCCTGCCGCCAACCGAATGGCACGTGGAAGGTCGTGAACTCGTAACGGCGGCGGTCACCGTCGTATGATTCGAAAGCCGGGCCGAACGCCCGGCTTTTTTTATGTCCGAGGAGAATGCTGCATGCCCGAACGCCCCGCGCGCGATGCCTATGCGTGGTTCTGCGACATACCCACGCGCTGGATGGACAACGACATCTACGGCCACGTCAACAACGTCACGTATTACTCGTATTTCGATACCGCCGCCAATCGTTACCTGATCGAAGCCGGCGGCCTGGATATCCACACCGATCCCGTAGTCGGCTTCGTCGTCTCGTCGAACTGTCGCTACCACGCGCCGATCGCCTTCCCCGACGCGCTGCAGGTGGGGTTGCGTGTCGACCGGCTCGGCCATCGCTCGGCCACCTACGGGCTGGCCATCTTCGCCGCCGGCGCCGAAACCGCCAGCGCTGACGGCGAATTCGTGCATGTATTCGTCGACCGGGCCAGTGGCCGCTCGACCGCCGTGCCCGACAAGCTCGCTCGTGCGCTCGGCAAGCTCTGTCGGTAAGACAGCTCTGCGGGGCCACGCTGTTCATTCGAACCACGGGGCAACACAGACGCTGGTTTCGCACAGCAGCGCAAACCAAACTCGCCCCGCCCCGTGGATCAAACCGTGGACTGACGCCTCGATGATCCTCGCTGGGAAAACTCGCCAGTTACGTAGGTGGATTAGGTGCTTGCACCGTAATCCGGCAGCCGAGCCTCGGAACTCGCCGATTGAGCGTCGGATTACGCGCTGCGCGCTAATCAGACCTACCGCCAAGGCATTTTTTAAATTCGGTACGCGGAATAAGGGTTCGCCCTCAAACGAAAGGAAGCAAAGGAAAGAAAGGACACCCTAGCTTGCGCCCAAGGGAACCGAATACAGACATGACATACCAAAACCTGAGAGGCGGCGGGCCGGTATTCCGCCCCGTTACACGGCGGCGGAGACGCGCAGCTGCGACGGGTGTCCGGCGCACGGCGCCGGTGCGGCAAGCTGTCTGAGGGCGGTCAAAACCTTCGGAGTTTTTGCGGCATCCCGTCGACGCGAGCACCGGAGTGAACCGGCGTAGCCGGCGCCGATGCGGGGGAGTACACCGCCGCGCTGGGATCGCTGGGCGGCGCCGGATTGAATCCTCCGGCCGCCGTCGGCCGTATAGCCACCTGTTAAGCTTGTTCACTCACCGATACAAGGACGCCCATGTCCGCCCTCGCCGTCTTCGGTACCGGTCTGCTGACCGCCGTCGCACTGCTCGTCATCGTCTGGCTCATTCAGTTGTTCACCCGCAACGCCGGCCTGGTGGACGTGGTCTGGTCGGCCACGCTCGGCGTGATCGCGCTGGAATACGCACTGGCCGGCGACGCGCCGGTCGCCGCCCGCCTGCTCATGGCCGTGCTCGCCATCACCTGGTCGTTCCGGCTGGCCGGTTATCTCGCGGCTCGCATGAAAGGGCAGCCGGAGGATTCGCGCTATACCGCGGCACGCGAATCCTGGGGCACCCGGGCCGATCTCTACATGCTCGGGTTTTTCCTGCTGCAGGCCGTGATCGCGGCCGTGTTGTCGATTCCCCTGCTCGTCATCGCCTACATGGACGCTGGCCCGTCGGTTGTCACCGGCGCGCTGGCCGTCATCGTGTGGTTCGTGTCGGTGGTTGGCGAAGGCACGGCCGACGCCCAGCTCAAGGCCTTCAAGAGCAAGCCCGAAAACCGGGGCAAGGTCTGCCGCGAGGGCCTGTGGTACTACTCGCGTCACCCGAATTATTTCTTCGAATCCCTGCACTGGGTGAGCTATGTGGTACTGGCGATCGGCGCCGGCTGGTGGTGGGCGACGTGGATCGGGCCGGTGCTGATGGCGGTCCTGCTGCTCAAGATCTCGGGCATCCCGACGGTCGAGGGCCGGGATGCATCACAAAAGCGTGAAGGCCACGATGAGTACCTGCGCACCACGAACGCGTTCATCCCCTGGCCGCCCAGGCAATAGAATCCACCCGCCAACACGCCAAGCGACAAGGAGCCGAGCGATTGGATAGTCTGCCCATTGAGGCCTGCGAACGCGGGCTCGTCCCGGATTTCATCGCCCGCGCCGGCATGCGCCGCCTGATCGGCCAGCGACTGGCGACACCGGAAGCGAAGAACGCCGACAAGCGCCACGCGGCCATGCGCGCTTTTCTGGAGCGCGCGAACTCGGGGCCGATCGCCCAGCACACCGCCGACGCGAATGCCCAGCACTACGAACTGCCGCCTGCGTTTTTCGAACAGGTGCTGGGCACGCATCTGAAATACAGCGGTTGCCTGTTCGAGCCCGGTATCGACGATCTCGATACGGCCGAACACGCCATGCTGGCGCTGACCGCCGACCGGGCGCGAGTGCGCGATGGTCATCGCATCCTCGATCTCGGCTGTGGCTGGGGCTCGTTCTCGCTCTGGGCGGCGCGGCGTTTTCCCCATGCCAGCGTTCGCGCGGTGTCCAACTCGAACACCCAGCGCGAATGGATCGCGGCGCGCGCCGCCGAGCGCGGGCTCGACAATCTCGTGGTCGAAACCTGCGACATCAATCACTTCGACCCGGGCGAACAGGTGTTCGACCGGATCGTGTCGATCGAGATGTTCGAACACATGCGCAACTACCGCGCGCTGTTCGCCCGCTGTGCGCGCTGGCTGGACGATCACGGCCGCCTGTTCGTGCATGTCTTCGCGCACAAGCATCTGGCCTATCGTTTCACCGACGACTCGGCCAGCGACTGGATGGCGCGTTACTTCTTCACGGGCGGCGTCATGCCGAGCGAGCACCTGTTCGCCCATTTCCAGCAGGACTTGCTGTTGCGCGACAGCTGGTGGTTGTCCGGCGCGCATTATCGCGATACCGCCAATGCCTGGTTGGCCCGCATGGATGCCAACCGCGATTCGATCATGGCCGTGATGCGCGAAACCTATGGCGACGCCGATGCCGAACGCTGGTTCAACCGCTGGCGCATGTTCTTCATGGCCGTGGCGGAATTGTTCGGTTATCGCGGTGGCAACGAATGGGGCGTTGGTCATTATCTGTTCACGCCGCGTCGGGCGCTGGACGACGTGCGTACGTAAGCGATGCGCGGATAACAACCAAGGAGCGCCCCATGCGCCGATCGCTTTATCTGACTTCGAGCGCCTTGCTGGCCGCCACCATGACCTGGGCGATGGCAGCGCCGGCGCTGGCGCAACCCGACGCAAGCAAGGTCAACGACAACGGCCTGACCTGCTTCAACGGCTACGCCTACACCCGCAAGGGCGGCGACTACCGTTACACCGAGCACCATGAAGTCAGACGCAGCCACGGCCGGATCACGACATGGAACGTGACCTATATCGGCATGCACGGTCAGGTCATCGCCAGGAAACACATGGATTTCTCGGCCAACCCGACCGTGCCCACCTATCGCATGGTGATGCCAAAATCCGGCTACGCGGAAGGCATCCGGCACCACAATGGCCGCTGGACGATGTTCAAGCGCGAAACAGCCGATGCAAAGACCCAGACCAAGGCGTTCACCATCGACGAACCGATGGCCGCCGATTCCGGATTCAATCCGCTGGTGAAGCAGCACTTCGACGACCTGAACAGCGGCCAGACGTTCACCTTCAAGTTCGTGGTCGCCGGGCGCCAGTCGGTGCTCGACCTCAAGGCCTACAAGACCGGCAACACCACCTTCGAGGGACGGCCGGCGGTTAACTTCAAGGTCGAGTTGAACATGTTCCTGATCGGCAATTTCGTGCCCTCGCTCAAGCTGACCTACGATCCCAGGACCGAGCGCCTGCTGGAATACCGCGGCATCGGCAATATGCACAACGACCAGGGCAAGGTTTATCCGGTGCGCGTGAGCTACGACAGGCAGATGCCGGCGGTGGCAAAGGCGCACGGCGCGCCGGCCGCGCGTTGCGGGTCGACGGCCGCCAGCGCCTCCTGAGTCGTCAGCCGGGCGCCCAAGAAAAAAAAGCCGCCCGGAGAAACCGGACGGCTTTTTCGTAACACGCGATGGCGGGCCGCGTCAGCCGTAGCGCGCGAACTCCGGCTGGCGTTCCAGCCAGGGTCGCATGCGCGCGAACGCTTCCTCGATCTTGTCCATGGAAGTGGAGTAGGAAATGCGCAGCAGATTGGACGAGCCTTCGCCGAAGGCATCGCCCGGAATCACGCAGACGCCGGTTTCCTCCAGCATGCGCATCGCGAGCTTGCCCGCATCCACACCGGCCGGCAGCGACGGCGCGATATAGAACGCGCCCTGTGGCCAGTAGCCGGTCAGGCCGGGCATGTCGCTCACCAGATCGACCACGCGGTCGCGACGACGCGCGTATTCGGTGACCATTTCCGTAATGCAGGACTGGTCGCCGTAGAGCGCGGCCACACCCGCCCACTGTGCCGGCGTACTCGCCACCGTGGTCGTGAACATGTGATAACGGCGCAGCGTGCGAATGGTGTTCTGGTCGGCCACGATCCAGCCCACGCGCAGCCCGGGCATGGCGTAGGTCTTGGAGAAACTCGAGACCACGGCCACGCCGTCGAGATCGATCGCGCAGGACAGCACACTCGGGTAGTCGATATCGTCGAGAATGAGGTTGTCGTACACCTCGTCCGAGAGGATCTCCACGCCGCGGTAGGCCGCTTCCTGGCACAACCACTCGATGGTCTCGCGCGGATAGACCGTGCCGGTCGGGTTCGACGGCGAATTGAGGATGATGGCGTGCGTGTTCGGCCCGATCATGTCGATGATCCGCTGGGGATCGATCTGATGGCCTTCGCTGGCCTTGGTCGGCACCGTGCGCACCTGGCCGCCGTTCATGCGGATCAGCGGTGCGTACAGCAAAAACGTCGGGTCGGCGATGATGAACTCGCGCCCGGGCGCCGCCATGGCGGTGATCATCAGATAGATGCCTTCCGTCGCCCCCGTGGTGACCAGGAAGTTGTCCTCGTCGAGCGTGCTGCGGTACTTGGCGTTGTAGTACTCCTTCAACGCCGTGAGCAGCTCCGGCAGGCCCGCATCCATGGTGTAACCGGTCTGGCCGTTCTGCAGCGCATGGATATGCGCGTCGATGATGTGCTGCGGGGTCGGAAAGTCCGGCTGGCCGATCGACAAATGCACCACGTCGTCCAGCTCCGCGGCCCGGTTGACCATGCGCCGGATGCCCGAAATCGGGATCGCGTGCATGGCCGGATTCCAGACCATCCGATCGCGGACATAACGCTTGCCGGGTTCCGGCGGCAGAACCTGCTCGCTGGATTCCAGATTCACAGCCATGACAACCTCTTGGTGGCGACTACCAGGGACATTCCCGGGGGATATCGATTCGAGCGTAGGCACCCCCACAGCCCCGGTCAAGCGGTGTTTTCGCCGCGAGCGACAACCCGTGTTGACGCCTACTCCGGGCGCTGGGTACCGTGGCTCGATTATTCACCGAATCCGCGTCGCTCGCGGCGATCACAACATGGCAGACAACCGGGCGGAATCGAGCCGCGGCGCGCGTGATCACGCCGCCCTGCGCATCACGGTATTGAGCGACGCGCCCGACGGCCCGCCCGGCGTCGAGCGCCTGCGCGAACACGCGGACGTGGCCCTCGCGCACGATGAGGCCAGCCTGCGTGCCGCCCTGCCCGGCAGCCGTATTCTGGTGGTCACCGATTTCCGTACCGACGCGCTCGAAGCCGCCTGGGATGCCGCCGACTGCCTGGAATGGATCCACGCCACCAGCGCCGGCGTCGACCAGCTCATGTTCGATGCGCTGGTGGCGTCCGAAATCCCGGTCACCAATGCCCAGGGCATCTTCGATCGCAACATCGCCGAATACGTGCTCACCCAGATTCTGATGTTCGCCAAGGACAGTGCGAACAACCTGCGCTACCAACAGCAGCACCGCTGGGTGCATCGCGATACCGAAACCATCGAGAAAAAACGCGTGCTGGTGGTCGGCGCCGGCTCGATCGGCCACAGCATCGGTCGCCTCTGCCGGGCCGCCGGCATGCAAGTGTCCGGTGTGGCACGGCGCGCGAAGGACGGCAACGAGGTGTTCGACCAGATCCACGCCCAGGACGATCTCGATGCCCTGCTGCCCGATGCCGATTATGTCGTGGTCGCCGCGCCGTTGACCGAATCCACCGAAGGCCTGTTCGATGCGCCGCGCTTCGCCGCGATGGCGCATCATGCGCGTTTCATCAACATCGGCCGGGGCCCGATCGTGGTCACCGAAGACCTGGTCGCCGCACTCGTGGCTGGCGAAATCGCCGGCGCCGCGCTCGACGTATTCGAGACCGAACCCCTGCCCGCCGACCATCCGCTGTGGGATATGGACAACGTCCTCATTTCCGCGCACATGGCGGGTGATTTCATCGGCTGGCGCGACGCGCTGATGGATCAGTTCCTGGACAATCTCGAGCGCTGGCGTGCGGGCGAGTCGCTGTTCAATCAGGTGAGTAAGCGCCATGGTTACGCCCCGGGCCGCAGTTGACGCGCGCCGACGACTGAAAACGATTGAAAACGGGCCGTGCGTCCCCGATCTTCGAGGCACGAAAGAATGCGGCGGGCTGATCGCCGACCCCTGACCAAGCAAAGGACTGCAAATGATCGAATCGTATCTGCTCAAACATGTCGCGGGTTACATCGACGGCCAGTGGGTCGAGGCCGACTCGAAAAAAACCGCCGAGGTGCTCAACCCAGCCAACGGCAAACGTCTTGCCGACGTGCCGTACATGGCTGCCGAAGAAACCAAGCGCGCCATCGCCGCGGCCAAGGACGCCCTGCCGAACGTGCCGGACGTGGCCACGCGCCGCGAATGGCTCGAGGACATGCGCGACGCGCTGATCGCCGAAAAGGAAGAAATCGGCCGCATTCTGTGCCTGGAGCATGGCAAGCCGTGGAAGGAAGCCCAGGGCGAAGTCGAATACGCCGCCAGCTTCTTCGACTACCACGCCGGCATGATGGAAGAGGCCCTGGCGCCGGAAGTCCTGCCCGAAAAAGCCAAGAACTGCACCTGGACGGTCCACAAGCGCTCAATCGGCGTGGCCGGGCTGATCACGCCCTGGAACTTCCCGATCGGCATGATCGCCAAGAAGATCGCCCCGGCGATCGCGGCAGGCTGCCCGACAGTGACCAAGCCGGCCACCGAAACCCCGCTGACCATGATCGCCATGTTCCAGCTTATGCACGAACGGCTCGACCTGCCCCGCGGCATGGTCAACCTGGTGATGGGCAGCTCCAAGGACATCGGCGGCGAACTGATGAGCTCGCCCGACGTGCCCATGATCTCGTTCACCGGCTCCACTGGCGTCGGCCAGTTGCTGATTGAACAGTCCAAGGACTGGGTCAAGAAACTGGGGCTGGAACTCGGCGGCAACGCGCCGTTCATCGTGCTCGACGACGCCGACCTGGAATCGGCGGCCGATCACCTCATCGCCAACAAGTTCCGCGGCGGCGGCCAGACCTGCGTGTGCGCCAACCGCATCTACGTGCAATCGTCGGTCTACGACGAGTTCTCCAAGATGGTCATCGACCGCGTCAAGGCGCTCAAGGTCGGCGACGGCATGGACGAAGACGTGGACGTCGGCCCGCTGATCAACGCCGCCGGCTTCGACAAGGTCAAGGATCACGTCCAAGACGCGCTGGCCAAGGGCGCCAAGCTGGAAGTGGGCAAGAACCCGGACGAACTGGACTCCGACAAGAGCCTGTTCTACTCGCCGACGGTAATCACCCAGGTCACGCACGACATGAAGTGCTGCACCGACGAAACCTTCGGCCCGCTGGTTCCGCTGATCAAATTCGACACCGACGAAGAAGCACTCAAGCTCGGCAACCAGACCGAGTTCGGCCTGGCCTCCTACGTCTTCGGCAAGGACGAAAAGCGCGCCCACAAGATCATCGCCAACCTGCACTTCGGCCACTGCGGCCACAACACCGGCACCGGCCCGGCGGCGCACGCGCCGTTCGGCGGCATGCTGCAGTCGGGCGTCGGCCGTGAAGGCGGTCACGATGGCCTGATGGAGTACGTGGAGCTGCAGACGGTGCCCAGCGCCGACTGATCGCTGCGACGCTCTTCGCGTTCAAGCGTATCGAGAGGCGGCCTTCGGGCCGCCTTTTTTGTGTCTGTTTTCGGGATTGTCTGGTTGGGTTTACTACGCTCGATTGGAAAAAGCGTTGTGATTCCCCGGAGGCTGCGCCTCTAAGGCGTACTGCATCAGCTATTCCGAATGCATCCGGCTTGGGGTTTCGCACTGATGTACGACTCCCTTTCGTTTGCTTGTCCAAACGAAAGTAACCAAAGGAAAAGACACCCGCCTCGGCGCCGGCTGCGCCGGTGCACTCCGATGCTCGCGACGACAGGATGCGGCCAGAACTCGCGTCGCTTTGGCGACGCTCAAACAGGCTGGCCGCACCGGCGCAGTGCGCCGGACACCCGTCGCCGCTGCGCGTCTCCGTCGTCTCAGACGGGAAACAATACAGACACCCACACCCAGACCTCGCGCGCCGTGTCTGTATTCGGGTGCCCTTGGGCGCAGCGCCGAGCAGTGGAGGCCGAAAGCGAAAAAGACGGCCGGATGTTTGAGTCGCACGCAGCGCGGCGAGTTTCCGGCCGTCCGCTTTCGGCCGGAGCCGCGCAGGGCACCGATGCGAAGCATCGGCGCAAGACAGGGTGTCCTTTCCTTTGGTTACTTTCGTTTGGACAAGCAAACGAAAGTGACTCGCGCTGCAGCGCGAAACCAAACTCTCCCCCACCCCGCGACCTGAACCAAAACGCCCCACCGAGCCGCCCCGCCGATAACCAAGCCAGGGCTACAGCACACCAACAGCGCGAACCCGAATCCTAAGCCCGTCATCAAGGCAACATCCGAACCGTCGAAACGCCCACGACTCAGTGTTTCGCCACGCAATTAAACCGCGGGCCCAACCACCCCATTGCAGCCCCAAACACCCAAAGCGTATGTTGCCGACAGACGCTTCATTCAGCGGCCAACCGAGCACGGCCGCCCATCCACCTCGGCAACGGACCAGCCCAGTGAAAGCCTACTTCGACGAAACCCAGAACCAGCACCACCCCAAGAGCTACCTCACCCGCGGCGCCATGCGCTCGCCGCAGGAAGTGCCGGCGCGTATTCCGCCCCTGCTGGCCGCGCTGAAAGGCCTGGACGTCGAGCTCGACACACCGCGCGACCACGGCATGAACCCGATCTCGGCCGTGCACGACATGGGCTATCTGCGCTATCTGGAATCCGCCCACCGCCGCTGGCCGGAAGACTGGGGCGAGGAAGTGATGTCCAACATCTACGTGCGCGAAGGCAATCCGATGAAAGGCATCCTCGCCGAAACCGCCTTCTATATCGCCGACGGCAGCTCGCCCATCGGGCCGAATACCTGGAAAGCCGCCTACACCAGCGCCCAGTGCGCCCTATCCGCCGCCGACGATATCGCCGCCGGCCAGAAAGCCGCCTACGCCGTCTGCCGCCCGCCGGGCCACCACGCCCGCCCGGACGCCGCCGGCGGCTTCTGCTTCCTCAACAACGCCGCCATCGCCGCCAATTACCTGCGCGAAACCTACGACAAGGTCGCCGTGCTCGATCCCGACATGCACCACGGCCAGGGCGTGCAGGAAATCTTCTGGGAACGCGGCGACGTGCTCTACGTCTCCATCCACGGCGATCCCACCAACTTCTATCCCGTCGTCAGCGGCTACGAAGAAGAACGCGGCGCCGGCCGCGGCTACGGCTTCAACCTCAACCTGCCCATGCCGCACGGTTCCAGCGAGAGCTTCTTCTTCGAAAAATTCGACCAAGCCCTCACCGCCATCCGCCTGTTCGAGGCCGACGTCATCGTCGTGGCCCTGGGCTTCGATACCTACTACGAAGACCCGCAGGCCAAGGTGTCCGTCACCTCCGAAGGCTTCCAGAAGATGGGCAAACTACTGGCCGAAACCGGCAAGCCCATCTGCGTGATTCAGGAAGGTGGTTACGACGTCGATCACCTCGAGATCAACGCCACGCACTTCTTCAGCGGTCTGCTGACTGACTCGTTACGTTGAACCAATGCAATGCGTTCGAAGTGGCTCAAACCGAGAATCGGGCGTTTTCGTAGTTGTATGAACGCTCGGGCGACATAGCATGACGAATTGTACACAAGCTACTGATTTTACGCGCCGGCATGTCCTGATATGCGAAGTGCGGGATAAGCGCTATCCCTACTTTCGGCCGTATACTTGGCGTTGGATAAATCTGAAAAAGAGAGAAGTACATGGAACGATACGCAGATATCGATAACGACTCGGGTGTCGTTGGCTATGAAATTGGCGCTGATTTCATTAGAGTGCAATTTTCCGACGGCGCTATCTACCTTTATACCGCGACTAGCACTGGTCTAAGCGATGTTGAAACAATGAAGCAATTAGCTCGGGCCGGAGAAGGCCTTAATTCCTTCATTAAACGCAACGTGGGCAGAAGATACGCGAGGAAAGAGCGTTGATACCCAACAAATCGCTGCAGTTGACCGCCCAAAGCGCTGGCGCGCTTCGGGCGGCAACTGAGCTTCGGCGTTAGGTCAATTACATGAGCTTAATCGCAGTTCTCGGGATAATTGGGTCGGTGGCGTCGATTATTGGCGTAGCCCTGCCTCTGCAGACACGAAACCAGCGACTACTCCACGGAATTTATGGAGCGGCGATCACGGTACTTGCCGGCCTCACTATTTGGTATTGGCAGCAGACCCAACGAGTGCATGACGTTGAGCGTGCCGCGTCCACCCTTGTGGGAAATAGAAGAAGCTATTCCGAAGTAGGTTTTGCTCAAGCGGCGCTGGCGTTTCTTGAAAAGAATAGAGACCTTTACCCAGACACGTACGATCGAGCTAAGAAACTTTGCCAGCTGCACAACTGCCTCGGCGCAACGTATGGTGGCAATGGAAACTCGATTGATAACTCATATAACCAGATTGATGCCGCGTCCGGCTTGGAGGGTATCCTAAGAGGCATAGGTACGCTTGAAGGTGGAACCTAACGAATCGCTGCAGTTGATCGCCACTGCGTGGCGACAACTGAGCTTGGGCCTTATGTCTCTCAGCAAAAGTGACGCCGATGAATGCTGAAGCGCACATAGAGTTTACTTGTCCATGTGGAGCACAAGTTGTACTGGTCTCGCCAGTGCCGCCTCCTAATCTCATGGCAGAGCGCCATTCTGACAGTACACAAGAACAGTGGGATTCGGCCTTCTGCGATGCTTGCACTAAAGACTTCGATGTTTGCGTACGTAACACCTATTTTGATGTTGATGTCGAGATAGAAGGGGCAGTCCAGGTAACCTTCGACGTAGCACAATATCCAGACGACAATGAAATATCAGAAATCATCGCATCGACTGACCAGTGTGATGACTTTGAATTGGAGATGAGGCAAATCGTCCTTCTAGCAGAACTGTCCGCGCCCGATTCTGCCCATCGGACGTTATTTAATCTTCTGCATGTCCAAGCGGTGACGCTAATCGAAACCTACCTATCGTCAGTACTGATTCATGAAGTGATGAACTCGGACGCCAACTTGCGTCGTTTAGTCGAAACCGATCCTGAGCTCTCTAAAATGAAATTCTCGCTGGCTGATATTTTCACTCAATATGACAAGCTACGCTTTACCGTTGCGAAGCACCTAAGTGCGATCATTTACCACAACATTGCGAAGGTAAACAATTTATACGCTAACGTATTGGGCATTGAGTTTGGCGATCATAAATGGCTCTACCAGGCGGTTAGCAAGCGTCACGACTGCGTCCATCGGAACGGCTATACGACGCAAAAGGACAAAATCAACACTAGCAAAGAGGAGGTTTTGGAGCTGGCGAAGTTGGCCGGAGCATTCATCGCAAACATTGACCAACAGGTTTCTTATGCTCGGTATGAGCGAACATAACGAATCGCTGCAGTTGACCGTCCAAAGCGCTGCCGCGCTTCGGCCGGCAACTGAGCTTCGGCGTTCGGTAGACTGCGTGCCAACACATGGACAGATCGGTTATAGAGTTTTTTAAGCCCAGCGCTTACTTGGAGTATGAAATTCTCCGTCCTCTGTCATTTATTCGCAGTAATTGGGAACTCCAAATAGATCCGGAAACAGGTCGTTACCTAGATGAGCCGGATAGTTTTGCGTGGCCTCTAAACCATTTGGTTGACCGATTAGCGACCATAAGCCCGCCCCTCGTGTACCACGACATAGAAGATGTTCTGGCTGAACATGTCCAAAAAAATTCGAATTGGAATATCCGAAAGAAGGGCGGTAGCTGGCTTAGCGAAGCGGGCAGCCGTTTAACGCCTTCCGATTACCTGGCGGCGCTTGAGCAAGGTGGCTTCGCAGCTGACGGTAGAAGGACACTGTTGTTGGCGGCGTCGGGCCGAATCTATACCGCTATGCGTTATGGCCATGAACACTTTGATGACATGGAGCGGGGTCACCGGGTCATTCTTGGTGGAGTGCTTGCCACAATTCTGTATCACTGGGAAATCTACGAAGGCAGCGTTCGGACAAATGAGACCGAACAAGTTGCTGCAGGCGACCGCCTTACAGGCGGCGCCTGAGCATCGGCGTTATGTAGCTAGAGTTTAGGCGAGGGCGTGATGGCAGATACGATTGAGCCGGCCTACGAGGCGTTTTACATCCACGGAATGTTGTTCAACGCTCAGTCGGCTTTTCTTTCGATTGTGCGAAGTTCTCACGCTTTCGAAAATATTCCAAACGATTCGTTCGAGAATGGTGTTGACCGAGATATCACTCGGGGCATCTTAAACGATATGCAGAACATTATTGTTCATGCCGCGGCGCTTTCGCGCTACTTCTGGCCGGTTCGAAGCGGTCACCAAGATCGCGGCGCCCAATTACGTCAAGCTTTGGCAATTGATGAAAGTAATCCGACGTACTCTCGAGATCTCAGAAACTCAATTGAACACTTCGATGAGAGGTTAGATCGTTATTTAAGTAATGGCATTGTTGGTGTCGTGATCCCTGAATATGTAGGACCGAAACCTATCGAAGACGGCGTGCCTGGCCACTTGTTTCGAGCGTTTTTTACAGATACGGGTGAATTCAGACTTCTCAATGAAGATCACAATATGACGCCAATTACGACAGAAATAATTCGAATTAGGGACGCGCTAGTTGAGGCTGATGAGAATGGCAGCCGTCTTCCAAACACGTAACGAAGCTCTGCAGTTGACCGCCCGAAGCGCTGCCGCGCTGCGGGTTCCCTCCGCAGGCCTCGCCTGCTCCGGCGGCAACTAAGCTTCGGCGTTCGGCGAATCACTTGATCTGCAGGAGGTATATCGATGCCGAGGAAAGGTGAGCATGATTATTCCGCTACCGTTGTCTGGACCGGGGATTTGGGCGAAGGTACAAAGAACTATCGCGCCTTCTCGCGCGACCATGAAATAAGATGCGGTGACAAACCGATAATAGGTGGATCGGCGGACCCCGCGTTTCTTGGGAATTCGTCGCGCTATAACCCGGAGGAGCTCTTGCTAGGCTCGCTATCGGCGTGCCATATGCTTTGGTATCTACATCTGTGCGCAGACGCCGGAATTACGGTGTCGAATTACATAGACAACGCCGAAGGTCGAATGGTTGAGACCGAAAACGGCAGTGGTCATTTCGAAAAAGTCACGCTCAAGCCAATCGTTAACATCGGCGGAGGAGACGATAGCGAGCTAGCAAGGTCCCTACATAAAAAAGCACATTCATTCTGCTTTATTGCCAATTCGGTAAATTTTGAGGTTAGGTGTGAGCCCGAGATTCGCTGCGGCTAATTGGTGGCCTAACAGATCGCTGCAGTTGACCGTCCAAAGCGCTGCCGCGCTGTGGGTTCCCTCCGCAGGCTTCGCCTGCTCCGGCGGCAACTGAGCTTCGGCGTTGGACGCTATAAGAAGGTTTAGTTATGTACGAAGGGGATCATTACCAGTTAATGGCACAATACAATCGTTGGATGAACGAAAAGCTCTATGCTGTATGTGCCGAGATACCCGACACTGATCGGAAAAGGGACTTAGGTGCGTTCTTCAAATCCATCCACGGAACCTTGAACCACCTGCTTTACGGTGATAAAGCTTGGTTGGCGAGGTTTAGCGGTCAGCAAATAGACGTAACTATTGGTAAAGAGCTGTTTGCCGATTACGAACAACTAAGAAGCGTCAGAGAGGAAACGGACCAAGAAATACTGACTTGGTCGAAAAGCCTTCAACCTGAATGGCTGAGAGAGCCTTTCGAGTACGTTAGTCAAGTTGATGGAAAAGCAAGAATATTACCCGCTTGGATATTGGTTACTCATTTTTTCAACCATCAGACACATCATAGAGGTCAAATAACCGCGCTAATCAAGCAATTAGGCTTTGAACCGGGTATCACCGATATCCCATGGCTGCCCGAGCTGAACGCGGTAGTTTCGAAACAACCCGGGCCAGACTACGGTTTCGACTGACATCCGGGATGGAGCGCAGTCGGCTTGCGCCGGCTTTCGCTGCCGCCCCACGGCCGTAGGGACGAGACCCAACCGATCGTTTTTTATTATATTATCCAACACGTTGTCATCCATCTCCGGCAGAAATCGTTTTAATGATGAACAAACATTCAGTTGGGTCAAAAAACAGAAATCTCGGCTTTACCTTGATCGAGCTCATGATTGTGCTGGTCATTGCGGCGATCCTCGCTGTAGTCGCCTACAAGTTCTATGTGTCCTATGTTGGCAGCGCCCAAAATTCGCACGCCAAGGCCACAATGCTGGAAACCACGCAACCGATGCCGCCTCATTATGTCGCTCACAGCAAATACCGAGGGCAGCCATCGGTATTGCTGCTTGGCGTTCGCACCCGTAGTTCGAGCACGGTTGCTGACCAATCAGCTTGAGCTTTCGTAACGGCGGCCGCCAGAGCGATAAGCGCATCACTGCCGAGCCCCGTAGCGTATGTCGGACACACGCTGTGCAACGGCGCATTGTCAACCCTCAAGGTCAGACCACAGTTTTCCCGACGACTGCCCGGACGGCGCTTCAACCGTAGGCTGCTTGCTGTTATTGCGTACCGACAGACCACAATAATCGCGAAACCTCCGATAAGGTCGCCGTGCTCGATCCCGACATGCACCACGGCCAGGGCGTGCAGGAAACCTTCCGGGAGCGAGACGATGTGCTCTATGTCTCGATCAACGGCAACCCGACCCACTTCTATTCCGTGGTCAGGGGCTACGAAGAAGAACGCGGCGCCGTCTGCAGCTGCGGCTTCAACCTCAACTTGTCCGTGTCCCACGGTTCAGGCGAGCGCTTCTTCTTCGAAAAATTCGACCAAGCCCTGACCGCCATCCGGCTGTTCGAAGCCGACGCGATCGTCCTCGCCCTCGGCTTCGACACCTACTACGAAGACCCGCAAGCCAAGGTATCGGTGACTTCCGAGGGCTTCCAAAAGATGGGCGCGCTGCTGGCGGCGACCGGCAAACCAATTTATGTGATCCAGGAAGGCGGATACGACGTCGACCATCTGCAGGTCAACGCAACGCGTTTCTTTACCGGGCTGCTGAAGGGCCGATAAACCCGCCGCGTCGTTCGCGCCGGGGCCACCGTCAGGACGCGGCGTTCCAGCCCGCCCCGGCTGTCCGGCCATAACGGCTGAACCGCCCGCATCATCGCGAGCGCCACGCCGCGCTCGCGGATTTCCGGGCGGGCGGGCAACCGCCGGAATCCCGGCTCCAACCCCGGCGGGTACGGTCCGACAGCGGCTTGCGCCGCCATTTCGGCATGGAAGGCAGGTACCACTTACACTCCCATTGGGGGTGTCTTAAACTGACTGTTGTTGTCGTGGCAGCCAGGGCGGGACTGCCGTGAGGCTGATGGAGTCATCAAACCGGGCCCGCCGCCCCAACAAGCCTGGGGAATATCAAGATTCGGAAACCAAAAAAACGATGCGCCGTTCACGCTTTTCCGCTTTCGAGCTCATGCTGCTGCGAACGCATCGCCAGCGGGATACGGCGTCGCTGCTGTTGCTGGCATGGGTGTTCGTCAACAAGCGCATCGCGCTGGAAGAGGACCGACGCTATCTGGAAGGGCTGGCCGGCAGCTACCGGCATGCGGACGACCTCGACACGTTGCTGGCGATCGCCACGAATGGCGACTCCGCCGCCATCCAGCTCGCCGCCGAAGTGTTGCGCGCCGAAGGCCACGATACGCCGTTGCAACCCCTGCTGCGCCAGGCGATCGGCCTCGCCACCAGCGCCGGCGAGCTCAGCCCGCGCAACCATCATATTCTGCGTTTTCTGGCCGACCTGTCGGCGGCCACATCCGCGGTCTTGGCGCAAATCTTCCAGGACGTCACAGGCAGCGCCCTGACATCACCGGGTGACCCCAGCTGCGCGGCATATTGGCAAACCGATGACGCCGAAGCCACCGCGGCGCGGCGGCCGGCCTGGCAGAACTGGCGGCGGCGCCGCCGCCGTCAGGTCGTCCGCGCCCGGCGACGTTGGCGGGCGCACCGCCGGGACCGTGAACAAACCAAGGCGCGCGCCCGTCAGGCACAGGCAGAGGCGCGTCAGGAGCAGGCGCGGCAGCATCAGGCCCACCAGGAACAGGCCCGGCGCGAGGAGCACTCGCATCAACGGCAGGAGGAGCAGCACCGCCAGCAACAGCGCGACAAAGCCAGCGCGGCCGCCCGGCCCAACCACCGCATCCGCCTGGCCCTGAAAGTCCTTGAGCTGGACGAGACGGCCTCGCCGCCGGAGATCAAGCGCGCCTATCGCCGCCTGGCGCAACGCCACCATCCGGACCGCTTCCACGGCCAGGGCGAGCTGCGCATGGCGATCGCCTCGCGGCGCTTTGTGCGCATCAAGGATGCCTACGAATATCTGATGAGGCCGGTCTGACCCCACTATGCGCGATCTCTACCGTCGTCTGGGCATTCCGGCAAACGCGACCCGACGGGCCATCGCCCGCAGCACTGCGCGCTGCGACAACCGCGCGCTCCAGACCGACGCCCGGCGCGTCCTTGACGATCCGGCACGACGCCGGCAATACGACGACCTTCACCGCCTGCTCGGCGAACTCGGCCGCCTGCGGGCCAACCTCGGAATGACCCACACCCCGCACTGGCAGGGCGACGTGGCTAACGATTTCTCGGTGCCCGCGGAGCGCGCGCCCGCGCGACTGAAACGGCTCGACGCCAAGCTGGCTGCCCTCCTGCGCCGGCATCAACGGCGCCGGCAACGAACACTCGCCAGGGCGCTCGCCATCGCCCTGGCTCTGGCCGCCGCCTACGCCGCCGGCCGGCTGCTCGGCTGAGGGAAACGGCCGCAGGCATTGCCTGCTCCGGCGGCAACTGAGCTTCGGCGTTGAGCAAACAGAAGCTACGAGGGAATAGAGTAATGCCGAAAACTGGATTGATCGGAGATTTCGACGAATCGGTTCCAGCGCATCGCGCAATACCAATCGCTTTGGACCTCATCTCCCGGCATCGGCCTGAACCCGTTGAAGTCGAGTGGGTTCCCCACCGATACGATTAACTCCGGTAGTGTCCTGGCGCCGTTCGAAGGGCTATGGTGTGTTCCCGCGAGTCCATATCGGCGCATGGACGGTGCAATGCGTGCCAGTCGCTTTGCAAGGGAACACAAGCGCGCATTTCTTGGCACCTGGTGGCGGGTTTCAACATGGAGTTCTCGAATACGCTCGTAACGTGCTGGGTTGGAATGACGCTGAGCACGTCGAGACGGCGCCGGACTCAAGTTTTCCGGTCATCGCGCCGCTCCATTGTGCGCGGGTCGAAACCACTGATACTGTGTATTTCGTTGAAGGTACGCGTCTTCATCGAGCGTACAACGCAGATCAAAGTAACCAAGGCTATCGTTGTAGCTATGGGTTGAATCCAGACTTCAGAGCGACGCTTGCTAGCGGCCCACTCCGTGTGAGCGCGATCGATTCAGACGACGAGGTACCCGGATTGGAATTGGATAATCACCCGTTCTTCGTTATGACGCTTTTTCAACCAGAACGTGCCGCCTTAAAAGGGAAAGTTCCGCCAATTGCCGCCTCTTTCGTATCGGCCGCCGAGGCTGCCGCATCATATCGCCCAACCGGGCGCTAAAGTTGACCGCCCAAAGCGCTGACGCACGTCAGGCGCTGTCCGCAGCCTGCGGCTATCAGGCGGCGACTGAGCTTGGGCTCTGGGTGTCAAACAGAAATTGGTGTTTACATGAATGACGAAGATCCTGAAATTGCACGGCAGGCGATAGTTGATGCTGTCGAAAATCAGATTGAATCCAATGACCCGCCTGAGACGGCCCAAACTTTGGAGCGGTTGAAAAAAGAGGGTTATCCTCG
This sequence comes from Salinisphaera sp. LB1, assembly GCF_003177035.1. NCBI lineage: Bacteria > Pseudomonadati > Pseudomonadota > Gammaproteobacteria > Salinisphaerales > Salinisphaeraceae > Salinisphaera > Salinisphaera sp. LB1. Next base: position 2,892,978 of record NZ_CP029488.1, on the reverse strand, counting down.
TGAAGAGGCTTTGAAGTTGATCGGCTCCGTTCTCGCAGCCGAAATGTTTTCTATCATGAAGGAAGGCCGTGAATACAACCACGACGAATATATTAAAGCTTTAGAGGCGTTGCCGAAGCTGCCGTGGGACTAGCAGATCGCTTGGTGCGACCCAACGGGTCGCCGCGTTGACCGCCCAAAGCGTTGCCGTGCTTCGGGCGACAACTGCGCTTTGGCGTTAACTCTAAAGAGAAAACCCGATGAGTCGCACCGCAATTAATTTCGCCGAGAAGCTATCCCTGTTTCAAGAACAGTGGACGCCAAAAGTAATCGCCGAGATGAACGATTATCAGTTCAAGATCGTAAAAATCGAAGGCGACTTCGTTTGGCATGAACACGAGGATACGGATGAGACGTTCATTGTCTTAGAAGGCGACCTTCGAATCGACTTCCGAGACGGTCCCGTGCACGTATCTCGGGGCGAAATGTATGTTGTCCCGAAAGGAGTCGAACACAAGCCATATGCGGAGAAAGAGGCCAAAATTCTTCTTATCGAGCCGCGAGGTGTCCTGAACACGGGTGATGACGTCGGTGAGCGAACGGCCGAGAACGATGTCTGGATCTAGGCTAGCTCACAGATCGCTGCAGTGGACCGGCCAGAGCGGCGGCACGCGTCGGGCTTCCTCCGTGACCGGCGGCCGGTGCGGCGACAACCGAGCTTTGGCGTAATGCCCATGTCCAGCACACACCAGGTTCGAAGGTTCTACGAAGTGTTGTGGGATGCGCATGATAAATCTGCGATCCCCTCCGTGCTTCATGAGTCATTTACGTTCCGTGGCTCGCTTGGCCAGGAAAAGAAAGGCCACGATGGCTTCGCGCAATACGTCGACGGGGTCCACGAAGCGCTGGGCGATTATCGCTGCATCATTCAACAACTTGTTTCCGAAGACAACAAGGTCTTCGCGAAAATGCTGTTTACCGGCATACATAAAGGCGATTTCATGGGCTTTTCGCCGACCGGCAAGCGAGTTGAATGGCACGGCTGTGCGCTGTTTACATTCACTGGCCCTCTAATCAGTGATGTTTGGGTTCTCGGCGACCTCAAGAATCTGGAACTGAAATTGGAGCGGAATGCAATATAACGGCGCTCTGTCGCGAACTGCCTAAAGCGAAAGCGCTGCCGCACTTTGCGTTTCCTCCACGAGCCAGGTGCCCTGCTCCGCCAGGACTGATCTTCGGCGCCATGCAAAGCGTTCGCCTTGACGTACGTACCCGAAGGCATACAGTCGATGCAAGCCGAACACGCAAGAAGTGTTTCATGACCAGAATCACGGCAACTGAAACGCGTAGCAACCCTTATCTGTCGATAGATGAAACTGTCGAGTCCCACGAACCGATCGTCATCCTGGGCAAGCGCAACAGTGCCGTTTTGGTATCAGAAGATGACGGGTCGGCCATTCAGGAAACGCTTTACCTGCTCTCCGTGCCCGGTATGCGCGAGTCTATTCGTGAGGGGATGAATACCCCCGTGGATGAATGCGATACGGAGCTCGACTAGTGACATGGCAGCTCGTTTACACCAAGCAAGCACAGAAGGACGCAAGGAAACCTGCCTCAGCGGCCTCAGGCCAAACGCCCACGAACTATTTGCCCTGACCGCAGAAGCCCCCTACCGTAAGCCGCCTCCGTTCGAAAAGCTCATTGGCGATCTCGCTGGGGCCTATTCACACAGCATCAACATTCAGCATCGCCTGGTATGCCAAGTGCTCGAAGACGAGCGAGTGGTCAAAGCGCTCCGGCTCTGGAGCCACCACGAGTAAATCCATGGCCCGCCACGGTTGCCGGGTGATTTTTACACCGTGTCACGTTCGGCGAAACGGAGTTTGTCTCGATGAGTACGTTTGAGCCCTACGTAAAACGGCCGGTTAGATTCATTCGGCAGCTCGACGCTTATGATTGGCGTTTGAAGGTCTATGGGCTTTCGGCCGTATCGAATCACGTATCTGATGGGCTCGTCGATACGGCGATCCGAGCCATTCCCGGCTATCTTCCAAGCCCGGCTGTAAACCGACATCGCTATGGGGTCGGTTTTTTAATTATCCACCGTGGTACCTTGCGTAATTGGTTTCTCTTGGACTGGTGGGAGCACGGGGACATTCTTTTTCACAAGTTGTTTTCTTCGCCATTGGATGAGCCGAAATCAATCTCTGCTGAGCAAGAAATGCCAGCTGTAGCTTGTGTTCACGAACTCCGCGTCATTAATTTTGAGAGCAAGGCCTGGATCAAGGCGCTTCTTCGAGAAAACCCGGAGCCGAGTTTAGCCGAGTATATGAGTTACCGATTTGATAATGACGCTGCAACCTAGCGAATCCCGGCAGCTCCCCCCAAGCGCTGTCGCGCTTCGAGCCTCCTCCGCAGCTTCGGCTGGTGGGGCGACAACAGCGCTCCGGCGTTAAGCAAAACGCTTCATTTACTGCGGCGCCTTGGATGAACAACATTCCGTATCGTCACGTCGATGTCTTTGCACCTCGGCCGCTATCCGGCAACGGCCTGGCAGTCTTTCCCCAAGCCGGCGGGCTGAGCGCTGTGCTCATGCTTCGTCTTACTCAGGAGCTTCGCCAATTCGAGTCGATCTTCCTAACGCCCACAGCCGAGCAGGACGTATTTAACGCACGCGTGTTTACCGTCGACGAAGAGCTTCCGTTCGCTGGCCACCCCATTCTCGGCGCTGGCGCTGTTTTGCATGAAGCGCAAGCGCCCAATCATGACGCGGCAGCCTTCTTTCTTATCTTGCCCGCGGGGCGGGTCCGTATCGACTCCAGGCGCACAGGACAAGGGGCTTATCGCGTTGCGATGGAGCAAGGCCACCCTACTTTCGACCGAACACTAAGCGCGGGCGAAGAAGTTCCGATTCTTGATGCCCTGACTTTGGAGCCAAAGCATCGTGACCCCGATCTGCCGCTGGAAGTAGTATCGACTGGACTCGCTTACCTCATTGTGCCTGTGACGCCGGAGGGGCTTGCCCGCGCTCAGATCCGTTCGGCGGACTTCGAAAATTTACTCGCTGAAATCGGGGCGAAATTTGTCTATGTCTTCGACGCAGAGAAGCGCGAAGGTCGGACCTGGGACAACGCAGGCACAGTAGAGGATATCGCCACCGGTAGCGCAGCGGGCCCAGCTGGCGCGTACTTGATTCGGCACGGCGCCGCCGAGGCTGGGGACGTGCTCTTACTGCAGCAAGGACGATTCTTGGATCGTCCCAGCGAAATGCGGGTTGAAGTGACGCACTCGTTGAGTTCACCTTCGCCGGTGATTGTGGCCGGCGACGTGCAAATGGTCGGGACAGGGGTGATCGACGCAACCTTCAGCGACATGGATGCATAACGATCCGCTACCACACTGATTACTGACGAACTTCCACAATCCGCTATCGACCGACGGCATAGCCAACACGAGAAATAGGCCGGCCGGACGAAGCGGAGGCGGGCCGCTGGCTCGCGGTCATCTTTGTCGAAACACCCGTCTGCTTGCCGACGCTACCGGCTCGCGGTGCTGCTCGTCTTGCGAGCTGAACGGACGGGAAAGCCCGCTGGCTCATAACGCCGATCACCAGCCTCCTTTGGCCACTTCGCGGCGTGTCGGCGGACAGGCGCGCCGCTACATCATCGGGTTCCGTTCTCCGCGCAGGCCTGCGGGCACTGTTCCGCCCGATCCGATAACGATGATCGGCTTCTCAGCACTTCCCCGCTTCACGCGAAGGACTCCGGTTTCGGATGGCTGCCGCCAGGTCTGCGCGTTACGCGACAGCGCGGATCGATCAGCTAATCGTTGCATATTACAACTAAAGTTTAATGTTGACCATACGCATAACAGGATCAACATTTTAGCTAGATCACGCTTTTCAGCGGCTTTTGAGCAAGGATATTCGCTATGGCTTCCGAAGCTGACGACGCGTCGCTGCTCGACTCTACGCAGCAACGCTCGACCATTTACATCATTGCCACGATTGCAGCACTCGCTGGGCTTTTGTTCGGCATGGACATCGGCATCATTTCCGGCGCATTGCCGTGGATCAAGAAAACGTTCCATATCGGCGATGTAACGCAGGAGTTCATTGTCAGCTCGATGATGCTGGGTGCGGCATCGGGCGCGACCGCCAGCGGTTGGCTGTCCCGGAAATTCGGCCGCAAGGTTACTCTGACGGTCAGCGGCACGGTCTACATTCTGGGCGCAATCGGCTGTGCGCTTGCCGTTTCACCGGCGATGCTGATTGCCACGCGGGTCGTCCTGGGCCTGGCGGTGGGCATCTCTTCATACATCGCTCCGGTGTATCTTTCGGAAATCGCCCCGGAACGCATCCGTGGCACACTCATCTCCTTCTATCAGTTGATGATCATGGGCGGCATTTTTGTGGCCTACCTGGTGGACGCGGGGTTCAACTATCCCGGCGGCTGGCGTTGGATGCTCGGCGTTATCGCCATACCCGCGGCCATCATGGTGCTGGGCATGTACATCCTGCCGCGTAGCCCGCGCTGGCTCGCCAACAACCAGCGGCGCGACAAGGCCCGCAATGTGCTGATGCGCTTGCGTCAGGACGAGGAAACCGTCGACGCCGAAATGGCGCGTATTCAGCAAAGCACCGAACGCAATAATGAGGGCTGGCAACTGTTCCGCGAGGACAGGAATTTTCGCCGCTCTGTCGGCCTCGGCATGTTGTTGCAGTTCATGCAGCAGTTCACCGGCGCCAATGTGATCCTGTATTACGCGCCGCATATCTTGAAGATGGCGGGCTATAGCAGTTCAAACGAACAAATGTGGGGCACCGTACTCATCGGCCTGGTCATGACTTTGGCTACCCTGATCGCGATCACCTTCGTTGATCGCGTGGGGCGTAAACCGCTGCTGTATATTGGCTTTACGGTCATGGGCGCCTGCATGGCCCTGCTTGGGGTGCTGTACGCGATCGGCCTGCAGAGTCACCCGCTGCTGCAATACGGTGCTCTGGGCTTTCTGGCCATCTTCGTGATCAGCTACGCCATGTCGGCGGCGCCCATGGTCTGGATTCTGTGTTCGGAGATTCAGCCGCTGAAAGGCCGAGACTTCGGCGTGGCCTGCTCTACAGTTACCAACTGGCTGTCCAATTTCGTGATTGGCGTCACATTTCTGAGCCTGCTGAACGTGCTGGGCAATGCCAATACGTTCTGGTTGTATGCCGCGCTCAACTTCCTGTTCATCCTGTTCACGCTGTTGCTGATACCGGAAACCAAGGGCGTCTCACTGGAACAGATCGAAAACAACCTGTTCGACGGAAACCGCCTGCGGGCGCTCGGGGAATGAAGACGGACGACCCGGCACCGCGGGCGGCTGAAAGCACCGCCTTGCAGGTACCGGCTCGCAGGCTCAGTTTCGCTCATACGCTGTCGCGAGTGTAAAAGCGTCGTCTCGGCCGCGTTACATGAATCCGGGAGCTGTCGCCGGCGCGAGGTCGCGACCGCAATAGAGCGATAAGCCGCTGGTTTGCGCCGGGCTCTAAAGCACGATGGTGCGGTTGCCGCTGATCATGACCCGATCTTCCAGGTGGTGCCGCAGGCCGCGGGCGAGCACCGCTTTCTCGATATCCTTGCCGTAACGAATCAGATCGCGCACGGAGTCGGTATGGTCGACGCGGGTGACATCCTGATCGATGATCGGCCCCTCATCCAGGCTGGCGGTGACGTAATGGCAGGTGGCGCCGACCTGTTTCACACCGCGCCGGTACGCCTGCAGATACGGGGCAGCGCCGACGAAGCTGGGTAGAAAGCTGTGGTGGATGTTCAGCACCCGCCCGCGCAGCCGCTCACAGAGCGCGGTGGGCAGGATCTGCATGAAGCGCGCGAGAACCATCACTTCGCCTTCGGCCTCTTCGAACAATCGCTCGATTTCGGCGAAACCGGCAGCCTTGTCGGACTTGTCGATCGCCACATGGTGGAAGGGAATGCCGTGCCATTCGGTCAGCCCGCGCGCATCCTCGTGATTGGAAATCACACAGGGGATGTCGATGTCCAGTTCGCCCGACTGCCAGCGCTCCAGCAAATCGTAGAGACAATGCATCTGCCGCGATACCAGGATCACCACACGCTTTCTGACCGCGCTATCACTGATCTGCCAGTCCATGTCCATTTCCCGCGCGAGCGGTGCGAAGCGCTGCTGCAGAGCGTCCAGCTGGAACGGCAGCGAATCGGCACGCACTTCGACTCGCATGAAAAAACGACCGGACTCCTCATCGGAATGCTGGCTCGAGCGCAGAATCCAGCCGCCATGCTCGGCAATGAAGGTGGCGACACGCGCGACAATGCCGGTGCTATCCGGACAGGAAAAACGCAAGGTATAAAAACGGCTGCGGCTCATAAGACGTTACGCTCAGAACGGTATGGCTTTAAAAACAAAAGGTCGTAATCATGCGCCGGGATGGGCTGGCGTTTCGGATGCGTCGGTTGCAGCCGCCGCGGCAGGCGGCAACGCCACTTATCGCGTCGGCTCTGCCGGGATGGGAAGCCGGCGCGATAGCGCGGGGCGAAGCGCGCGAACTTACCCACGCAATCCGTGCCAGCCAGCTGTCGTAGCCATGGCCCGGAACGATAGTCACATAATGGGATGGAACATGCTCGGCGGTCGCACATCCGAAAGTCGGTGGCGGCAGGATAATGCGCCACGACTTCCGCAGCCAGAGCGCTGAACGCGGGGCCCCACACGACCCAGAGTGCATACCGCCGGACTGCCATGTTCTCGTTAGGGTCGGCCTGTCCGACCCCGCGCCATTGGATCCTGAATCCACTGGGCTTCGGAACTCATCACTAGGTGTGTAAAGCCACCAGGTTGTTCAGGCCGAGGGTGCTGATGGGTGTGTGGTAGTCGAGACTGGCATGGGGGCGATGCCAGTTATAGTCATGCAGCCAGTGGGGCAGATGGGCGGCACGCTGATCGGCGTTGTCATAGGCGCGAGCATAGGCCCATTCATGCAGCGCGGTCTGGATCAGCCGCTCGGCTTTGCCGTTGGTGCGCGGCCGGTAGGGCCGTGTCCTCTTGTGTTTGAGCCCGAGTCGCCGACAGGCCTTGGCGAAGACAGCCGACTTGTAACAGCCGCCGTTATCGGTCAGCACGCGGTCGAATCGTACGCCCAGGTGCCGGTAATAGCGCAAAGCGGCTATCAGGGCGCGAACGGCACTCGGTCCCGTTTCATCCGGCCAGATTGTCGCGTGACTGACGCGGCTGTGATCGTCGATGGCCACGTGGACATGGTCCCAGCCTGCGCCGCGTGAACGTCCGGCTTGTCGATTGCCGGTCACGCGGTGACCGGGGCGCTCGAAGCGGCCGAGCTTCTTGATATCGAGATGCAGCAGATCGCCGGGTGCCTCGCGGGTATAGCGCTTGACCGGCGGCGCGGGATCCAGCGCGGACAGTCGGTTCAGGTCGGCTCGCTGAAGCACGCGTGCGATCGTGGTCACGGGCACGCCCAGTTCGCGACTGATCGCGCGATAGATACGCCGCTCACGCCGCAAGGCCACGATCCGCTGCCGGGTTGCCTCGGATAGCCGATGGGGGCAACGAGCCGGTCGCGAACTGCGTTCATACAAGCCGGACTGACCGTGCTCGCGATATCGGGCCAGCCACTTGTAAGCGGTCCGCGCGCTCACGCCCATGGCCTGCGCCGCTTCGACCGGGCGCTGACCATGTTGAAGGATTCGACGGACCAACAGGTCTCGACCATGAACGGTCAAACGCGCATTCTTGTGGGTGTTCATCCGGGTCACTCCTGAAGCTTGAAGGATTCGACACCCATCAGTTTCAGGGCGGTCGGCTCGGATGAACAACCTACTGAAAGATCACATCTAGGTACGAAACTCAGCCGAACGGTTCTGTATTGCGCCCGTAACGCAGTAACGGAGACGCGTAGTGACAGCGGGTAACCGGCGTAGCCGATGCTTTGTGGGGCGCTCTTATTTCGGTTACCTCAGGACGAACACGAAAAGCAACTCGAAAATCCGCGTTAAAATTTATTTATCAGAGGCTTGCCAAGAGCAACGATAAGACCGTCCGCAACGAACGTGTTCAGGTCTCGGCTGACTCGGCCGGCTCGCTTTCGAGCAACCGGCGAATGGCATCGATCTCCAGTGTTTCCTGCGCCAGCAACTCCTCCGCCAGGCTGTCGAGCTTGTCCCGATTGTTCTGCAGCAGGTTGTACACTTGGCCCGAGATGCTGACGATCAGCTTGCGCATTTCAACATCAATCTGATGGGCGGTGTATTCGCTGAAGTCCCGTGGCCCGGGCATATCGTGGCCGAGAAACGGATGCGGCTCTCGCTGGCGATGTGAGACCGGACCGATCGATTCGTTCATGCCCCAATTCGCAACCATGCGTCTTGCCACTTGACTGACCTGCGCCAGATCCTGCTCCGCGCCGGTGGTGACTTCACCGAAAACCAGTCGTTCGGTCATGTGGCCGCCGAGCATCACGCCGATTCGATCGCAGAGGTCATGCTCCGACATGTTATAGCGATCTTCCCCGGGCGTTTGCTCCGTGGCACCCAACGCCCTGCCGCGCGGAATGATCGTGACCTTGTCCAACGGGTCCGCCCTGGGGAGCAGATACGCCATCAGCGCGTGACCCGACTCATGATAGGCCACGACGCGTTTTTCCTCATCGCTCAAGCCCACATCGCTTTCCGCCCCGAAAATCAGTCGATCGCGAGCGCTGTTGAGCATCGCCATGTCGATTTCCTCGCGCCGCTCGCGGCCGGCGAGCAGAGCGGCTTCGTTGAGCAGATTCTCGATGTCCGCCCCCGAAAAACCTGCGGTCCGGTCGGCCATAACAGCGAGGTCGACATCATCCGCCAGCGGCTTATCCTGCGCATGGACTCGCAGAATCGACTCGCGCGCCTTGCGCGAAGGCTTTTCCATGGTCACTTTGCGGTCGAAGCGACCGGGACGCATCAATGCGGGATCCAGCACATCGGGGCGATTGGTCGCCGCCAACACAACCACGGCGTCGTTATCATTGAAACCGCCCATCTCGGAGAGTATCTGGTTCAGGGTCTGTTCGCGCTCGTCGTTGCCGCCGCCCATACCGCTGCCGCGCGAGCGGCCGATCGAATCCAGTTCGTCGATGAAGATCAGGGACGGCGCTTCGGCCTTGGCGTTCTTGAACATGTCCCGCACACGGGCCGCGCCGACGCCGACAAACATCTCGATGAACTCCGAGCCGCTGATGCTGTAGAAAGGCACGTCGGCTTCGCCGGCGATGGCTTTGGCCAGCAGGGTCTTGCCCGTGCCTGGCGGCCCCATCATCAGGACACCGCGGGGGATACTGGCACCGAGTTTCCGGTAGCGCTGCGGCTCTTTCAGATAGTCGATGACTTCGCCCAGATCCCGCTTGGCATTATCGGCCCCGGCGACGTCCTCCATCTTGACGCCAGTACTGCGTTCGCGAAAACGCCGGGCCTTGGAGCGGCCCATGCCGAACATTCCCTGTGAACCGCCCATGCGCCGTTGCATGCGGTAAGAAAAATAGAATACGACGCCGAGAATCAGCACCCAGGGCAACAAGCTGATCAACAGCCTCTCCCACCAGGGATGCTGCGCTGTTTCGGCGGAAATCTGCACGTTATGCTGCTGCAACAGGTTGAGCAGTTTTTCGCCACCGAAGGGCGGCCTTGTGGTGGTGAACTTCTGACCCTGTTTTTTACCACGCGGATTCTGTTGTTCCGGTTTGGACGCCTTATTCTGCTTCGTTGTGCCGGCCCCCGACCCGGAGGACTGCTTCTGCGCTTTCAGCCGCCCCGATATATCGAGACCGCGAACAGTTACCGAGTTCACCCGATCATGACGCACAGCCTGTTCGAACTGGCTGAAAGTGAGGTGCTTGATGTGCCGTTGATGAACCGAATGGCCCCAGAAGAACGCGGCCACCATCGCCAACGCAATCCATATCAGAACTTGCCAACTCAGCCCCCGCGGCATATTCGGCTTATTGGGTTGTCGAGCGGATGTAGCCATCGGACCTCTATTCAACGACGGTATGCGGACATCTCGTTATATCTTAATCAACATAATGTGGTGACGAACCAGTGATTTCACTGAGTACCGGCGAGATCGGCACGACGCTGGCCAGGCGACCGGACCGGTCGCCGTCTTGATATGGGTCGCGTCGAAGCCCAAAAATTCCGCCGGGCAAGGTGCTAGCGGTGCAGTGGCGAGCCACGACCAGGGCGAGCAACGCGTTATGGCCGACGCGTAAAAATTTTCTTGATTACATAAAAACCCGACTTAAGGACTTACGCTGCGATTGCCTGCGCACTTGAAGCCGCAGCGTCTTGATCTTGCTTTTTATTTGCGTTCATTCGCGTGCATTTTCGGACCACCCGCTCTTGCTTATTCAGGCAGCTGCATTTCGCCCATAAGCAAGAAGATTTTCAGGAGGCCACCCCCTCGGGACTCCGGCCTCAGCAAATGACAATCGGCCGCAATCCAGCGTTGCCACTCGCCCGTTCTATTGGTTCAAATCATCGTCGGCCGCGGACATCGCGGTTCTCCGATGGTCGGCGCAGCAATCGCGCACACCGGGCCGATCGCAGGCTTTCAAGCGATCCATCCACGGCAGAACGCACACGCCCTGCTAAAACATAACCTTTTGATATGAAGGCATGATTCAAGCTTTGGATGTTGACGCACGTGATGGCGCCCGCCCCAAACTGTGGCCGTCGCTCGCGCGTGTCGCCGCTGGTCGGCGGAGCGCGATGCGCAGGCGCCCCTTTTTCGGACGCCCTGCATCTTATTGCGCACTGGATTATAGTTTGTTTCTATTTATTTCATTTTTACAATAGATTTAAACTTACGTCGAACCTGCGGCAGAATACGACTTCCGTTTTAGTCCTTTCGCATTACAGGAGTGGATATGTCGCTGATCAATACGTTCGTCAAACCCTTCAAGGCCACCGCTTATCACAACGGTGAGTTCGTCGAGGTCACTGAGGAGACGTTGAAAGGGCATTGGTCGGTGCTGTGCTTCTACCCCGCCGACTTCACGTTCGTGTGCCCGACCGAACTTGAGGACCTGGCCGATCTTTACGAGGAGTTTTCCTCGCGCGGCGTGGAGGTCTACGGCATCTCCTGCGATACCCACTTCGCGCACAAGGCCTGGCACGACACCTCGGATGCCATCAGCAAGGTGCAATACCCACTGATCGGCGACCCGACGGGCACCCTCGCCCGCAACTTCGAGGTGATGGTCGAGGATCAAGGCGTGGCCCTGCGCGGCACCTTCCTGATCAACCCCGAGGGCCAGATCAAGCTGTTCGAGGTCAACGACGAAGGCATTGGCCGCGACGCCAACGAGATGCTGCGCAAGGTGCGCGCCGCGCAGTACGTGGCCGCCCACCCGGACGAGGTCTGCCCGGCCAAGTGGAAGGAAGGCGAAGAAACGCTGAACCCATCGCTGGATCTGGTCGGCAAGATCTGATCCGTCGATAGCGAACCCTTTCCGGTTCCCCGCGACCGGCCCGGCGTGGCCGGTCGCTTTCGCAGTAATGGAGCGACCCTTTCATGCTGGATGACAACATCAAGCAACAGTTGACCGCGCACTTCGACAAGATCGCGCACGACATCGAAATCGTGGCATCGGTCGATGACGGTAAGGGCTCGGCCGACATGTTGTCGATGCTTGAGGAGCTCGCGGCTCTGTCGCCGAAGATCGCCCTGCACGAATCGCGCGATGACAACGAGCGCAAACCCTCGTTCAACGTCCGTCGCGCCGGCAGCGACATGCACATCCGCTTTGCCGGCATTCCCACCGGCCACGAATTTACCTCGCTGGTGCTGGCCCTGCTCCAGGCCGGCGGTCATCCGGTCAAGGCGAGCGATTCGGTGATCGCCCAGATCGAGAATCTCGACGGCGAGTTCCACTTCGAGACATATATCTCGCTGTCGTGCCAGATCTGCCCGGATGTGGTGCAGGCCATCAACGTGATGGCGGTCCTGAATCCCAATGTGCACGCCACCATGATCGATGGCGCCCATTTCCAGGATGAGGTCGAGTCCCGCGAGGTGATGGCGGTGCCCACGATCTTCCTGAACGGCGAGCCGTTCCACTCCGGCCGTATCAGTCTGGAAGAGATCGTCAACCGCATCGATGACAGCGCTGCCGAGCGAGATGCCGCCGAAATCGATGCCAAGGACGCCTTCGATGTGCTCGTGGTCGGCGGTGGGCCGGCCGGCGCCTCGGCCGCGGTCTATGCCGCACGCAAGGGCATTCGGACCGGCGTGGTGGCCGACCGTTTCGGCGGTCAGGTGCTCGATACCGCGGGGATCGAGAATTTCATCTCCGTGCCCGAAACCGAAGGGCCGAAACTCGCGACCCAGCTGGAACAGCATGTGCTGTCCTACGACGTGGACATCATGAAGCCGCAGACCGCGGCCGAACTCGTGCCGGGCGAACTGTTTGAAGTGAAGCTCGATTCCGGCGCCACCCTGCGCTCGCGTTCGGTGATTCTTTCAACCGGCGCGCGCTGGCGGCAGATGCAGGTGCCGGGCGAAGCCGAATACCGCAACCGCGGCGTGGCCTACTGCCCGCATTGCGACGGCCCGCTGTACAAGGGCAAGCATGTGGCGGTGATCGGCGGGGGCAACTCCGGCGTCGAGGCGGCGATTGATCTGTCCGGTCTCGTCAAGCACGTCACACTCATCGAGTTCGAAGACGAACTGCGGGCAGATGCGGTGCTGCAGCGCAAGCTGCACAGCCTGTCCAACGTCTCGATCCTCACCCACGCTCAGACCACCGAAGTGGTCGGCGACGGCAAGAAGGTCACCGGTCTGAAGTATCTGGACCGCGGCACCGACGAGCGGCACGAGATCGCGCTGGAAGGCGTGTTCGTCCAGATCGGCCTGATCCCGAACACCGATTGGCTCGAGGGCGTGGTCGATATGACCGATCGCGGCGAGATCATCACCGACGAACACGGCCAGACCTCGGTGCCCGGCGTGTTTGCTGCGGGCGATGTGACGACCGTGCCCTACAAGCAGATCGTCATCGCCATGGGCGAAGGCGCCACGGCTTCACTGGGCGCCTTCGACTATCTCATCCGCCATTCGGCGCCGGCCGAACAAGCCGAAACCGACCAACGCCAATCCCGGGTGGCCTGATCCGCAGGCAGACGCCCCGGCCCAGCGGCCCGCGATGACGCGGGCCGTTTTCATGGCCGGCACGTCAACGCGATAGCGGGCCCATCCGGCGTCGGACGGGTCATCCCGGGCCCGTGGTCATTACTGTTCGTGTCTCTGCCGCTACAGGCCGCGGCCAGTCAGCTGGCCGGCTCGCTGACGTGGCCGTTGTCGCAGGCCAGCAGGCGGGCATCGACATCGGCGAGCAACTGATTGTAGGCCTCCTCGCCCACCAGATCGCGGTCTCGTGCCTCGCGCAGGCGTTGGCGCTCGAATAACAGCAACCGCCGCCGGACACCGACGGTCTCCTGACGCAACAGATGTTCGCGGTCGAGTTCGGCCTGGGTCATCTGCGCTCCGGCTTCGCTGGCGCGCTGCTCGTATTCGGCTTTCACGGCATCCAGCGCCTCCGGTTCGAGGAGTCGGCCGTGCTGCAAGCCGCTGATCTCGGCAAGCACCTCGTCGGCCAGGTGGCGGCGCGCGCGTGCGAGTTCGTAGTCGCGGAGCGCGCCGTGACCGCTGACCACGCCGAGCCGGCGCGTGAGCGGGGTCATCGTCAGGCCCTGCACGAGGATCGAGACCAGCACCACGCCGAAGACCATATTGACGATGAGATTGCGTAGCGGCAGCGTGTCCGGAAGGCTCAGGACCAACACCATCGACAACGCGCCGCGCAGCCCGCCCCAGGTGAGCACCAGCGTCCAGGCCCGCGGGATACGCGCCCGGGTCATCGCCAGCACGCCGGATATACCGAAAATCACCAGACCGCGGGCCAGTGTGACCGCGAGATAGGCCACTACGATGATCGGCCAGATCTCCAGAAGCGTCCGCAGATGGATCGCGAACCCCATGAACAGAAAGATGAGTGAGTTCAGCGCGAACCCGAGGTAATCCCAGAACGTGCGGACCGCGATATAGGTCGTGGGCGACATGCCCCGGCGCGCACCGTAGTTGCCGCAGACCAGGCCGGCCGCCACGGTGCTGATCACGCCCGATACCCCGAGTTGATCGGCGGCCAGGAAGGAGCCGTACGCGGCGACGGTCATCAACATGACTTCCACCATCGCGGCGTCCACATAGCGAACCACCTGCGACGCCGCCAGACCGATAGCCAACCCCACGACGACGCCGCCACCGACTTCGCGCGCGAAGTCGACCACCAGGGCGCCGCCGGAGGGAACCTGCCCCATCAGCACCGCGAGTATCAGCGAGAAAAAGACGATGGACGTGCCGTCGTTGAGCAGGCTTTCGCCTTCCACCAGCAACGTCAGCCGGGCCGGCGCGCCCAGTTCACGGAACAGGGCCACCACGGAGATGGGATCGGTGGCCGCGATTGCGGCCCCGAAAAGCAGCGCCAGCGCCCATCCCACATGGGGCAGATACGACGTCAGCGCGCCGGCGAAAACAAGTAGCGCCGCGGTCAGGGCAATGGCCAGCAGCACCCCGGGAATCGCCAGCGCGAGAACCGCCAGGCGATCGCGCCAAAGATTTTCGAAATGGATATGGAACGCGGCCTCGAACACCAGGCCCGGCAGAAAGATCAGGAACAGCATCTCCCGCGTGAGCGCGGGCGCGTTGAACAGATGCAAGGCCCCCAGCAGCAGGCCGACAGGCACCAGCGCGACGGTGTACGGGATATTCAGACGCCGCGCCGCAATCGCAACCCCGGACGCGATCAGAAACATCAACAAAACGACGGACTCGGTGCGCATCCCGGTTCGAATCCCCGCTAACTTGAACTACCGGCGCCTCGACGCATGACGGGCGTTGCCATAGGTCATGTCCCCTGTCCGGTCAGCCAGGCACTGCGATGGCTGGCGCCCTCGCCGAGCAGTTTCGCCACCGTCTTGAACGTATCGTCCAGGCGTTGATCGAGCTGCCACGGCGGATTGAGCAGAACGAGCCCGCTGCCATGCATGCCGTATTCAGCGGCCGGAGTGCCAAGCCGCAGCTCGCTTTGCCAGAGCTTGGGAATGCCGGATTGGCGCAGACTCGCCAACAGGCGTTCGTGGCGCCGGGCGCCCAGTAACGGATACCAGATAACGACCACCGCGTGGCGCGCCTTGCGCACGATATGGCGCAGCGCCTTGGCGACGTCCTGGTATTCGTTCTTGAGCTCGTAGCTGGGATCGATCAGCACGCACAGGCGCGGCGTGTTCACCGGCAGCATTTTGCGCAGCCCTTCGAGCCCGTCGGCATGCAGACGCTGCTGGCGCTTGCCCGCAGACAGCGCTTCGGCCTCGAGCGCCTGGTGCTCGGCCGGGTGCAATTCGAACAGGGAGAGCTGATCCTGTTTTCGCTGCAGGTCGGCAAACCACCAGGGCGAGCCCGGATAGCGACGCAATACGGCCCCACCCTGCAACGTCGCGAGCCGCCCGATCCAGTCGCCGAGCGGAGAATCCACGGCAATAGCATCGCGCTGCGCCCACAGGCGGGCCACGCCGTTGCGATATTCGCCGTTTTTCTGCATGGCCTTGTCGGCCAATGGATACAGCCCCCGGCCGGCGTGGGTGTCGACCAGCGTGATGGCCGACTCCTTGCGCTGCAGCGACCGGAGCAACGTGTACAGGGCCAGGTGCTTGTGTACGTCGGCGAAATTGCCGGCGTGATAGGCGTGTTGGTAAGAGAGCATGAGAACGCGTTACGAAGCAGACCGCACAGCTTAGGTCTTGTTGCCGTTTCATACGAGGCCCGCGTTGGCACAGCGACCGCCTGGCAGGCCACTCTCCCCGGCTCGGACAGGCCACAAAGCCTGTCCCCCATCCGGATCGCCGGGAAGATCACGGGTCAGGCGCCCGCAGCGATCCCGTCGCTCCTTGGATCGGCGCCGCCCTCGAACCAGCCGTCCGGGCGGTGGATCACGGCGCCCGCGTGGCCCATGGTGTCGCTGAAGGCATCCGCCAGGATCTCGGTATCGTGGCCGGCGGCTCGCAGTTGTTCAACCAGATCGGCGCTGAAGCGCGATTCGAGTTTGAGCGTCGTACTGTTTTCGCCCCAGGTGCGGCCCAGCAACCAGCGCGGTGCGCTGATGGCCTGCTGGATGGGCTCACCGAAACGCGCGTAGCGCGTGAAGACGGCCGCCTGGGTCTGGGGCTGGCCTTCGCCGCCCATGGTGCCGTAGACCATGGTACGTCCATCGGCGAACCGGGCGAGCGCCGGGTTGAGTGTATGGAACGGGCGACGGCCCGGCGCCAGCGCCTGGCGCCCCTTCGCATCGAGACTGAAGCTTATACCGCGATTCTGCCAGAGCACGCCGGTGGACGGCGAGACGACGCCGGAGCCGAATTCCCAGTAGATGCTTTGAATGAAGCTCACGGCGCAGCCGTCGCCGTCGATGCAGCCCAGCCAGACGGTATCGCCGGGGGCGTCCGGTTGCGGCCAAGGCAACGCCTGGGCCGGATCGATCTGTGCGGCGAGCGTGTCGAGATGAGTATCGGTCAGCCAGGTCGACGGGTCCCGGGTCATCCAGGCCGGATCGGTGACTTCGCGATCGCGGACGAGAAACGCTTGCTTGGTGGCTTCGATCAGCCCGTGCAAGTGGGCGAAGCCCTCGCCCTCGGCCACGCCCAGACGGTCGAACAGGCCGAGAATCATCAGCGAGGCCAGACCTTGCGTCGGCGGCGGCAGGTTGTACACATCGGCATCGTGCAGGGCGACCGCGAGCGGCGCGACCTCGCGGGCGGCAAAGTCAGCCAAATCGCGGCGGCGCAACGGGCTGCCGGCGGCTTCGAGGTCGGCGGCCATGGCATCGGCGAGTGCGCCGCGGTAGAAGTCGTCCAGGCCGGCGCGCGCGAGCTGGTCGAGTGTATCGGCAAGCCGGCTCTGCTTGAGGACAGTACCGACGTCCGGCGGACGGCCGTCGATGAATAGATGCTCGGCAAAGCCGGGCACGCCCACCAGTTCGTCGTGCTTGGCAGCGCCGAGCGCGGCCTGGCTTCGAGTGACGGCGATGCCGTGGCGGGCATGTTCGGCCGCGTCGGCCAACAACCGCGACAAGGGCAGTCGCCCGCCCCATTCCTGGCTGATGGCCTGAGCACGCGTCCAGCCGCCCACGGTGCCGGCGACAGTGAGCGCGGCCAAAGGCCCGCGCGAGGGAATGGTGTCGTGACCGGCATAGAAGGCGCTATCAGCCTGGGCCACGGCGGGTCCGCAGGCGTCGATGGCGCGCGGCGCCTCGCCGGGGCGCGAGATCAGCCAGAAGCCGTCGCCGCCGATGGAATTCATATGCGGATAAACGACGGCGATGGCGGCGGCGCTGGCGATCATCGCCTCGATGGCATTACCGCCTTCGCGCAAGACATCGCGTCCGGCCTGCGCCGCCAGATGATGGGGCGCGACCACCATGCCGCGGCGACTGCGAAGCGTTTCTCGCATAATTTATTTCCTTCTGTTTCAACCGCCGAATAGATCAACAAACATACGCAACGATGTGAGCAGGAGGAATAGCGCAAACACCTGACGCAGTCGCAATGGGTTCACACTATGCGCCAACCGCGCGCCGACCGGGGCCATGAGCACCGTGACGGGCACGATCAGCGCAAAGCCGATCAGATTGACGTAGCCCAGGCTGCCCGGCGGCAGGTGGGGCGCACCGAGCCCGCTGATGACCATGCCCAGCGCGCCCGGCACGCTGATGATCAACCCGATGGCGGCGGCGGTCCCCACCGCCCGGCGCATGGGGACATCGAACAAACTCAGCAGCGGCACACTCAAGGTTCCGCCGCCGATACCCATCAGGCTGGAAAACCCACCGATCACGGCGCCGAGCGCCAACCGCGCCGGCTTGCCGGGCAAGCCCTCGGCCAACGCGGCGCTGGAGACGCGCAACGCCATGTTCACAGCCACGATTAACGCCACCACGGCGAACACGCCGGTGAGCACCGCGCCGCTGACCCACCCCGCCAGAGCGGTGCCCGCGAGTACGCCGGCCACCACGCCGGGCGCCAGCGAGCGGAGCAGACCGGGGTCGAGGCTGCCGCGCTGATAATGCGCGCGCGCCGACACGATCGAGGTGGGAATGATGGTCGCCAGCGAGGTGGCCACAGCCACGTGCATGCGGACGCCGCTATCGATGCCGAGCCATGCGAACAGGTTGTAGAGCACCGGCACGATAACGATACCGCCGCCGACACCGAGCAGCCCGGCCATCAGGCCAGCCACCAGGCCGGTCGCGAGCAGCGCACCGGCCAATGCGGCCAGCCAGAGCAGGCCATGGATGTCCATTGCGTGAATCATGATCGACTACCAACCAATGGCGTGCGGCAGCCAGATCGCGATCGCCGGAAACACGCACAGCGCGATCACGGCCACGACCTGAATGCCGATAAAGGGCATCACGCCCCGATAGATATCCCGCGTGGTGATTTCCGGCGGCGCCACACCACGCAGATAAAACAGCGACCAGCCGAACGGCGGCGTAAGAAAAGAAGTTTGCAGGATCATGGCAACGAGAATGCACAGCCAGGCCAGATTCACCCCGGACTGGGTGAAATACGGCAGGAACAAGGGCAACACGATGTAAGAGATCTCGATCCAATCGAGAAAGAAGCCCAGCACGAAAATCAGGACACCCATGAACGCAATGCCGCCCCATACGCCGCCAGGCAGCAACGCGAACAGCTGATCGACCAACACATCGCCGCCCAACCCGCGGAAGGCCAGGCTGAACACCTGGGCCGCGATCAGCACGAACAGCGTCATACCGGTGATCTTGAACGTCGACAACACGGTCTCGCGCATGACCTGGTAGCTCAGCCGGCCTGAGCACAGCACGAGCACGATGGAGCC
Organism: Salinisphaera sp. LB1; assembly: GCF_003177035.1. Taxonomy (NCBI): domain Bacteria; kingdom Pseudomonadati; phylum Pseudomonadota; class Gammaproteobacteria; order Salinisphaerales; family Salinisphaeraceae; genus Salinisphaera; species Salinisphaera sp. LB1. The sequence continues at coordinate 2,874,021 of NZ_CP029488.1, read as the reverse complement.
GAGCGCCCCCATCGAGGCCGCCTCGGTCGGCGCGGCCACGCCCCCGATGATCGACCCGAGCACCAGGATAATCAGCGCCACTGGCGGCAATACCACCTTGACGAGATCGATCGCCAGACGGCCGGCACTCATCCCGGCCCGCTCGTCGGCATCGATCGGCGGCATGCGCTGCGGTTGCCATATCGCCACAACGGTGAGGTACACCAGATACAGCCCCGCGAGCATCAGGCTCGGGATCAACGCGCCCGCGAACAGCGTACCCACCGAGACACCGGAGATGTCGGACAGGATGATCAGCACCAGGCTCGGCGGGATGATCTGGCCGAGCGTGCCCGACGCGCAAATCGTGCCGCAGGTGATGCCCTTGTCGTAGCCGCGCGCGAGCAGCGTGGGCAGGCTGATCAAACCGACGGTGACCACCGTGGCGGCCACGATGCCGGTTGAGGCCCCCATCACGACACCGAACACGATGATGGCCAGCGCCATGCCCCCCGGCCGGCTGCCCGACAGATGACCGATGACTTCGAGCATGCGTTCGGCGAGCCGTGACTTTTCCAGCATCACGCCCATGAACACGAACAGCGGAATCGCTAGCAGCGTGTAATTGGTGACCACGCCGTAGATGCGCAGGGGCAGCAGATTGAACAGCGACTCCCCTGCGCCCGCGACACCGAACACAAGGCCTGCCGCGGTCAGCGCAAAAGGCACGGGGATGCCGACCAGCAGCAGCGCGAACAGCGCACCGACCATGACCAGGGCCAGATATTCAACGCCCATGCATGGCCTGCTGCCGTGGTATGAGCGCACGAATCCCGAGCGCCATGCCTTCCAGCGCGATCAGCACAAAACCCAGCGGGACGAATGCCTTGAGCAGAAAACGGTCGGGCAACCCGCCGGGCGTGGCCGAGCCCTCGCCCATTTGATAAGCCATGGTGACGAATCTCATTGAGACATAAGCGATGAACACCGAGGTCGGTATGATGATCAGGAAACACACCAGGATATTGATCCGGCGGCGGGTCGGCTCGGAAAAGCTCTGGTAGAAGATGTCGACCCGGACGTGCTCATCCTGCTGCAAGGTGAACGGTGCGCTGAGCATGGCGACCACCGCGAGCAGATGCCATTCGAGCTGCTGCTCGGCAACTGAACCGACGTGCCAGATATAACGGGCCAGCACATCGCTGGCCACCAGCAGCACCAACACCAGCGTAAGCCAGGCACAGATGCGCCCCATCCAGTGGATGCCTCCGTCGATCCCGTCGGCCAGGCGGCCCAGCGATTGCGAAAAGAATTGGATCGACATATGCATCACAGATTCTTGTCGAGCACCATCTTTTCGCTGATATCGAACCAGGCGTCGGCTTTCTTCTTGAAGTCGAAGTACGACTTGTTGACCTTCGCGACCTGCGGATCCTTCTTGACGTAGTCGCTGAGGATGTCGTTGCTGGCCGTGCGCAGCTGTTCGAGCACACCGTCCGGCAGATGCTTGACCTTCACGCCGTCCTTGTCGACGAGATCGCGCAGCGCATCCGGATTGTTGGCGTTGCACCAGGCGAAGCTGATCTCATTGCAGGCCGCCGCACAGTTTTCGACCACGGCCTGCAGATCGGGCGGCAGACTTTCCCAGGCCTGCTTGCCGATAAGCAGCTCGGTCACGGTGCCCGGCTCGTGCCAGCCCGGGGTGTAGTAGTATTGGGCCGCGTTCTGCAGTCCGAGCTGTCGGTCGAGATAAGGGCCAACGAATTCCGCGGCATCGATCACGCCACGATTGAGAGCCGGGAAGATGGAACTACCGGGCAGCAGCTTGACGCTGACGCCCAGCTGCTCGTAGACCTTGGCGGCCAGTCCGGGTATACGCATCCGCAGGCCCTTGAAGCTGTCCACGTTCTCGATCGGCTTCTTGAACCAGCCGGTCATCTGCATGCCGGTATTACCGCACGGTAATGCCTTCAGCCCGAAGTCCGAATAGATCTCGTCCCAGAGCTCGATGCCGCCGCCGTTATACAGCCAGGCATTGACGCCGAGCGTGCCCATGCCGAACGGCACGGCCGCAAAATACTGGGCCGCAAATACTTTTCCGGACCAGAAATACGAATTGCCCCAGTTCATGTGCACAGTGCCGGAACGCACGGCGTCGAATCCGCCGAAAGCCGGCACCAGCGACTTGGCGGCATAGAAATCGATTTTGAGACGCCCGTTGGATGCGGCTTCCACGCGTTTGCAAAAGTCTGTCGCACTGCCCGAGCCGGTGCTGTAGAAGGGCGCCCCCGGACCGTACGCGCTGGTCATCCGCCAGTGGAATGTCTTTTTTTCGGCCGCACTGGCGATCATCGGGGCGGATGCCGCCCCGGCCAGCGCACCAGCTCCAGTCTTCAGAAAATCACGCCGCTTGATGGTCATCGCTTATCTCCGTTGTCCCGATTGCAATGTCAAAAAAGGAATCGCTGCCCACCAGGCGCTAGGAGCAAGGTACGTGCCAGACCGGATCAATAACGTAACTATATGTTTGTTTTGATTAACATAAGAATTACCGGTTCGGATTCAGACAGCCCTCCGGCCACCGGAATGCACCCGGTTGGTGCCGTGTCGCCGGAACGCGAAATGACAATCGGAGCCGATTGACGGCCGCCGCTCACGTTTGTGCGGCACTGATTACCGGATGGCAGGAAAACTGCATGACGATGGGGCGTGTGCTTTATCGTTTGTCAAAAACGCATCGAAAAAGCGCCCGCCCCCTTTCAGTGCGACTTCGAGGTGACCCATGGACGATCTGGACCGACGCATTCTCGGCCTGTTGATCGAGGACGGCCGTCTTTCCTTTGCCGAGATCGGCCGGCGACTGGCGATCTCGCGTGCGCACGCGCGCGATCGCACCGCCAGCCTTCAGGCGCGCGGCGTGATCGAGCAGTTCACAGCGGTGGTGAATCCGGAAAAGGTCGGGGTGGGAATCTCGGCATTCCTGGACGCGAAAGTAGCGCCCACGCTGGTCGAGACGTTATGCGCCGAGTTGGCGACGCTTTCGGAGGTAGTCAGTCTGTACTTGATGAGCGACATGCGCAGCCTGCACATTCACACGCTCACCCACACCGAAGCGGATCTCGACGCCTTCGTGCGCGAGCACTTCTTCGCCCGTGAGGGGGTGCTGTCGATCGACTGCACGATGCTGCTACGGCGCATCAAGAACCGGCGCGGCGGACCGCGTATCTAGGGCCTGTTACCGTTTCATACCGCACCACCACGGCATGGAAAGCCCGATCATGTCGGCTTGTGCCGTACTCAAGGCAACGCCGCATACGGATGTGATCGCAGCGCTACCCGCCCTACCCGGGCGGCGTTTGCGTATCAGCCGTCGCCTTCGTCCACGGCTCGCAAGGCCTGCTCGGGAACCCGGACCGTGACGGTCGTGCCATCGTTGGTGTAGGTCCGCAATTCAGCATCGATGCGCTCGCCGAGCAGGGCGATCAATTCATGCCCGTTGCCCTGCGCGGTCGCCTTCGGTGGCATGCCCCGGCCGTTGTCGGCCACGGTGATGGTGAGATAGTCCCTTTCGCGCCGGAGCTTGACCCGCACGGTTCCCGACTGCCCTTGCGGAAAGGCATGCTTGGCGCTGTTGGCAATCAGCTCATTGACGATCAGGGCGAGCGGGATAGCGCGGTCGAGGTGGGCATGGGCGGATTCGATATCGGCCTCGATGCAGACATCCGAATGCTCGTTCTTATAGAACTGGTTGAGGTTGTCGCACAGTTCCTGGAGGTACTTGCCGAATTCGACGTCATGCGCCTGGCCGGACTGGTACAGATGCTGATGCAGGCGACCGAGCGTCGTCACACGGTTACGCACCGCGCGAAAACGCTGCTGGGCAACCGAGTCGTCGAGGCGGGCGGTTTCGATCGACAACAGATTGCTTACGACCTGCAGATTGTTCTTGACTCGATGATTGAGCTCGTCGAGCAGCGTTTCCTTTTCGCGCAGCAACACATCCTTGTCGTGCACGGCGCGCTCGAGCGCCTGCTCGGTCTGTGCGCGCTCGTGGGCCGAAGCCAGAACGTTGGCAAGCGATTGCAGGAACGCCGCGTCGTCCTCGTCGAACACACGGTTGCGCGCCGACGTGTCGGCCTCGAGCACGCCGAACGGCTCGCCATTCCCCTGGATGATGACGTTGATCGCCGTGTCGACCCCGTGATCGGCCAGCACCCGGGGCGTACGAAAGCGTTGCTCGCCCCGCAGATGGTTGGCGATGACCGGCCGGCCCGTATGCAGGGCGTACCCCGCGGGCGAGTCGAGCCCGCCGCCGATCGTGGCGTGGCCGACCACCCCTTCATGCCAGCCCACGCCGGCATACACGAGAAAATGGTTCTCGGCCGGCTGATAGATCAGAACCTTCGCCAGGCGCGAATGCACGCCTTCCGCGGCCAGCCGCGAGGCCTCGTTCGCCAGGGCCGCGAAGTCGCGGTTATTCAGCGCATACAAGCCAAACTCGGAGATCAGGGATTGCTGTCGCAGGCGGTATTCAATGGCTTGGTCTGTCATGTCACGCAAGCGGGCCAAAGTTCGTGGGACATAGACTCGATTCGCAACCAACGTACGCAGGATAGCCTACGCACGCTGAACATCATCGGCTCGAATGGCTGTATCCGAACCGACGCGAGCCGGCCGGTGGCCGGCTCCGAGACTCAGGGCGTGCTGGCAAGCAGCCTTGGCGCCGGAGCGCCGTCGCAGTGCAGGTATCGCGAATGCTTGATCCACGACGGCTTGGGGTAATACGCAAACACATACTGCCCATTCTTGAGACTGTTGATCAGCGGCTTGACCACGGCCGGCCGAACGGCCGGGCAGCCCAGACTGCGCCCCAGCCGTCCGACGCGATGGATGAAGGCAGGCGTGGCGTATTGCGCGCCGTGAATGACGATCGCGCGGCTGTAGGCGTTACTGTTGATGCCGGGTTCCAGACCTTTCAGGCGCAGCGCGTAGCCATCGTGCCCGTGGTAACTGTGCAGTGTGCGGAACAACCCCAGGCTGGACTCGTGGCTGTCCGGAACGTTGGAGAAATGCTCGGCCTCGTTGGCGCCGGTGGCCCGGCCATGCGCGACCCATTCCTTGAACAGCAGCTGCGGCTGCGATAAATCGAACACCCACAGGCGACGCCGGGTTGACGGCAGCGAATAATCGATCACGGCCAACCGATCCGCGCCAGGCTGGCCGTGGCGCTCGGCACAGGTCATGGCTGAGGCCGCCAACGCCAGTACACGCGGATTGGCGCCCGGCGCCAGACGTTCGAGCATGGCGGTCAGACTGCCGGCGTGGGCCAGGCCGGCGCAGGCCGCCCAGCCGATCAGAACCCGGCCGAGCATCCGGGCCGGCCACCACCGGACAGCCGCATTCGAACGCAAAAACCAGGCAAGACACGACAGCAGCTTGATCAGCATCGGCATTGGATCCCGTGTTGGCGCACACGGGCACGGACCTTGATCCCGATCAATCCGTGCCGCGGCACAAGCCGCCATTATGGCGAAATGATGATCGGCGACAAGCATTTGAGGCATTTCGCGTGGCGATCCGGCGCGATTTGACGGCTTTCGGCCTCGCCCTGCTGCTGTGGGCGCTGCAGGGCACAGCCTGGGCGCAGGCCGTGGATGAACCGGCGATCGCCGCGCAATTTCAGGCCATGCTGCCCCATGTGACGGCCGAGCCGTCGCCTGCCGGTGCCAGCATGGCACAGGTCCGGAATTTTTATGCCGCGCGCGATTTTCGCCCGGCCTGGGACGGGACGGCAACGGTGCCGGCCTTCCTGGCGGCACGGTATACACAGGTCGACGACGGTCTGGCGCCGCGCGATTACGGCGCCGATCGCCTTGTCGCCGCTTATCGTCAGGCCGGTGCATCGAACCGGACGACGGCCGCGACCCGCGCACGCTGCGACTTGAACACGACCCGACTGTATCTGAGCGTGCTCGACGATCTGAACCGCGGCAAGGTCGATCCGGCTCTGCTCGGCCCCAGCTGGGGCCTGCCCGCCGAACGCTACCGGCCCGACATGAGGTTATTGTCGCGGGCCGTGGACGCGCTGGACTTCGAACAGGCGTTTGCCCGCGCGCGCCCGGCCCATGCCACTTACCCGCGGCTGCCGGCGGCACTGGCGCATTATCTCAATATCAAAAGCCGGGGCAGCTGGCCACAACTGCCCGCGGGCTCGACTGTCCTGCACCCGGGTGATGTCGATCCTGGCGCGGCGGCACTCCGCCGTCGGCTGGCAGCCATTGGCGAACCGGTGGCCGCATCGGCCCGGCCCGATCTTTACGACGCGATCCCGGCCGGTGCGGTGCGCCGGTTTCAGTTCAATCATGATCTGGCGGTCGATGCGGTTGTCGGCGCGCAGATACTTTCGGCGCGGGCAGAAGCGTTCGACATTGCATGTGGCGGTCAATGCACGCAGCGATCAGATTCGCGTCAATGTCGAATCTGCAGACGATCGTGCCCGGCACAGTTCGAGCAAACACTCGATTCTCCGACATCACCGTCCCCGAAATATCCACCAGCACTCGTGTCTTGGCAGCCGCCGATCGCCTTCGCGCATCGGACTTGCCGGCACCGGCGACACGCGCGTTCCAGCAAACTCGCAGGCGTCCCGTCCGGCAGCGATTCACGACGAACCGGAATCGCGAGGGACCGGGAAGGCGGGGTCGGACTGGACTGATCGTGCGCAACACCCCGAACCGAAACCATACCGTGTCTGGGGCGCCGATCGGCCGCTCGCTCGACGAAACCATCGACGTCCCAGGCCAATCCGCGCATCGTGCGACCGTGCTCTGCGTCCTGCTGTGGATCACGACCGCGGGTTCACTGTTGTTCACGGCATTGAACCTCGCCCATCACCACTGGGCGCTGGCCGTGATCGAAGTCGGTCTGGCGGTATATGCCCTGGCATTGCTCAAGGCAACCCGCGGCCGGAGTGATCCCGGTCGCTACGCACTGGCCTATGTCATCCCGCTCAGCGTGGTGATCCTGTACGGCTATATCGCCGTACCGCTCGACGAATCGATCTACGTCTGGATGCTGGTGGTGCCGATGGTGTCGTACATCCTGCTCGGCCAGTGGCAGGGGTTCGCTGTCACCCTGGGCTTTTTCACGCTCGCCCTGGTCGTTTCGCTGTTCAAGCTCGGCGCCACCGCTTCCAACTGGGATGCGGCGGCAGTCAACCTCGTGGTCTGCTTCGTATCCGTCGCCGGCCTGGTCCATGTGTACGAAGTCGTCCGCTCGAACGCCGAAGAGCGGCTGCGCACTTCGGCGCTTCGGGATTCCCTGACGGGGGTGTTCAATCGCACCGGCGTCAACATGCGCTTCGACCACCACACGCGGCGCGTAGACGGCAAGTCCACGCCACTCGCCTTGATCGTGCTCGATCTGGATCATTTCAAGCGCATCAACGACAGCCACGGCCATCAGGCCGGCGACGATGTACTGCGCCGCGTCGCGCGCTGCCTCGATGCCCACATCGGGGCCCAGGACACCATCGCCCGCCTCGGCGGTGAGGAGTTCGTGGTCCTGCTGCCCGGTCGCGGGCTCGAACAAGCTCGAGGCATCGCCGAGCGCATGCGTTGTGCGATCGCGTCATCCCACGGCGCATTCGACATGGCACCGATCGAAGTCACGGCAACTCTCGGCGTGGCCGTGCGCGATCGTGATGAAAGCCTGGATACGCTGCTCGAACGCGCGGATGCCCGGCTGTATCGCGGCAAGCTCAATAATCGCAACCAGGTGGTCGCCACGGCGTAGCGCCGCCCGGGCCGGGCCGCGCTCCGGAAAATCGCCGGCACCGGTTGCACCGAGCCATTCATGCCGGCATATATGCCGGCATGAGTACCCCGGGTTCAAATACCGTGCGCAAGATCGTGCATGTCGACATGGATGCGTTCTATGCGTCGGTCGAACAGCGCGACAAACCCGAGCTGCGCGGCAAGCCGGTGGTCGTCGCCCAGCGCAGCCCGCGTTCGGTGGTCACCGCCGCCAGCTACGAGGCCCGCCCGTTCGGCATTCATTCGGCGATGCCGGCGTTGCGCGCGGCCAAACTATGCCCCGAAGCGGTGTTCGTACCGCCGGATTTCGCGCGCTACAAGGCCGTTTCGGCCCAGATCCGCGAGATCTTCTTTCGCTATACGCCACATGTCGAACCACTGTCGCTGGACGAGGCCTATCTCGATGTCACCGACCCGCTGATCCCTTCGACCTCGGCTACCGATACGGCGCGCGCGATCCGGACGGCGATCCGCGAGGAAACCGGGCTCACCGCCTCGGCGGGTATCGCACCGAACAAGTTCCTGGCCAAGATCGCTTCCGACTGGCGCAAGCCCGACGGCCAGTTCGTGATCAAACCACATCAGATCGAACGCTTTCTGGTCGATCTGGAGGTCGGCAAGATTCCGGGCGTGGGCCGCGTGATGCGCGCCAAGCTTGCCGAAATGAATATCGCGACCGCGGGCGATCTGCGCGCGGTGGGCGCGGCGGTGCTCGTCGAACGCTTCGGGCGTTGGGGCCAGCGTTTATCCGAGCTGGCCGAGGGCATCGACGAGCGCCCGGTGAAAGCCCATCGCGAGGCGGTGCAGATTTCGGCCGAGGACACGCTACGCGAGGATCTTCTGCTATCGGAACTGGCGCCACATATCCAGCGTATGGCCGACAAGACCTGGGCCAATTATCAACGCAAGGCCGAACGCGTGGCCTGCACCGTCGTACTCAAACTCAAGACTTCAGACTTCCAGATCCTGACGCGCAGCTACACGCCGGTCGCCCCGCCACGTAGCGCCGCCGAACTCACGGCCATTGCCTGTGCCCTGCGCGATCGGGTCGAGCGCAGCCCGAGCGAGCGCTATCGACTGGTGGGCGTGGGCCTGTCCGGATTCGTCGCGGATCATGAAGCCGTGCGCCAGACGGCGCTGTTCTGAATCGCCCCACCGTATCATCGCGCATTGACGCCGGCCGATCCCTTTGCTGCGATAGCGGAATAACTCGCAACGGTAACCACCATGAGCTACAAGCTCTATTACTGGCCGAGCATCCCCGGTCGCGGCGAATTCGTGCGTCTGGCGCTCGAGGATGCGGGCGCGGAATATGTCGATGTGGGCCGCGACCAGGGGGCGACGGCCGTCGCACAGATGATCCACAACGGCGCGCATTTCGCGCCGCCGATTCTGGCCGACGAATACGAATCGGTCTCGCATGTGGCGCATATCCTGGCCTGGATCAGCCGCCCGCTCGAACTCGCGCCCGGCGACGAGCGCGATTTCCGGCGCATGCATCAGATGCAGCTCACGGTGACCGATTTCGTCGGCGAGATTCACGATACCCATCATCCGCTCGGCCCGAGCCTGTACTACGATGAGCAGAAAGAGGCTGCGGCGCGACGCAGTGCCGTGTTCATCAGCGACCGGCTGCCGAAGTTTCTCGATTATTTCGAGCGCATGCTGACCGACAACCCGGACAGCGACGAATGGGCCATCGGCCGGCGCTGCACAACGCTCGATCTGTCGCTGTTTCAGGTCATGCGTGGCTTACGCCATGCCTTTCCGAACGCCCTTTCGGCGAACGAAACACCGGCACTCAACGAACTCACGCGCCGGGTCGCCCGGCGGCGGGGCATCGCCGCTTATCTCGATAGCGAGCGTTGCATCGACTTCAACCAGGACGGCATATTCCGCCACTATCCCGAACTCGACGGGCCGAACCGATGAAGCAGGACTTCTGGCTGGAACGTTGGAAAAAAAAACAGATCGGATTCCATCAGCCGGAGGGCCACCCCTTGCTGCGCGAACACTGGCCGCAATTGTCGCTGGTGGAAACCAGCCGCGTGCTCGTGCCCTTGTGCGGCAAGTCTCAGGACATGCTCTGGCTCGCCGAACAGGGACATCGGGTCACCGGCATCGAGTTCAGCCCCATTGCGGCCCGTGAGTTCTTCGAGGAAGCGGGTCTGGGTTGGCGGCGCGAACGCAGCGGCGCCTTCGATTGCTTCATAGGCGATCGCATCGAGATTCGCGTGGGTGATTTCTTCGACCTGCCGCGTGCGGACCTGGCACGGTTCGAGGGTTTCTACGATCGCGCCGCCTTGATTGCCCTGCCGGAGGACATGCGCCACGCCTACGTCGATCATCTGATGTCGGGGCTGCGTCGTGGCGCCACCGGCCTGCTGATCACCTTTGGCTACGACCAGACGATCATGGACGGACCGCCCTTCAACGTGGACGACGAGGATGTCGGCGAACTCTACGGCCGTTATGCCCATGTCGACCTGCTGGCCGAGCGGCGCGGCCTGCCCGAGAGCGATCACCTGCGCGACCGCGGGCTGACCGATGCGCGCGACGCCGTCTACCGTATCGTGCGGCGTTGACGAAAAACCGACGAAAACGAAAAGAAGTCTTGTCGAATACCGCGATCCAAGCTTAGATCGCGCCATCGCCCGCGCTGCCCGCCGCATGCAACCGCGCCTGCTCAAGCATCTCATGAACGTCTGGCCGCCCTTCGCCGCCAGCGGCATCCGTGTCGCCCATATCGCCGACGACTGGCGCCAGGCGCAGGTCACACTCCGCCTGCGGCCGTGGAACCGCAACTATGTCGGGACCCAGTTCGGCGGCAATCTGTTCAAGATGTGTGATCCGTTCTGGATGCTGCTGGCGATGGAACGCCTCGGCCGTGACTACATCGTATGGGACAAGGCCGGCGCGATCGATTTCGTCTCCCCCGGGCGGGAAACGGTACAGGCAACATTCGTGTTCGACGACGCCCTGCACGCCGAAGCCATCGTCGCCACCGAAGACGGTGACAAGTTCTTGCGCTGGTACGAAAACGACATCACCACCGCCGACGGCACGGTGATCGCCCGCATGCGCTTGCAGCTCTATATCCGCCGCAAGCGCCGCGACCGCTGATCGGACCAAGACGGACGCCCGCACCGAAATCGCGACCACGCTCGCCCGGTGCATGTTTCGCGAGTCACGATGCGCCCAACGTCTACGCTACTGAACGTGAGCCGACCAAGAACGAAAGACGTTCTTTATATCTGCGTAAATCTGCGTTGATCTGCGGATAAGTACTTTGAGAGAAAGGCAAAGTCCCCATGACCTGTTGCACACAAGGGCCTGTTGCCGTTTCGTGCGAGTCCGCGCCAAGCGCTGTTTTGCGGCAAGACGAGGCGTAGTGCGCGCCGTGCAGTCACTCTGCACAAGCGGGCTACAACGCTGGATTGCCGCAAAACAGCGCTTGTCCCGAAGGGTTGGGCCGCAAATCGCGCCCGGCGGCGTTGCAAGTCTTGATCGTGGCACGCCACGATCGGCGACTCGCGCCTTGCCGGACACGATTTGCGGTCTCCAACGCGGCGCTCGCACGAAACGGCAACAGGCCCTAGAACGCCGCCCGCCGATAACGCCGATAGCGCGGGAACCAGAAGTTGCGCTCCACTGACGCCTGGATCGCCTCGTCGGAAGACGACAGGGCCACGCCATCCTTCTGTGCCTGCTTGGCGACGGCAAATGCGATCGCCTTGGACAGTTCACGCACATCGGACAGCGCCGGCAGCAGGGCCCCGGTGTCCGAATGGGCCAGCGGCGAGTTTTCGGCCAGCGCGCGCGAGGCCGCCATCAACATTTCGTCGGTCACCTTCCAGGCATTGGCCGCGATCACGCCAAGCCCCACGCCGGGGAAGATATAGGCGTTGTTGCACTGGGCGATGGGAATCGTGCGGCCGTTGATCTCGACGTCGTCGAACGGGCTGCCGGTGGCGACCAGCGCGTCGCCGTCGGTCCAGGTGAGGATTTCTTCCGGGGTGGCTTCCACGCGCGAGGTCGGGTTCGACAGCGGCATCACGAACGGATGCTTGCACTGGCTGTGCATCTGCTTGATGACCTTCTCGGAGAACAGCCCGCGCTGGCCCGACACGCCGATGAGCACGGTCGGCTCGGCGTTCTCCACCGTCGTCATCAAGGCCTCGTCGCCGAGATCGCCCGACCAGTCCGACAGATCGGCTTTTTTCTGGGCCAGTTTCTGCTGGAAGTTGTAGAGATTATCCGTATCGTCGGTCAGCAGGCCCGACTTGTCGATCATGAAAATACGCTGGCGGGCTTCGGCGTCCGACAGCCCCTCGTCGACCATGGCCACGATGATCTGCTCGGCGATGCCGCAGCCGGCCGAACCGGCGCCGACGAACACGATGCGCTGGTCGGAGACCTTTTCCTGCTTCGCCTTGCAGGCGGCCAGCAGCGAGCCGACGCAGATCGCCGCGGTGCCCTGGATGTCGTCGTTAAAGCAGCAGATCTCATCGCGATAGCGCTTGAGCAGCGGATTGGCGTTGGTCTGGGCGAAGTCCTCGAACTGCAGCAGAATCTTCGGCCAGCGGCGCTTGACCGCCTGCACGAACAGATCCACGAACTCGGCGTAGGCCTCGTCGGAAATCCGTTCGTGGCGCCAGCCCATGTACATCGGATCGTCCAGCAACTGCTGGTTGTTGGTGCCCACATCCAGCACCACCGGCAGCGTATAGGCCGGCGACACGCCGCCGCAGGCGGTGTACAGCGACAGCTTGCCGATCGGAATCCCCATGCCACCGATGCCCTGATCGCCCAGGCCCAGAATGCGCTCGCCGTCGGTGACCACGATCACGCGCACGTTGTCCTTGGTGGCACTGCGCAGCATGTCGTCCATGCGATGGCGATCGGGGTAGGAAATGAACAGCCCGCGGTGATTGCGATAGATCTCGGAGAACTGCTCGCAGGCCTCGCCAACGGTCGGCGTGTAGATGATCGGCATCATCTCTTCGAGATGCTCCTCCAGCAGGCGGAAGAACATGGTCTCGTTGTCATCCTGAATGCCGCGCAGGTAGATATGCTTGTCGAGCGCCGTGTCGCAGGCCTTGTACTGCCGGTAGGCGCGCTCGACCTGTTCCTCGATGGATTCGACGTTCTGCGGTAGCAGACCGATCAGATTGAAGTCGACCCGCTCATCGGCCGAGAAGGCGCTGCCCTTGTTCAGAAGCGGCATTTCGAGCAGCGTCGGGCCGGCGTAGGGAATGTAGAGCGGGCGTTTTTCGCGATCGGTCATGGTGTCGGATGCGGGCAACGATGAGTGGGGTGCCTAGGATAACCTCTCTGCCCGGGTTGGCTACCCGGACAGCCGACCGAGACGACCACGCGCACTGGGGCCGGTTCATGCGAACGACAGCCGTCGGCGGCGAGTATCGCCGGATCGTACAATGCCGCACGTCGCCCGCCAGCTCCCGTTTCGATGTCGATCCATGCCCTGATCACGCTCGTTGTGCTGACCGCCGTTCTGGTCACCCTCGCCCTCAGTTCGCTGGGCGCCGATCTGGTGCTCATGGCCGGCCTGGTGGTACTGCTGGTGTTCGGCATCGTCTCCCCGGCCCACGCCTTGTCGGGTTTTTCCAACCCCGGGGTCGTAACCATTGCCGCGTTGTACATCGTGGTCGCCGGGCTGCGCGATACCGGGGCCACCGAATTACTCATCGGCCGCCTGCTCGGCCGTCCGCGCTCGATCCGCCATGCCCAGGCGCAGATCATGCTGCCGACTACGCTGATGAGCGCATTTCTCAACAACACGCCGGTGGTGGCCGCGCTGATTCCGGTGATCGGCGACTGGGCCCGCAAGTATCAGTTGCCGGTCTCGCAACTGCTCATGCCGCTGAGCTTTGCCGCGATTCTCGGCGGCACCTGCACGCTGATCGGCACCAGTACCAACCTAGTAGTGAATTCACTGCTGATCCGCCAGACCGGCCACGGCCTCGGCATGTTCGAATTGGCCTGGATCGGCCTGCCGATCGCGCTCGCCGGATTGGCGCTGATCATCGGCGCCAGTCGCTGGCTGATTCCCGACCGCCGCACGCCCGTCGCGCAACTCGACAACCCGCGCGAATACAGCGTGGAGATGATCGTGGCCGCCGACGGTCCGTTGCCGGGCCAGACCATCGAACAGGCTGGCCTGCGCCACCTGCCCGGCATGTTTCTGGCCGAGATCGAGCGCGACGGGGCGCTGCTGCCCGCAGTCTCGCCGCGCCAGCCGCTGGCGGCACACGACCGACTGGTGTTCGTCGGCATCGTGGATTCGGTGGTCGAGCTGCAGCGCATCCGCGGCCTGATGCCGGCCACCGAGCAGATCTTCAAGCTGGACAGCCCGCGCCGCGCCCGGGTGCTGATCGAAGCCGTGGTGTCGCCGAGCTGCCCGCTGATCGGTGCCAGCATCCGCGCCGGCGGTTTCCGTACGCGCTATAACGCGGTGGTGCTGGCCGTGGCCCGCGACGGTGAGCGGGTCCGGGCCAAGATCGGCGATATCGTCCTGCGCCCCGGCGATACGTTGCTGCTTGAAGCGCGCCCAGCGTTCGTAGCCCAGCAGCGCCATTCGCGCGATTTCTTCCTGGTCAGCCAGATCGAGAACTCGCACCCGCCGCAGCACCACAAGGCCTATACCGCGATCGCGGTGCTCGCGGCCATCGTGCTCAGCGTGGCCTTCGGGCTGATCGATATTCTGGAAGCCTCGTTGCTCGGTGCCGGCGCGGTACTGGCCTTGCGTTGCAGCACAGCGGAAGCGGCGCGGCGCGCGATCGACTGGTCGCTGCTGGTGGCGATCGGCGCGGCCATCGGCATGGGCGAGGCAGTGCAGAACACCGGGCTCGCCGCCGACTTCGCGCAGGCCCTGACGCACCTGGCCGGCCAGGGCACCCACGCAACGCTGGCCGCCCTGTTTATCACCACGGTGGTGATCAGCGCAGTGATCACCAACAACGCCGCCGCCGTGATCGTGTTTCCGGTGGCCGTATCGCTCGCCCACGGCGCGGGCGAGAACGTCATGCCGTATGTGATCACGGTGGTGATCGGCGCCTCGGCCAGCTTTCTCACGCCGATCGGCTACCAGACCAATCTGATGGTCTACGGCCCCGGCGGCTACCGCTTCACCGACTTCGTCCGTCTCGGCCTGCCGCTGACCGCGATCATCGGCGCGCTCACCGTGGTGCTCGTGCCGATGATCTGGCCCACGGGCGGCTGAGCCGAGCCGCGGCTCAGCGTTGGCTGTGCTGCCAGTTCTCGGGCCGATACCAGGCCTTGTCCTCGACGATCGGCGTACGGCCGCGCACCGCATCGGCGATCTTCTCGGCGATCATGATGGTCGGCGCATTGAGATTGCCGGTGGTGATGCGCGGCATGATCGAGGCATCGACCACGCGTAGCGATTCCACGCCATGCACCCGGCCCTCGCCGTCGACCACGGCTTCGTCGTGATGGCCCATGGCACAGGTCCCCGACGGATGGTAGGCGGACTCGCCCATCCGGCGCACCCAGGCATCGATCTCATCGTCGGACTGGACCTCGGGGCCCGGTCCGAACTCCTTGCCGCGATAACGATCGAACGGCTTCTGCTCGATGATCTCGCGGGTCAGACGGATCGAGTCGCGCATTTCACGCCGATCGCGCTCGGTGGCCATGTAGTTGAACAGAATTTTGGGCGCGGCCTTGTAGAACGACGAGGCCAGCGTGACCTCGCCGCGCGACTCCGGCCGCATCGGCCCGACGTGGGCCTGGAAGCCATGGCTGGTCGCCTTGGCGCTGCCGTCGTAGGACACGGCCATCGGCAGGAAGTGATACTGGATGTTCGGGTACTCGACGCCCGGCTCGCTGCGGATGAAGCCGCCCGATTCGAAATGGTTGGTCGCGCCCAGGCCCTTGCGCGTGAGCAGCCACTGGGCGCCGATCTTGCCCATGGCCGCCGGGCTCTGCGCCGAATACAGCGTGATCGGTTCCTTGCACTCGTACTGAACGTAGACTTCCAGATGATCCTGCAGATTCTGGCCGACGTTCGGATTCTCGTGCACCGGCGTGATGCCGTGCGCCCGCAACTGATCCACCGGCCCGATGCCCGAGAGCATGAGGATCTGCGGCGAATTGATCGCGCCGGCGCACAACAGCACTTCGCGCTCGGCCTCGACCCTGGAGCGCGTGCCGAGATGATCGATCTCGATGCCGACGGCCTTCTTGCCGTCCATCAGGATCCTGCGGGTGTAGGTCCGCGTCATCACCGTCAGGTTCGAACGCCGCATCACGCCGCCGCGCAGATAGGCGTTGGCAGTGGACCAGCGCACGCCGTCCTTGGTGGTCATGAACATCGGGCCCACGCCTTCCTGCTGGAAGCCGTTCATGTCTGCGGTGTATGGATAACCCGCTGCCATGCCCGACTCGATGAAGGCGTGATACAGCGGGTTGCGGCCCGGGCCGGTGGTCACATGCAGTGGGCCGCCGGCGCCATGATAGTCGTTTTCGCCCTGATCGAAATCCTCGGCCTTGCGGAAGTAGCCGAGCACATCCTTGTAGCGCCAGTCCTCCAGGCCGAAATCGTTGGCCCAGCCCTCGAAGTCGAGCGCGTTGCCGCGAACATACGCCATGCCGTTGATCGAGGACGACCCGCCCAGCACCCGCCCGCGCGGGCAATGCATGACGCGGTTGTCCATGTGGGGATCGGCTTCGGTGTGATAATTCCAGCTGTAGGTATCGCCGTTCATGGGATAGGCGAACGCCGACGGCATGTGGATGTAGATGGAGCGATCCATCGGGCCGGCCTCGACCAGCAGCACCGACACATTCTTGTCCTCGGACAGCCGGTGGGCCATCACGGCACCGGCCGAGCCGGCACCTACGATTACGTAATCGTATTGCTTCTTCGGGTTGCTCATGCGCTAGAAACCTCGTTTGAATCGAGCGTATCGATGATTCGCATCAGATCGCCTCGTCGTCGTCGCAGCCCTGGCCGGGGCGGATCGTCGTCAACGACCCCGCGCGATCGCGGGGCCGTGGCCGGATCAGGCGCCGGCACAACCCAACGCGTTAGTACGGCGCTTCCACCGCGCCGCGGGCGACGAACACGCTCTTGATCCGCGTGTAGTGCTCGAGCGCGCGCCGGCTGTTTTCCTTGCCGATGCCCGAACCCTTGATGCCGCCGAACGGCATCTCGATCGGCGTGATGTTGTAGTGGTTGATCCAGCAGATACCGGCTTCCAGTTCGCCGATCACCCGGTGGGCGCGCTCCAGATCGCGTGTGAACAGCCCGGCCGCCAGACCGAACTCGGTGTGGTTCGCGCGCTCGATTACCTCGGCCTCGTCGGTAAACGACAGCACGGACATCACCGGACCGAAGATCTCTTCGGTGACGATCTTCATGTCGTCGCTGCAAGCGTCGAACACGGTCGGCTGGATGAACACGCCGTATTCGCAGCCGTCCACCGCCACCTGTTCGCCGCCGATCACCAGCTTCGCGCCGCCGGCCTTGCCGGCCTCGATATAGTCGAGCACGATCCGGCCATGTTCCGGGCTGATCATCGGGCCGACATCCGTATCGGCATCGGCCGGATTGCCGATTCTGAGTTTTTCAACCCGGGCGACGAGCTTGTCGAGGAACGCCTCGCGCACCGATTCGTGCACGAACACACGCGTGCCATTGGTGCAGATCTCGCCCTGGGTGAAGAAGTTGGCCAACAGTGCCCCGGACACGGCATTGTCGAGATCGGCGTCGTCGAAGATCACCAGCGGCGACTTGCCGCCGAGTTCCAGCGACACGGTCTTGAGCGAACCGGCCGCGTCGGCCATGACTTTCTTGCCGGTATCCGCCCCGCCGGTGAGCGAGATCTTGTCGATGCCGCGGTGGTTGGACATCGCCTGCCCGGCATCGCCGAAGCCCGGCACGATGTTCAGCACGCCGTCCGGCAGCCCCGCCTCCTTGGCCAGCTCGCCCAGACGCAACGCCGAGAGCGGCGTCAGTTCGGAGGGCTTGAACACCAGCGTGTTGCCCGCCGCCAGCGCCGGCGCCGACTTCCAGCAGGCGATCTGCAGCGGGTAGTTCCAGGCGCCGATAGCCCCGACCACACCCAGCGGCTCCGGCCGTGTGTAGAAGAAACCGCCGTCGACTTCCTGGTACTCGCCCTGTATCGAGCTGGCCTGGCCGGCGAAGTATTCGAGGCAATCCGCGCCCGAATCAACGTCGGCTTCCGGCGTCTCGGCGATCGGCTTGCCGCCATCCAGCATCTCCAGTCGCGCCAGTTCGTCGCGGTGCTCGCGCAGCAATACCGACAACCGATGCAGAATCCGCCCGCGCTCGACACCATTTAGGGCCTTCCAGGGGCCGAGTGCGGCGCGTGCCGCGGCCACGGCCGCATCGATATCCGCCGTGCCGGCCTTCGCCACCTGCGCCAGCGACTCGCCGGTCGCGGGATTCACCGTTTCGAAGAATTCGCCCGATTCGGCTTCGACGTATGCGCCGTCGATCCAGAGGAGTTTCCGCTCGCCCGATGCTGTCATGTCTGCCTACCGTGCCTATGGCCCTGGAAAACCGACTATGCTAACACGCAGCCATGACGATTCTTTTGCGCCGCGATCTGCCCGCGCCCGGGTTTTCAACATCGCTCGGGGATAAGCCTGTGGATAACATCGGGGAGAAGCATCCCAGCCACCGTGTAACGAAGGCCGGAGCAGAATGAACATTTTATGACCAGCGCTTAGGCAGCAATCGGCGCGCGGCAAAATAAGCCATCGCACCCCGCCCGCGCGACCCCCCGGGTTTTGCACACCGAGCCTGAACAAGCCTGTGGACAGCTCGGTTACAAACGCTTGAAACGCCCACAACACGGGGGCTGCGAACAGTTTGATCAAATTCTGACCAGATCGCTATCGTCCCGGGCGCGACCACTGGCCGCGCCCCACACCGCTGCCGGCGACCGCGACCGACGCGGCTTGTTGCAGGAACTTGTCAGCCCCGGTGCTAGGCGCTGAGCCGGCGCACTTTTTCACAGACGCGCTGTACAAGCCTGTGTATAACTCTGTGGTAAACGCCGCAATCGCCGTCTCCACGCGCATTGCAGCAGACTGATCAGTCCTTGACCAACCCCGGCCCGCGCGCCACATCGCGACCGCCGGACGCGAAAAACCCGCGACCGGCAACCGGCCGCGGGTTTGGCAGGACAACGACAACTGCGCCCGGATCAGGACGGCGCGTCGCCGGTTTCCTCCGGAGCCGCGTCGTCGCCGCGCCGCCGCCGCTTGGGCCGGTAGTTCGGGTCGTCGGCATCGACATCGGCATCGGCTTCCAATACCCGCACATTCGCCGCCGGCGCCTGCCCCTGGCGATCCTCGCCGAACCAGAGCGTCTGATGCGGGAACGGGATCTCGATCCCGGCCCGGTCGAAGTGGATCTTGACCAGGCGGTTGAACGCGCGGCCCACGCCCCACTGCGTGCCGGGCGTGGTCTTGATCATGATACGGATGTTGACCGCACTGTCGGCCAATGCGGTCACTCCCGGTACAGTCATGTCCTCGAGGATATTCGGCCCCACGTCCGGGTCGGACTTGAGATCCTCGAACGCCTCGCGCAGGTAGTAGATCGCGTTGTCGATATCCTCGCGATAGGCGATGCCGTACTCGGTACGGAAATACGCCCAGTCGCGCATGAAGTTCGACACCACGCTCGCCGAGGAGAACGGCACGATGTGGTAGGCGCCGTCGATGTCCCGAATCGACACCGAGCGGATGGTCAGGCGTTCGGCCGTCCCGGTGACGCCGCCTACGCTCACCACGTCGCCCGTGTTCATGGCGTTTTCCAACTGGATGAATACGCCGGTGATGATGTCCTGTACCAGCTTCTGCGCACCGAAGCCGATGGCCAGACCGAACACCCCGGCACCGGCGATCAACGGGCCGATGTTCACACCGATCTGCGACAGGGTGATCATGATGGTAAAGGTCGCGATCAGTACCGCCAGTGCATTGCGGAACAGCACCAGCAGGGTCTGCTGGCGCGCGCTCGGCGCCCCGCCCCCGGTGTTCGGACTCAGACGATGCTCGATCACGCTGGCGGCAACGAGCCAGAACAGGGCCGCCGCGACCAGTATCACGGCCACCTTCAATGTCACCGAAATCGTCGTCAGGCCGGCACTGGAGGTCAGCCAGGTATTGAGGTCGAACACGTGCCAGGCATTCGCGACCACCGCCGCGAAGATCAAGAGAATGACAACCCGGACGGCCTTGAGCGCGGCCGGCACGTAGGAGTTCACCCGCGCCTCCAGCAACGGCAACTTGTCATGCAGCGACTCGGGGAAGGTAATGCGATGGCCGATGGCGCGGGATAAAAGCCCCGACAGGCCAATGCCGATCCCGGCGGCGACCAGGCTCTGCGCGGTGGCCGAGAGCATGAACGGTAATGCGCCCGCCGGATCGGCCTGGCTGGCAAAGAACAGCACGGAAAAATACACGACTGCGATCAGGACCCATAGCCGGGCGAACAGTCGGTAAAGCACCGCGAAAAAACCGATGGACGCGGTCTCTGCCTTGTGAATCAGGCGTTCGGTAAGCACACGGCGATTGGCGAAGATGACCTTGAGCGCATACACATAGGCCGCCCCCATGATGAGAAAAGTCAACACCGCCCCCATGAACAGCGACAGCTGGGCATTGACAATAGGCACGGCCACCAGCAGTCCGTAACCGACCACGCCGACGAACCAGCGCAGTCGCAGGCTCCACCAGCGGGCCACATCGGCGTCGACCTGGATCAGTCGCAGGCTATCGTAACGTTCGGCGAACAATGCCCGAATCGCGACCTTGATCAACTCCACCAGCACGAAGGCGTTGATGAACAGCGATTCCCGCGTGCCCATGCTGCCATGGTCGCCGACGGCGTACAGCCCGACAAAATAGCCGGCGCTGCCAGCAGCCAGCACGACAGCCGTATCAACGGCGATGCCGACCAGGACGCCCGCCGCCCGGCGGAAGAGCCCGCGACCTTTCGCCCCGGCAGTGGCAAAGCGACTGATCCCGGAAAACAGCACCGTGGCCACCAGGCGTAGCACCAGGAACGCCACGATGGTGGCCGCAACCACCTCGGCGAATATCAGCAACGCGCCGAAGAAGACGCTCGCATTGAACACGCCTGCACTGTGCTTGCCATTGCCCTTGTGCGCCAGCGCCACCACCGTGTGCCAGGCGCCGACGATATGGGCGCTGATGGCCTCCGACCAGGACGAAGTGATCTGTGCGAAGCGACGGGCGAACGAGGCGCTCTGCTTCGATACCGGCTGTTTCCGACCCGTGGCGGCTGGCCCGGACGCGCTGCCCTTGGCACCCGACTCGGCCTTGGCGGCCTGTCTCAGCTCATGGATCAGCTGCTTGCGCGTCTTGTCGTTCTCCAGCAGATTGGCCAGCTGGTTCAGCGACACCGACTGACCCGAGTCACTCTTAGCGGCATTCTGGCTCTGCGGTGCAGCGGCATCGGCCTGAACCAGCGGCGCGAGGGCGAACAGACAAATCAGGGCGCAAGCGAGAAAGGCCGGCATGAGGCCGGCTCTCGAACACAGCGCTCGGTATGGATCCATGGGCGTTCTACCTTGTGGCGATTTATCCGTGGAGATCACGCCTGAGGCCGTCATGGCGAAACATGCGAGCGCCGGGACCCCAGACTCCAGCGCTCCATGATGCCGTCCCGTGGGTCATCAAACAATCGCGCACGACCGAGATACCGCCCCGAATCGCGCCGATGTGGCCGGCATTGGCGCCCGCCTGCCCCGTTCGACGTGGGCGCTGCGCACGATCGCGTGCCGGACACGCCGGGCTATCGCGACCGGCCGTGGCGCAGACAATCGGGGCGCGCCACCTCGGCCGTTTCGCGGGCTGTGCGGCGGGTCAATCGTCCGCAGGCTCCGACGGCACGATGGTGCCGACCCGCGCCAGCGCCCGTCGGGTATCGAAGAAACAACACCGAATCCGCTCGAGGTCGCTGCTTTCGGACAAACCGTGCCCCGCGGCTTCGAGAATCGTCTCGGCGTGCCTCGCCAGCGCCCGGCGTTCGAGATCGCGCCGGGTCAACGGCGCCAGCTTCTCGATCACGCGGAGCATTTCCCGCATGGTGATCACGCTGGTCCGGCCATAGTTGCGAATGGGCATGAACGCCGCATCGAGCAGGTCGTGAAAATTCGGCACGCGAATGATCAGCCGCATCTCGCCGCCCGGATCGGTCACCACCTCGGTGGGCATGGGCCGCGCAATCAATACCGCCAGCGACCGGCCGATGCGATTAACACAGTCCAGTGCCGTGAACGGATTGTTGAGCGCCGGTGACAGCGCCCGCACCCCGATCTCGGCCATCTGGTTCAGCGCGAACAACAGATCGTGATCGGTCATGCGGCTGCGCCCGAGGATGTATTCGCGGGCGGCATGACCGGCCGTATCCTGGTCGAGCCCGGCACCGTGCAGGCGGGCCAGCACGCCGCCGGGCAACACGTAATCGCCGTAGCTCACGCGCGATTCGATCACGATGTCGTGGCGCTGCGCGATCTCGAGCAGCGCCTCGATCCCGATCGCCTGCACATACCCGCCGTCGTGCGCGAGCAGATCCTGCGTGCCATGGCCGAGTTCGGGCGCCGACATGCCGTCATCGCCTGCGTGGTCGGGATACATGCGGTCGATGGCCTGGTCGAATTCCACCCCCACCGTCTCCAGTACCTCCGGCGCAGCGAACAGCTGGGCCATGTGGTGGGTGAAATAGATCAGCGTGCAGGTCGCGAACAGCGCCAGCACGAAGCCCACGCTCAGCGACACGTCCGGCACGAACCGGTTCTCCGGATCGTTGCCGACCATGTGGAAGACGAGCATGCAGTAGACGAAGGTGGCCAGGAAGATACCCAGCACGGTCTGATTGGCCCGGTCGCGCATGAAACTGCGGATCAGGCGATGACCGAACTGGCTGGTGGCCAGCGTGAGCACGACCATCATGGTCGAGAACACCACCGTCGCGATCGCCACCATCGCGCCGGTAAGCGTCTGCAGCAGGTTGGTGGCGTTGGTGGTGCCGCCGGAATAGAACAGGGCCTGCAGCACGCCGCCGGCCGGATGCAGTTCGTCGATCGTCAGCGTAATCGCGAACAGGATCAGCCCGGCCAGCATCATCAGCGAGGGCAGAAACCAGAAACTGGAGCGGGCCAGCTCCCAGAATTCGTGGACTCGTGCGCGCATACACGGCTCCTGCTGTCCCCGGCGATCCGCCGCGGATCAGGTGCGGCGTCCCCCGTAAAAAAGCCGTCGACCGCGGGGCGCGATCGACGGCCTGTCCTGCCCGATCAGGCGATCAAGCGGTGGCGTTCAGCGCCTTGGCGAAGATATCCAGCGCCTCATCGATCTGATCGCGGTTGGCGACCAGCGGCGGCAGCCAGCGGATCACCTGCTTGCGCGGACCACAGCGCAGCAGCAGCAGTCCCGAGGCCTCGCAGGCCTTGACGATATGATCGGCGCCGCTGCCGTCGGGCTCGCCGTCCTTTTGGATCTCGCAACCGATCATGAAGCCCTTGCCGCGCACATCGGCGATGCACTCGTGATCGGCCGCCAGCGATTCCAGGCGCTGCTTGAGATGCGCGCCCTGCTCGGCCGCGTTCTCCACCAGGCCTTCCTCTTCGATTACATCCAGGGTCGCCAGCGCCGCCGCGCAGGCCACGGCGTTGCCGCCATACGTCCCGCCCTGAGAGCCCGGCCAGCCTTTTTCCATCAGCGCACGCGAGGCGCCGAAACCGGACAGCGGGAAGCCCGAGGCCAGTCCCTTGGCGGTCATCACGATATCCGGCTGCACATCGAAGTGGCTATGCGACCAGAACTTGCCGGTGCGACCATAGCCCGCCTGGACTTCGTCCACGCCGAGCACCAGGCCGTGCCGATCCGCACGCTCGCGCAGCCCCTGCATGAAGCGGGTGTTGGCCGGCACGAAACCGCCCTCGCCCTGGATCGGCTCGATCAGGAAGCCGGCCGTGTCCTTCGGCGAGCTGATCGTGTCGAAGATATGATCCAGTTCACGCAGGCAGAAATCGGTCGCCTCGTCTTCCGACCAACCGTAGCGGAAGGCATTGGGGAACGGTGCCACCACCACGCCGCCCATGATCGGCTGCAGGCCGGCGGTATACGCGGTGCCGGAGGTGGTCATCGAGGCCGCGCCCATGGTGCGACCGTGGAAGCCGCCATGGAATACCACGATGTTCGGGCGGCCGGTGGCGTGGCGCATCAGGCGCATCGCGCCTTCGGCGGCCTCGGTGCCGGCGCTGGCGTAGAACATGGTATCGATGTCGCCCGGCATCTTCTCGGCCAGACGCGCCGAGAGATCCTGAATCGGCTTGTGCATGATCGTGGTGTACTGACCGTGGATCAGTTTGCCGACCTGCGCCTGGGCGGCGGCCACGACCTTGGGATGACAATGGCCGGTGCTGGTCACGCCGATCCCGGAGGTGAAATCGATGTAACGGCGACCTTCGGTGTCGAACAGATAGCAGCCCTCGCCTCGCTCGGCGTAGACGTCGGTGGCCTGCTTGAGCAGTGGGGACAGGTGACCCGGGCGATTGGCCGTCATGGCTGTTCTCCTGACTGTGTTGGAACGTTTTCTGGTGGGTTGGCAATCGTAGCTGGCGGCGAGGCTAGACCTGTTGCGAAGCGGTTGCAATCCGTGCTTGTCGTTCGCCTCCGGCCGATCTCCTCCAGTCTTACGTACGCGCCTCGCGAAGCGCCGCCAGTACAGCGTCGCCGATCGCATCGGTGGCGCGCGCATCGCCGGCATGAGCGGCCAGGTCGGCCGCAACCGCGTTACGCAGGCGCACGCCCGCGCGCGCCGCCACCGCGTCCTCCTCGCCCATCCAGTCGAGCATCATGGCCGCCGTCAGCAGCATGGCCGCCGGCCCCGCCTTGTTCTGGCCGGCAATATCCGGTGCGCTGCCGTGGGTGGGCTCGAACATCGGCGGGCGCGAACGATCGGACGGGTTCAGGTTGGCCGAGGGCGACACCCCCATGCCACCGTTGAGCACCGCCGCCAGGTCGGTGAGGATGTCGCCGTGCAGATTGGAGGCCGCCACCACGTCGAACATCCACGGATGGGAGACGAACTTCATGCAGGCCGCATCCACCAGTTCGTGATGGGTGGCGACATCCGGATAGTCCTCCGCGATGGCCGCGAACATTTCCGTGTACATGTCGCCCCAGAATTTCTGGGCGTTGCGCTTGGTGACCAGGCAGACCTGGCTGGCGTGCTTGTCGACACCGAACTGGCGTTCGCGGCCTTCGCTCAGGCGCAAAGCCGCGCGCGCCCGGGCCTGCTCGAAGGCATGCCGGATGATGCGATCGGTGGCGCGATGGGTGAACACCGCGGTCTGGGTGACCACTTCATTCGGCGTCCCGGCGGCCAGCCGGCCGCCCTGGTTCACGTACTCGCCCTCGCTGTTCTCGCGAATGACGAGCATGTCGATATCGGCCGCCCGGGGATCAGCCAGATACTGCGGCGCGCCTTCCAGCCGGCGCACCGGCCGTTCACATACCCATTGATCGAAGCCCTTGCGGATTTCCAGCAATGGCGCCAGCGAATCCGAATCGGACAACAGATACCGATCCGGGTCCGTGGTCGGGCCCGGGTCGCCGAGCGCGCCCAGCAGGATCGCGTCGTAGCCGGCCAGCCGCGCCAGATAATCGGCCGGGGCCGATTCACCATGCGCTTCGTGCCACGCATGCGAGGGCCAGTCGAACGTGTCGTAATCGATCGCCAGATCGGGCTCGACCTCGGTCAGCGCATCGAGCGCACGGGTGGCCTGGGCGATCACTTCGGGGCCGATGCCGTCGCCGGGCAGAACAGCGACGCGCCATGTCTTTCGTGTAGTCATGCGGCGAGGCTACCACCGCGGCCCGGCCGCGCCTATCCATCCGAAAGCATGAGGCCATGGCCGCTCGCCGCTCAGCCCGCGCTGGCGCGCCGTGCTCGAAAGAAACGCCGCAGGAGATCGGCGCTTTCATCGGCGAGCACACCGCCCCGGTGCGCCACGCGATGGTTGAGCCGCGGCTCGTCGAATACGGCAAATATGGAGTGCGCCGCGCCGGCACGAAAATCGTCGGCACCATAGATCACGCGCGCGATGCGGGCATGGCCGATCGCCCCAGCGCACATGGCGCACGGCTCGAGCGTGCAATACAGCGTCGCCCCCGGCAGCCGATAGTTGCCGACGGCGGCGCAGGCCGCCCGAATGGCCACGATTTCGGCATGTGCCGTGGCATCGCAAGCCGCTATCGGGCTGTTGCGGCCATGCCCGAGCGCGATGCCGTCACGCACCACGACCGCCCCGACCGGCACTTCACCCGCTGCGCCGGCCGCGGCTGCCAGATCGAGCGCTACGCGCATCCAGTGGGTATCGGCGTCGGAATCGACCGGGGCAGCGTCGGACATCACCAGCAAGCAGAACGGATCGGGCCATCCATTATGCCGGTTCGACAGCGGCTGTTCGCGCCGGCGCCGGGATCCCGCGCGCCGCGGCGCGGAAACCATCCCCATTGCGGCGACACCCTATTGCGCCCCGGCCTTCACGCGCGTACGGCACAGGGCTTATCGTTATATCCAAGGCAACCACGTGAGGAGACGACCATGGCGTCGCTGGTACAAACCCGGGTTCTGGTCATTGGCGGCAGTTCCGGCATTGGCGAGGCCGTGGCCCGCCGCAGCGCCGAATCGGGCGCCGATGTGACCATCGCGTCCCGCTCGGCGGACAAGCTGGCGCACGCGGCCGAAAGCATCGGTCACGGGGTGCGCACGGCCGTGCTCGATACCGGCGACAATGGTGCGGTTGAGCGTTTCTTCAACGATAATGCGAGCTGGGATCACCTGATCGTGTCGTCCGCGGCTACAGCCCGGGGCGGCATGCGCGCGATGACGCTCGAAGATGCCTACGCTTCCATGGACAGCAAGTTCTGGGGCGCCTATCGTGCGGTGCGAGCCGCCCGCATGGCCGACGGCGGCACCATTACGCTCGTCTCCGGCTTTCTGTCGGAGCGCCCGTCCGCGGGCGCCACGCTCCAGGGGGCGATCAATGCGGCCATCGAAGGCCTGATGCGCGGGTTGGCACTGGAGCTGGCCCCGGTACGTGTGAATGCGGTATCGCCGGGTATGATCGATACGCCGCTCTGGGACGATATGCCGCAAACGCGCAAACGCGAACTCCTGGCCGGCGCGGCGAAGCATCTGCCGGTGGGCCGCGCCGGCCGCGCCGGCGATATCGCCAATGCCGTGCATTATCTGATGATCACCGGCTTTGCCACCGGCTCGGTGGTTCGCGTGGACGGCGGCGGCGCCATCGCCTGAGGGCGCCCGCGATTATGTCGCCCGGCGCATGCCGGCCTCGGGCGGGCGCGATGCCGCCCCGATCGATGACCCGGCCGCACCGCTCGGGCGGCCCGCCATGCCGGCGGCATGGGGCCTGTTGGGCTGCCCGGCGAGGCGCGATATATTGCCGAACAGACCGACCGCCCCGGAATCCATCGCCCATGTCACAGCCCCCCGCCCGCAACAGCGACTCCGCGCGACAGGCGAGTGCCGCCCAGGCGCTGTTCGATACGGTCTGCGACCTGCTGCGGCGCGGCGATGAGCGCGCCAACGCCCTGCTGCCGCGCCTGCAGGCCTATCCCGCCCATGGCCCGGGCTGGCTGCAACTCGGGCGCACGCTCACCGAGCTGGGGCAATCGAACGCGGCCATGGTGGCATTCGATCAGGCCCTGGCGGCGCCGGAACCACCGCTGGCCGCCCTGCTCGAAAAAGCCGATCTCATGATCGCGACCGGCGACGCCGCGGCCGCGGCGCGCTGGCTGGCCACATTTCAGCGCCGCGGCGCGGACGATATCCGGCTTCACCACAAACTGGGCCGCGCCCATTACGCGGCCGGTGACTGTGAGGCCGCGCGTACCGCACTGCGGGCCACGGTAGACAAGGCGCCGGATTTTGCCGAAGCCTGGTTTCATCTCGGGTTGGTCGAGCAGGACCTGAACCGGCCAGCCGCGGCGGCTGCGGCGTATCGCCATGCGTTGTCCGCCGGACCGGACATGTTCGAAGCGGCCCTCAACCTCGGCATCAGCCTGCAGGACACCGGCGATATCGAGACCGCGCTGGATGCCTACGCCCGGGCGGTGCGCATCAAGCCCGCGTGCTTCAATCGAGTGGCGCAGGCGCTGACCTCGGCGCCGACGGGGCAATTGTGGCTCGACCCGCGCGCGCTGCGGCGTTCACTTGCCAGGCGTGCGTGAACGCGGCGCCCGGTACTGCTTGCGGTAGATGCCCTTGTCGTCCAGCAATCGCCGCCCCAGGGCGTCGTAGGCGGCCGTTTCCTCGGCATTGAATGCCTGGAACTCGTATTCGAGCGGCTCACGCTGCACCGGAAAGCACTGCACCACCGGCGTGCCCCGCGCCAGAACGCCTTCGAAATCGGGCTGTGTCCAGATCGCGGGAAACAGGATGCCAACATCGTGGTATCGATCGGCATCGACCAGCCCCGACAAGGCCTGAAACGGCAGATCGGTTCGGTTGGCCGGCGGCATGGCGAACAACGACCAGCCGTCGGGCAATTCGACGGTCCAGAAACTATTGAACTTTACGATCACGCGATCGTCGGCATGAAACGGCGTGCCCTCGACCTGGGCCGGCACATGGAAACTCAGCGGCGCCCGCGGGTGCATGCGTGCCGCCGGTTGCGGCAACGACCAGTCCCAGGAAAACACCCCGTTCCGGACATGCACGTCGCAAGGCAACGTGAACACGAAACCATGCGTCATGGCATCCACGAATGGCGGGCACTGCTTGACCGTGCGGATGTCGCCGCCGTGGGTCTCGGAATGCGCCGTACTCGGCATCTGCCGCAGCCAGTCCGGTAGCGCCGCCCGCGCCGCCAGGGGCTCGGGCAAGTGCCCTTTCAGATGCGGGTCGCAGCGAAAGATCACACGCATATCGGCCGCCCCTCACGGCTGACGGCTGTCGTCGACGCTCAAGTTGAATGCGATCGAGATCCGCTGGGTCGGTCCGAGATACGGTCGCACCTGATGATAGAGCCAGGCCGGAAAAAGAATCAGCAGACCGGCGCGCGGCGTAAACCGCACGTTGGTCCCCCCGGTATTATGCCCCCCTTCGTCGAACACGAGTGAGGGCGCATACATGGCCACGCCCGGGCCACGCGGATCCATGATCTCGAACTCGCCGCCGCATGACTCATCGGTCGCGCGCCCCCCATCGTCGACATAGTAGGTGCCCGACCAGTAAACGCCCGGATGATAGTGAAACTCATTGCCGTGCCCCTTTTCATTAATGTTGGCCCACGCACGCGTCGACCAGTTGATCCGTACCGATTGCCCGGAACGATCCAGGGTCAGACGATCCGCCATCTGACACGCGGCCGAGAGAATCTCCTCGACCCGTGGCCCGCCCCATTGTTCCATCGGTCGACCGGAATGCCATCCGCCAAGATTCGACGCCGCGATTGAGTCCTCACGATCGCGCTCAGCGAAAATACGCTGCTTGAGATCCGCGTTGCGCGCCTCGCTGTCCTCGAGAAGCGTCGCGGCGACCGGCGTGGCAAAGAAATGCCCGACCTGCATCTGAAGTTCCGAATCGCTCATGCTCGTCCTGACTCTCATACCAAAACGCAAAAGCCGTTACGGCAACACCGATCCGGCAACATATCACGCCCCAAAAAAGACGCGGCCCGACGGGTTGTATTCCGCCGGGCCGCTTTTCCGATTACGAAGGATCCGTGCGGATCGTTACGACATCAACTCTCACCCTTCGAGGCTTTCTTGCCAATCGACGAGGGATCGTTGAAGGCCTTGAGCAGCTCCTCATAGGGCAGCGTTTGGCCAGGCGGATTCTCGTTGGCAAGCTTGGGCTTCGGCGAGCCCGGCTGATTCAGCCAGTACTCCTTGCTCTTCTTCGGGTTCAACTTCGGCGGCGCCACTTTTTCCAGGCCCGCAATCTGAATCCGGTGCATGACCTGGTCCAGCTCCTCGGCCACCTTGTCCATGCCTTCCTGGGGTGTGAGCGAACCGCTGTTGATCTTCGCGATGTTCGTCCACCAAGCCGACGTCATCTTGCCATAGGCCGGCACGTTGGTCCCGGTCGGTGTCCAGTACTTGTGCGCCGGACTCCGGAAGAACTCGACCAGACCGCCCAGATACGGCGCGGCCTGACCCATTGGCTTCGAGTCGATATCGGATTTCCGGAACGGCGTCAGCGCAGCCCAGCTCTTGCGCAGCGATACCGACTTGCAGATACAGAACTGGGCATACAGCCAACTGGCCGCCCGTTTCTTCGGCGGCGTCGTCTTGGGCAGAATCCAGGAACCGCAATCCTGATAGCCCAGCTTCATGCCGGCTTCCCAGTACGGCCCGTGGGGCGACGGCGCCATGCGCCATTTCGGCGTACCGTCGTCGTTGACCACCGGCAGGCCGGGCTTGGTCATGCTCGAGGCAAACGCCGTATACCAGAAGATCTGCTGCGCAATATGCCCTTGCGCCGGCACCGGGCCAGCTTCGGAGAACGTCATGCCAGCCGCTTCCGGCGGCGCATATTTCTGCAGCCATTCCTTGTACTTGGTAATGGCATAGACGGCAGCCGGGCTGTTGGTGGCGCCGCCGCGCTCGACGCTGGCCCCAACCGGATTCTCGTCCTCGTTGACGCGAATACCCCAGTCGTCGACCGGCTTGCCGAACGGCAGGCCCTTATCGCTCATGCCTGCCATCGACAGCCAGGAGTCATGGATACGCCAGCCCAGCGACGGCGATTTCTTGCCGTAATCCATATGACCGTAGATACGCTTGCCGTCCAGATGCTTGACCTTGTTGGTAAAGAAGTCGGCGATATCCTCATAGGCCGACCAGTTCACCGGCACATCAAGCTCGTAACCGTATTCGTCCTTAAACTTCTTCTTGAGATCCGGACGCTCGAACCAGTCCTTGCGATACCAGTACAGGTTCGCGAACTGGCCGTCCGGGATCATGTACATCTTGTTGTTCTTCGGCCAGGTGACGAAGCTCTTGCCGATGAAATCATCCACGTCCAGCGTCGGCAGCGTGATGTCCTTGCCCTCGCCGGTAATGTAGTCCGTGATCGGAATCACGTCATCCATGCGCGGATGGGTACCGATGAAATCCGAGTCATTGATGAACAGGTCATAGACATCCTGACCCGTGGCCATCTGCGTCTCCAGCTTGGAGACCGTCTTGCCCTCCTGCATCGTGTCGTGATTCACCTTGATGCCGGTGATCTGCTCAAAGGCCTTCGACAGGATGTTGGCCTCGAAGTTATGCGTGCCGGTCACCTCGGTAACGACATTGATTTCCATGCCGCTATAAGGTTTGGCTGCTTCGTGCAGGAACTTCATCTCCTTCATCTGCTCGTCCTTGTTCAACGTGGACGGTTGCAGGAAGTCGGTGACCCAGTTTTCGGCCGCGGCCATGCCGGATTTGCCTTTGCCATAGTCCTTATAGCTTGGGATCTGGCCGAGCGGCGGGAAATCACTGATGCCTCCCGATGAAGACGTGGCCGCCTGCGCCGACGAACCGATAAACGGTACCGCGGCCATACCGACCGCCGCAGCCGCGCCGCCGCGCAGGAAATGACGCCGGTTCACATCGAATCCCTGTTCGGTATCCGATGTGCCCGACGTGGTGACGTCGTCTGTTTTCTTTTTGGTCATGTCGATCTCCTTCCGATCGCTGTGCGAACCGGCTCGCGCCTACGAACCGGGATTTTCCCGACGAAACCCGACCTAGGATCCCGGCGGCTATAGAGAAACATCTCGTCGTTCAGGTCAGCCCACAAACATCAAGGTGAGCATGAGCACGATGACGGCGAGTAAAAGTAACCAGCTGGTCAGCGGGATGAGCGCCACCCAGAGCGCACTAAGATAGGCCGATGCCAACAAGCCGATGAAAAGACGGTCGCCGCGCGTGGTGCGCATGGGAATGATCCAGCCACGGCGCTCGCGCGTCGGTTGAAGGATCTGCCAGACCGTCATAATCGCCAATATGATCACGATACCGGCAAAAAAAGCAGCCGTGGGTAAGGTCCAAAGCATCCATTGCATGGTCGAACTCCTAACTAAACCCGGCCCAGGGCGAAACCGGAGGCAATACGATGGCGCACGAACCAGATCACGAGGATGCCCGGAATGAGAGTGAGCGTGCCGGACGCCGCAAGAATACCCCAGTCCGTGCCCGAGGCGGTGAAGGCGCTGCTCATCTTGGTGGCGAACGGCATGGCATTACTGGAAGTCAGCGTGTTGGCCAGCAGCAGCTCAATCCAGCTGAACATGAAGCAGAAGAACGCCGCGACGCCGATCCCCGAGCCAATCAAGGGTATGAAGATCTTGATGAAGAAACGCGGTAATGAATAACCGTCGAGATACGCGGTCTCGTCGATCTCGCGGGGCACGCCGGACATGAAACCTTCCAGGATCCAGACCGCCAGCGGCAGATTGAACAGCGTATGCGCGAGCGCCACCGCAAACACCGTGTCGAACAGATGGATGCTGTGATAAAGCTGGAAATACGGGATCAGGAACACTGCCGGCGGCGCCATCAGGTTCGTCAGGAACCAGAAGAACAAGTGCTTGTCAGCGATGAAATCGTAGCGCGAAAACGCGTACGCGGCCGGTATCGCCAGGGGCAGCGTGATCGCCACGTTGATCACGACGTATGACAGCGAATGCAGGAACGAGCCCGTCCATTTCCCGCTGTTGAAAATATCCTGATAGTGGCTGAGCGTCCAATGGCTCGGCCAGAACGTCAGCTGCGTCGTGATCTCGGTGTTGGACTTGAACGACATCATGACCAACCAATAGATCGGAATCATGAGAAACAGGATGAAGAGCGTCAGGCTGATACGACGGATCGTCATTTTATTGGCCCCCTTCGCCGGTGCCCACGCGGGTCAACACGATATAGAACACATAACTGACCAGAAGGATGATCAGGAAGTAGAGCAGCCCGTAGGCAGCCGCCTTGCCGTAGGCGAACTGGCCGATCGCCGTATTGGTGAGCATCTCCGTCATGAAGGTCGTTGAGCTACCGGGGCCGCCGCCAGTGACCGTCAACGGCTCGGCATAGACCTTGAAGCTGTAGACGAAGCGCAACAGGATCGCGATGGTCAGCACACCACGAAGCTTGGGCAACTCGATGAAGCGGAATACGGCCCAACGCGAGGCGCCGTCGATACGCGCGGCCTGATAAAACGCGCCCGGAATCGAGCACAGCCCGGCATAGCACAGCAACGCGATGAGCGAGGTCCAGTGCCATACACTCATCAGCACCACCGTGAACCAGGCGGAGAAGGTGCCCGTCGCGTAGTTGTAGTTGATGTGCAACACGTTGTTGACGAACGCACCGAACAAGCCGATGTCGCCACGGGCGAAGATCTGCCAGATCAGACCCACGACATTCCAGGGCACCAGCAGCGGCAATGCCAGCACCACCAGCACCGCACCGACAGCCCGCCCGCTGCGCGGCATGGTAAGCGCCACCCCGATGCCAAGCGGCACCTCAATTGCCAGGACGATGGCCGTGAACAGCACCTGCCGCCCGAAGGCATCCCGGAACTGCGCGTTGGTCAGTGCATCGTGGAACGTCGACCACCCGACAAACGTGTGGTTTTGCATGCTGAAAACGATCTGGAGGCTGTAATTGACCACCGCCATGAACGGAATCAGCGACGAAAACGCCACCAGCAATGTGGCCGGCAGCACCAGGAACCACGCCCGGTTATCGGAAAAACGATTGTCACTCATGCCGCCACCTCACTGCCAATCA
This sequence comes from Salinisphaera sp. LB1, assembly GCF_003177035.1. Taxonomy (NCBI): domain Bacteria; kingdom Pseudomonadati; phylum Pseudomonadota; class Gammaproteobacteria; order Salinisphaerales; family Salinisphaeraceae; genus Salinisphaera; species Salinisphaera sp. LB1. Next base: position 2,840,371 of record NZ_CP029488.1, on the reverse strand, counting down.
GGCGCTCGTTGCGATAAAGACACAGCCACTCATGCGGGAATTCGATCGACAGATCGTCGCCGCCGATCTCGCTCGACTCCACCGGCAGCCGGATCTTGATGTCATGCCCTTCGAGATCAGCGGTGATCAGCCGAAACTCGCCCATATCGGCCTGCCGCCGCACGGACACGGTCAGCGCATCAGCTGCATCCGAGCGCATGACAAACTCAGGCCGGATTCCGAGTTTGTAATCGCCATCGTCATGTTCGGCCGCCGCCGCGGCCTGGGCCTCGGTTAGCGGGATGCGGGTCGAACCGACGACCGCCGTACCGCCATCGATATTACAGGGGAGAAAATTCATGCCCGGGCTACCGATGAAGTAGCCCACGAAGGTATGTTCCGGACGCTCGAAAAGCGCCTGCGGGGTGCCGACCTGAACGATCTCGCCATCCGACATCACCACCACTTTATCGGCGAATGTCAGCGCCTCGATCTGATCGTGGGTGACATAGATCATGGTGTGGCTGAACTGCTTGTGGACTTCCTTGAGCTGACGCCTCAGACGCCATTTAAGCTGCGGATCGATCACCGTCAGCGGCTCATCGAACAGGATGGCCGAGGTGTCGTCGCGCACCAGGCCGCGCCCCATGGAAATCTTCTGCTTGAGTTCAGCGCCCAGCCCGCTCGCGCGGCGCTTCAGCACGTCGCCGAGATCAAGCATCTCGGCGACTTCCCGAACACGCCGGTCGATGTGGCTACGCTCGACCTTGCGGTTGCGCAATGGAAACGCCAGGTTGTCGTACACGCTCATGGAGTCGTACAACACCGGAAACTGGAACACCTGTGCGATGTTACGGCGCTCGGGCGACAGGTCGGTGACGTCCTGATCGCCGAAGAACACCCGCCCTTCCGAGGGCTTCAGCAACCCCGAACAAATATTCAACAATGTACTCTTGCCACAGCCGGACGGCCCGAGCAGAGCATAAGCACCGCCGTCGTCCCAGCTGAAGTTCATCGGAAGCAGGGCATAGTCCTCGGGCCGGTCAGCCTGGCCAGAATAGCTATGCGCAACTCCGTCGAAACGAATCAAGGCCATAGTGATTGGCTCCCTCGTTTTAGCGGTCGGCGCCGGCTTCGGGTGAATGGACCAGCTGCTTATCATCGCGGTTGAACACGAACAACTTGTCCGGATGGAAACCCAACGCGATAGCAGCGCCGAGCTCGTGCTGGTGCACGCCCGGCTGCACGGCCACCCAGGCGCGGCCCTCCACTTGGCAATGGACGTAGGTATCCGAGCCACTGATCTCGGTGACATCAACGGTCGTATCGATGCGCTGACCTCTGGTATCGGACTCGACGTTGACGCTCAGATGCGGCGGGCGCACACCGAACAGATACGAACCGTCGGCCAGCCCGGACAACGCCGCCGGGCGCGCCGTGCGAAGCGTATCGCCCACGTGCAGCTCATCGCCCCGGATTTCACCGTTGATGATGTTCATCGGCGGGTCGCTGAACACACTCGCCACGTGCGTCGTGGCCGGGGCCGCGTAGACATTCGCCGCGTAGTCGTACTGCAGCAGGCGTCCCTGTTCCAGAACAGCCGTACGACCGCCGAAGGCAAGCGCTTCCCAGGGATCGGTCGTGGCATACACGACGATCGAACGACGGCCCTCGAGCGCTTTAGGCAATTCTTCGCGCAGGGTCTCGCGCAGCTTGTAGTCCAGGTTCACCAACGGCTCGTCCAGCAGCACGAGTTCGGCATCGCGAACCAGCGCGCGCGCCATCGCCGTTCGCTGCTGCTGCCCACCGGACAGCTCGGCCGGCAAGCGGTCGAGCATGGCGTCGATGCGCAGACGCTCGGCCTCGGCGCGCACGCGTCGATCGATCTCCGAGCTCGAAACGCCCGCAATGCGCAGGGGCGAGGCGATGTTCTCGTAGACCGTCAAAGACGGGTAGTTGATGAACTGCTGATAGACCATCGCGACGTTGCGCTTGCGAACCGAAAGCCCGGTAACATCGGTGCCATCAACGCGAACGCGTCCGGACGAAGGTTTGTCCAGGCCAGCCATCAATCGCATAAGCGACGTCTTGCCCGAAAGCGTCAGACCGAGCAACAGCGACAGCGAACCGCTTTCCAGCTCGAGATCCATCGGTGCGATATGGGTCTCACCGCCCACGACCTTGGACACATTGTCGAGCACTAGCGACATGGCCACCCTCCTCCTAGATACCGCCGGCGGTTGCCGACCGCTGCCTCATCCGTATGCATCAAGCGATGCCCCAGTTGTCCCGTTGATTTCGATACACGTTGACACCGCGCCAACCGTTATTCGTTTCGAGCTTAGTGTTCGAAACCGAACATGAACAACTAGTCAAAAGTCGTAGACCGCTGAACCGACCCGACCCAAACCACCGAATACCGGGCTATTCGGCAACATGCACCGACACACCAGCTTCGGCCAGGAGGTCGGCAAGCGGCTTGGGCGGCGCCACATCGGTAAACAGCGCATCGATGCAGTCCACGATGTTCCCGGCGCGCACCAGCGCGTGACGGTTGTACTTGGTCTGATCGGCGAGCAGGAACACACGCCGGGCGTTGGCGATGATCACGCGCAGCAGGCGTACTTCGCGATAATCGAAATCGAACAAGGTGCCGTCCGACTCGATTCCGGAGATGCTCATCAGCGCGTAATCGACCTTGAAATTGTTAAAGAAATCGAGCGTCATCTCGCCGGTCACGCCAGCGTCGATCGAGCGCACCGTGCCCCCGGCGACCATGACCTCGGCATCCTTCGAGGCCGATAGCATGCCGGCGATCTGCAGATTGTTGGTGATCACGCGCAGCCCCTTGTGCCCGGCCAGCGCCCGCGCGGTTTCCTTGGTCGTAGTCCCCAGCGTGAGAAACAACGACGCGTGGTCGGGAATCTCGCGCGCCACCAGTTCCGCGATCTTGCGCTTGCCTTCCAGATTGAGCACCTGGCGGGCCTCGTAGGCGAGATTTTCGACGGTCGAAGGCAAACCCGCACCGCCGTGATAACGCCGCAACAATCCAGCTTCGCACAGCGCATTCACGTCGCGACGCGCGGTCTGTTGCGTGATATCGAAACTGCGAGCCAGCGCCTCGATGGCGACGAAACCCTGCTGCTCCACCAGATCGACGATCTCGCGCTGGCGCGCCGTCGGCGTTTGTTCATCCGAAGCCGAACGATTGGGCGTTGTCACTCCACTCTCTCCTTTCGGACCCGATCAACGCGATCCGCGCTGTCGCGGCCCATGTTTCGAAGCCGCACCCGTATTTGTCCTGCCCGGCCCCGGAACCGCCGGGGACCGGAAAAACCGCCGGCGTGCATCCATTCAAGCCGGGGCCGCACGGCACACCTAATCCAGAGTGCATGTTAGCCGGCCGCTCAACTATCGCCCTCTACAACTTTTGTTGTATTTTTGTTTTCGCTTTCGAACTCTAAGGTTTTAATCCGAACATAAGGCGATCCCGATATGAGCACTCCGCAAACGTATGACCTGATTGTGGTCGGTGGTGGCATCAATGGCGCCGGCATCGCCCGCGACGCCGTGGGTCGAGGTCTTTCGGTTCTGCTGTGCGAGGCCGACGACCTGGCGAGTCATACGTCCTCGGCTTCGACGAAGCTCATACATGGCGGGCTGCGATACCTTGAGCAGTACGAATTCAAGCTCGTGGCAAAAGCCTTGTCGGAGCGCGAAGTACTGCTCAAGGCCGCGCCGCACATCATCTGGCCGATGCGGTTCATCCTGCCGCATCAAAAGCATCTGCGCCCGGCCTGGATGATCCGTACCGGGCTGTTCCTATACGACCATCTCGGCGGCCGTCAGACCCTGGCGGGCTCGCACGGCGTGAAATTCGACAGCCACCCGGCCGGCGCGCCGCTCAAGCCCGAGTTCAACAAGGGTTTTGTCTATTCGGATGCCTGGGTCCAGGACGCACGGCTTGTCGTGCTCAACTGCATGGATGCCGCCAACCGCGGTGCCACCATCATGACGCGCACGCGCTGTGAATCGGCCACGCGCAGCGCGGATGGCTGGCAGGTAACACTCAAGACCGCCGCCGGCGAGACCATCGAGGCCAAATCACGCGGGCTCGCCAACGCCGCCGGTCCCTGGGCGGTGCGTTTCCTCGACGATGTGGCGACGATGAACCACCATTACGCGCTTCGGCTGATCAAGGGCAGTCACATCGTGGTGCCGAAGCTGTTCGACCACGACTACGCCTACATCTTCCAGCAGCCGGACGGACGCATCGTGTTCGCCATTCCCTACGAACAGGATTTCACCCTGATCGGTACCACCGACGTGGAGCACGAAGGCGCGCCCGGCAAGGTTGCCATCGAGCAAGACGAGATCGCCTATCTCTGTGAGTCGGCGAACCGCTACTTCGAGCAGTCGATCGCGCCGGACGACGTGGTCTGGAGTTATTCCGGCGTGCGCCCGCTGCTCGACGACCGCGAGGACAACGCGAGCGAAATCACCCGCGATTACCGCATCCAGCTCGATACCGACGGCGCGCCGCTGCTCAACGTCTTCGGCGGCAAGCTGACGACTTTCCGCCGCCTGGCCGAGGACGCCGTCGACCAGATCGCGCCCGAACTCGGCAACCAGCACAAGGCCTGGACCGGAAACGGCCATCCCCTGCCCGGGGGTGACGAGTCCAGGCCGCAACATCTGTTCGAATCGTTGCAGGCCAGTCATCCGTTCATCCCCCTGGGCATGGCGAATCGCATGGTGTTCAACTACGGCACGCGCGTGCGCGATATCGTCGCCGGGGCGAAAAGCCTGGATGACCTGGGCGAGCACTTCGGCGCCGGCCTGTACGCAGCGGAAGTCGATTATCTATGCGAGCACGAATGGGCGCGCACGGCCGAAGACATTATCTGGCGCCGCTCCAAGCTGGGTCTGCGGCTGGCGTCCGGCGAGGTCGACCGGCTGACGGCCTATCTGCGCGAGCGCGCCCCCGCCTGAGCACGGCGCCCGATCTGCCGCCGGCTTTGATCCGGGTTACCTTGGGCCGGGCACGCCGCCGTTGAGCGGTTCATCCACGGCCACCGGCCGGCGTCGCCGGGCGGCCCCGACAAAAACGCCTGCGATGCGGTGTCGCGCGCATGAAACGAAGCAAGCGCCGCGCGCTTCAAAGGAGAGAGCGATGGACAAGAAATACATACTCGCCATAGACCAGGGAACGACCAGTTCGCGCTCGATGCTGTTCGACCGCAATGGCCGGATCGCCGGCATCGCGCAACGCGAATTCGAACAGATTTTTCCGCGTCCGGGCTGGGTCGAGCACAACCCGCGCGACATCATGACCAGCGTGCTCACCACGCTCACGGAACTGATCAACAACACCCAGGTCGACGTCTCGGAGATCGCCGGCATTGGCATCACCAATCAACGCGAGACCACGGTCGTCTGGGACAGAAAGACCGGGCAACCGGTCTACAACGCCATCGTCTGGCAATCGCGCCATTCCGCCGAGATCTGCGACGAGCTGCGCGAAGCCGGCCATGCCGAGATGATCCGCGACAAGACCGGGCTGGTCATCGATGCCTATTTCTCGGGCACCAAGCTGAAGTGGATCTTCGACAACGTGGACGGTGTGAAGGAAAAAGCCGAAAGCGGCGACCTGCTGTTCGGCACCATCGACTCCTGGCTGGTCTGGAACCTGACCGGCGGCGAAGTGCATGTCACCGACGTGACCAATGCCTCGCGCACGATGATGTTCAACATCCGCGAGCGCCAATGGGACCCGGAACTGCTTGAACTATTCGGTGTGCCCGAGGCCATGCTGCCGGCGGTGAAGTCGAGCAGCGAAACCTATGGCCACGTTCAGCCCAAGTATTTTTTCGGCAACGAGATTCCCATCGCCGGCATGGCCGGGGACCAGCAGGCCGCCCTGTTCGGCCAGGCCTGCTTCGAGCCGGGCATGGCCAAGAACACCTATGGCACCGGCTGCTTCACCTTGATGAACACCGGCACCGAGGCCACGGCCTCGGAAAACGGCCTGCTGACCACGATCGGCTGGGAGATCGACGGCACCATCGAGTACGCCCTGGAAGGCAGTGTTTTCGTGGCCGGTTCCGTGATCCAGTGGCTGCGCGACGGGTTGCGCATGCTGGGCAAATCGTCCGATTCGGAAGCCTATGCCGAGCGTGCCGGCGACAATGACGGCGTGTACATGGTGCCCGCATTCACCGGCCTCGGCGCCCCGTACTGGGACAGCAACGTCCGCGGCGCCGTGTTCGGGCTGTCGCGCGGCACTACCAAGGAGCATTTCATACGCGCGGCCGTGGAATCGATCGCCTACCAGAGCGCCGATGTCCTGCAGGCCATGCAGGCCGACGCCGGCCTCAATCTGGCCGAACTGCGCACCGACGGCGGCGCGATCGCGAACGACTTCCTCGCCCAGTTCCAGGCCGACATTCTCGGCGTGGACGTACTGCGTAGCGAAGTCAGCGAGACGACCGCGCTCGGTGCCGCCTATCTGGCCGGCCTGGCCGTGGGCTTCTGGGAATCGCGCGAACAGATCGCCGAGCAATGGGCCATCGAAACGCGTTTCACACCGGCCATGCCGAGCGCCAAACGCGAACAACTCGTCGCCGGATGGGAGCGCGCGGTACGGGCCACCATGGGCTTTCGTGTCGAGTCGTGACACACCCGTCAGTCGACTCCGTTTGTCGGAACGCATCTCCTCCGATGCGCTTGCCTCGCCGAGACGATCTCGGCGAGGCTTTTTTCCGAGCACGCGGGAGCGACACGGGCAAACTGATACCCACTTTCGCGGCCATGCACGCAACGCGCGGGACCGAAAGGGTTCACGGCGTCGAAGCCGCATACGGTAATGTCTACCGTGATCGCAGCGAATGCTTGGATTCCGCTCGAAAGCTCCACTCGAGGGCGCCTCTATGATTACCCAGATCAGAGCACTGTTGGACGATTCTCAGACCAGGAAAGCACGCGCTTTCGTCGAAAAAGCCGAATTCGTCGAGGGCAAGGCCACCAACCGTGGCTCCAATGTAAAAAACAACGAGCAGATCAGTGAAAACGACTCGGACCAATCCGATATCGGAAGGATGGTGGTCCAGGCCCTGCTGAATAACGACGACGTTCTCAACACCGCGTTCCCTCGCGGCATCCCCGGCCCCACCTTCTCCCGCTATCAGCCCGGCATGTACTACGGGCTGCATATGGACGAAGCGATCATGAACACCAAACCGAAACCGTTGCGCACGGATCTGTCGGTCACGGTGTTTCTGTCCGCCGCCGACGAATACGACGGCGGCGAACTCGAACTCTGGACCGGAACCGACCCGCAGCTCGTCAAGCTCGATGCCGGCGACGCGGTGATCTACCCCACCGGCCTCATCCACCAGGTCCGGCCGGTGACCCGCGGCACGCGCTATGCTGCGGTTACCTGGATACAAAGCCAGATCCCCGAACTCAAACACCGCCAGATCCTGTCGCATTATTATCACCTCGTCGCCCGCATGGGCCACAAGGCCGACGAAACCGATCGCCTGTTGATGGAATCCGTGCGCACCGGGCTGTACCGAATGTGGATGGAACTCTGAACGGCGCCCGGGGCGGCGCCGGTCGGCCATACCGGCGCCGCAGCGCATGCCACCCCGCCCTGTTCAACGCCCCGCAGCCGCGGTTGGCCCGGCGGAGCGACGGTGAGCGCGTTGCCATCGACGGCGCCGTGCCGTCCGGCCGCCATTGGATGGCCTGAGCATGCCGCGCCCCGCGGCGCGAAACTGTGGCACGCGGGCTGCAACACCTGTGGCAATCGAGGCAGAGCTTCACACCCCAGCCAATGTGTGCAAGGCCGGATTTCCGGGCATCGCGGCGCCCCATTCCAATGGCGCGAAATTTGCGCTATCACAGGGGAACCGGCGTTCAGGAAACGCGCGCCGCCCCGCTCCGTGAGCGGAGCATCCAAAACCATAATGAGGAGATCGATTATGTGCGCAGTCGCAGCCCGTGAAGTCCAACTCGAATCCAGTGTCCGCCAATTCATCGACACCCCACGCAAGATGCTTATCGGCGGCGAATGGGTGGCCGCCGAATCGGGCAAGACCTTCGAGGTCTACAATCCCGCGACGGACGAAGTCGTCGCCCATGCCCAGTCCGCCGAGAAGGCCGATGTCGACAAGGCCGTGAAGGCGGCCCGCAAGGCCTTCGATGATGGGCCGTGGACCCAGATGTCGCCGGCCGAGCGCGGCCGCATCGTCTGGAAGATCGGCGACCTGATCATGGAACACCAGGAAGAGCTCGCCCAACTGGAAGCACTCGACAACGGCAAGCCCATTTCCATTGCCCGGGCGGCCGATGTACCGCTGGCGGCCGAACTGTTCCAGTACATGGCTGGCTGGGCGACCAAGCTCAACGGCGAGCAGATCGGCATTACCGTGCCCTACGCGCCCGGGGCCCAGTGGCATGCCTACACCCGCCGCGAGCCGGTCGGTGTGTGCGGGCAGATCATTCCCTGGAACTTCCCGTTGCTGATGGCGGCCTGGAAACTCGGCCCGGCCCTGGCCTGCGGGAATACGGTGGTCATGAAACTGGCCGAGGAAACACCGCTATCCGGCCTGAAGCTCGCCGAAATCATGCAGGAAGCCGGCGTACCCGACGGCGTGGTCAACATGCTCACCGGCTTCGGCGAGGAGGCCGGCGCGCCGATCGCGGCCCACCCGATGGTCGACAAGATCGCCTTCACCGGCTCGACTGAGGTCGGCCGCCTGATCGTGGACGCGGCCAAGGGCAACCTCAAGAAGGTTTCACTCGAGCTGGGCGGCAAGTCGCCGAACATCGTGCTCGACGACGCCGATCTGGACAAAGCCATTCCAGGCGCGGCCAATGCCATCTTCTTCAACCACGGCCAGTGCTGTGCCGCCGGCTCACGCCTGTTCGTACACGAAAAAGTCTACGACCAGGTGGTCGAAGGCGTGGCTGAGTACGCTCGCAACATCAAGCTCGGCCCGGGCCTCGATCCGGAAACCCAGATGGGCCCGCTCGTCTCCCGGACCCAGCTCGAACGCGTCACCGGTTATCTCGAAGCCGGCCGGAAACAGGGCGCGACGGCTGCCGCGGGCGGTGAACGCGCCGAGGGCGAGGGCTACTTCGTCAAGCCGACGGTGCTGGTCGACGTATCCGACGAGATGAGCGTCTATCAGGAAGAAATATTCGGGCCGGTGGTGACGGCCACGAAGTTCAAGGACGTGGACACCGACCTGATCAAGCGCGCCAACGACACCGTGTTCGGTCTGGCTTCAGGCGTCTGGACCCAGGACATCGGCAAGGCACACCAACTCGCCGCCAAGATCCGCGCCGGCACGGTCTGGGTCAACTGCTACAACATCTTCGACGCTGCCCTGCCCTTCGGCGGCTTCAAGCAGTCCGGCTGGGGCCGCGAGATGGGCGAGCAGGTGCTGAACAACTACACCGAAACCAAGGCCGTCGCCGTGTCGCTCTGACACCTCGCTTCGCGCACCAATCGGCCGGCTCCTTCGGGGGCCGGCTTTTTTCGTGCCCGGCGCCGGGCGCCGGGATCAGCGGGCATTGCGCTCTGATTTATATGTCCATATTATTGGACATATGGACGAACTCAACGCCATCGAGTGTTTCTCGGCGCTCGCCCAGCAAACGCGGCTCGCGGCCTTTCGCCTGCTGGTCCGGCACGAACCGAATGGCCTGCCGGCGGGCGAAATCGCGCGCCTGCTGGACGTGCCCCACAACACGATGTCGGCGCATCTGGCGGTACTGACGCGGGCCGGTTTGACCCTATCGCAACGCCACAGCCGATCGATCATCTACCGCGCCGATCTGCCGCACATGCAGGAGACCGTGCGCTTTCTCGTGCGCGACTGCTGCGGCGGCCGCCCCGAAATCTGCGATCCGTTGCTGGATTCGCTGGCCGAATCCGCTCCGGCGCCCGACAACCGCAAGGACCCGCCATGCAACCGATGATTTACCACAACCCCAACTGCGGCACCTCGCGCAATACGCTGGCGATGATCGAGGCCTCCGGCGAGACGCCCGAGATCGTCGAATATGTCGATAACCCCCCGTCGCGGGCACGCCTGCTCTGGCTGCTGGAGCAAATGAACATGCCCCCGCGCGATCTGCTGCGCCGCAAGGGCACACCCTACGACGACCTCGGCCTGGACGATCCCGCCCTCACCGACGCGCAACTGATCGACGCCATGCTGGCCCATCCGATCCTGATCAACCGGCCGATCGTAGTGACCGACAAGGGTGTGCGCCTGTGCCGGCCATCCGAGCGCGTGCTGGAACTGCTGGATGCGCCGGTCGCCCGCTTCACGAAGGAAGACGGCGAAGTCGTCACGCACTCGCAGGGCGCGTAATGGTCGATCGTTTCAGTCTTCACGATCTGCCGAATATCGATCCGAACGCGCTGCACCCCATCGATATCGACGCCCTGGTCGGCCAGGATACGGCTCGGCACGCGCCGCGCATTCTGATCCTTTACGGCTCGCTCAGAGCGCGCTCCTATTCCCGCTTTCTGGCCGAGGAAGCGGCCCGCCTGCTGCGCTGGTTCGGCTGCGAGGTGCGGTTGTTCGACCCGGCCGGCCTGCCACTACCGGACGATGCCGAGGCCGATCATCCGAAGGTGCAGGCGCCGCGCGAACTGGCCACCTGGTCGGAAGGCATGGTGTGGGTCAGCCCGGAACGTCACGGCGCGATGACCGGCATCATGAAAACCCAGATCGACTGGATTCCGCTGTCGCTGGGCGGGGTCCGGCCCACCCAGGGCAAGACACTGGCGGTCATGGAAGTATCCGGCGGCAGCCAGAGCTTCAATGCGGTCAATCAACTCCGGGTTCTGGGCCGCTGGATGCGCATGGTCACGATTCCCAACCAATCCTCGGTGCCCAAGGCATTCGGCGAGTTCGACGACGATGGCCGCATGCAGGATTCGCCGCTGTATCGGCGAGTGGTCGACGTCTGCGAGGAACTCGTGAAATTCACCTGGCTGATGCGCGACCGCGGCGATTATCTGACCCGCCGCTACTCCGAACGCGTGGAAAGCGCCGAACAGACGTCCAAACGCGTCAATCAAGTCGCGCACTGAACCGCTTTTCTCCCCCGGAGTTCCCGTCATGCTGGCGCTCGCCATCTTCATCGTCACCCTCGTGCTCGTCATCTGGCAGCCAAAGAATCTCGGCATCGGCTGGAGCGCGCTGGGCGGTGCCGCCGTGGCACTGGCCACCGGCGTCGTGCACGGGTCCGACGTTGCCGTGGTCTGGCATATCGTCTGGGATGCCACGTTCACCTTCGTCGCGCTGATCATCATTTCGCTGATTCTCGACGAAGCCGGCTTTTTCTCCTGGGCGGCGCTGCATATCGCGCGCTGGGGCAACGGACGCGGGCATTTACTGTTCCCGCTCATCGTGCTGCTGGGTGCGGTGATCGCGGCCTTTTTCGCCAATGATGGGGCCGCACTGCTGCTCACGCCGATCGTGATCGCGATCCTGGTCCGGCTCGAATTCTCCGCCTCGGCGGCCCTTGCCTTCATCATCGCCACCGGCTTCATCGCCGATACCGCCAGCCTGCCGCTGGTGATCTCCAATCTGGTGAATATCGTCAGCGCCAATTTTTTCGGCGTCTCGTTCGATCGCTATGCCATCGTGATGGTGCCGGTCGACCTGGTATCGATCACCGCCACGTTGGCCGTGCTCTGGCTGGCCTTCGGCCGCCGGATTCCACGGCGCTATCCGCTCGACGCACTGACGACGCCGGCCAGCGCGATCATCGATCCGCAGGTATTCCGCGCGGCCATGCCCGTGCTGGCAGCGCTGCTCGCGGCTTATTTCGTCCTTGCGCCGTGGCATGTGCCTTACTGCCTCGTGACCGGTAGCGGCGCCCTGGCCTTGCTCGCCATCGCCGGACGCTGGTGGCGCGGCGGGCGCGGGGCCCGTGTTCCGCTCGGCCCGGTCATGCGGAACGCGCCCTGGCAGATCGTGCTGTTCTCGATCGGCATGTATCTGGTGGTCTACGGGCTGGGCCGGGCCGGACTGACCGATTACGGCGCGACCGTGCTCCACTGGCTGGGGGCGCAAGGCCCGATCGTGGCCACGCTGGGTACGGGGTTTTTATCGGCCTTCGTGGCCTCGGTGATGAACAATCTGCCGTCGACGCTCGTCGGCGCGCTGGCCATCAAGCAGGCCCAGGTGCCGGAGCTCACCCGCGAGCTGATGCTCTACGCCAATGTGATCGGCAACGACCTCGGCCCCAAATTTACCCCGATCGGCAGTCTGGCCACCCTGTTGTGGCTGCATGTGCTGGCCAACAAGGGCCACCGCATCGGCTGGGGTCAATACATGAAGGTGGGTCTGGTGCTCACACCGCCCGTACTGCTGGCCACACTCATGGCTCTGGCGATCTGGCTGCCGCTGGTGGCGTCACCGTGAACGAAACCGGTCGACCGCTTCCGCGCCAGCCCGGTTCGCAGTCGGCCTCACGCGGGCGAAGCACCAGGCGGCGCAGCCCCGCACCCGTGACAAGGCCCGCCGCCACCATGGCGCTGCCCCTTGGTCATGAAAAAATCATCGCCGGCCCGCAGACTGACCGTCGCTGCAGGCGCGGCCTGCGGGCACGGGCCCGCTTGACCCCTTCGGCCGGGATCATTGCCAACCATAGAACGGAGGCCACATGAGCCTGATCGCGATCGCGTTGATTGTCGTGGCGTTCGCCTTTGCCTGGAGCATGGGCGCGCACTACACCGGCGCCTGCATGGGCATGCCGTATGCGGCGAACACGATTCGCCTGCGGCCAGCGCTGCTGCTGATGGCACTCTTCACCCTGCTCGGCGCGACCTTCCTGAGTCACGCCGTACTCACCACGGTCGGTCACGGCATCGTCGGCGCGCCACGAATCAGCGTTGGCGCGGCGTTGTGCATCGTCGCCGTCGCCTTCGCGCTCACGACCTGCTTCAACCTGTTGCGCATCCCCACCTCCACCATTCAGATTCTCGTGTTCGCGGTGGCCGGTGTCGGCATGTCGCTCGGTCTGCCCATCCGTTGGGGCACGATTGAGCGCCTGGTGGTGCTATGGGCGGCCGCGCCGCTGGTGGCCCTGGTGTTGGGGTTCGTCTTCACGCATATCCTGAGCCGTTGGCCCGCGGCCCGGAGCAAAAGTCAGCCGGCCATCGCGCGCGCCCTGGTGGCGGTCGGTGTCCTCGCCTCGCTGACCATGGGCGCCAACGATGTGTCCAACGCCACTGCCGTGTTTCTCAGCACGCATCTGTTCGGTGTATTCGCGGCCGCCTTCGTGGGCGGCCTGGGCCTGGCGCTGGGCGTGCTGACCTGGGGCAAGCCGCTGCTGGAAAAAGTGGCATTCGATGTCGTAAAGATGGACCTGCCGATGGCCACCGCCGCACAGGGTGTCCAGGCGCTGGTGGTACTCGCGGCGGTGGCGTTCGGCTACCTGACGTCGATGAATCAGGCCCTGGTGGGGGCCATGGCGGGCGCCGGCCTGGCCCGCGGACGCGACACCGTACAGTGGCCGGCGGTGAAGGGGATTTTGAAAGGCTGGCTGGTGGGGCCGGGCGCCGGATTCCTGTGCGGCTATGGCGCGGCGTTCATTGTGCGCTGGACCGGGGGCTGAGCGGGCCTTGCCCGCCGGCTGCGCGCCCAGGGACGGTCGAAAAAATGCGGGGCCGGAGCCCCGCAAAGTCCGGAGGAGCCGGAGTCAGCTCAGGTGATGCGTTTCCTGCAGGCCATAGACCGGCGTGGGAATACCTTCCATTCGCGCTTTGAGTTGTAACGCGAGGTAGTGCGAGTAGTGGCGCGACTGGGCCAGGTTGCCACCGTGGAACCACAGGCCTTCCTGCTGGGTCGGTTTCCACATGTTGCGCTGTTCGCCTTCCCACGGCCCGGGATCCTTGGGCGTATCGGAGCCCAAACCCCAGACCTTGCCGACCTTGTCGGCCACCTCCTGTGAGATCAGATCGGCCGCCCAGCCATTCATCGAACCATAACCGGTGGCATAGATGACGACATCGGCCGGCAGTTCACGGCCATCCTCGAGCACGACACTGTGCTCGGTCAGTTCCTTCACATCGGCGCCGCTGGCCAGCTTGATCCGGCCATCGATGATGAGCTGGGACGCGCCGACGTCGATGTAGTAGCCGGACGCACGCCGCAGATACTTCATGAACAGGCCGGAATCGTCCGGACCGAAATCAAGCATGAAGCCAGCGTCTTCCAACTGTCGATAGAACTCGGCGTCTTCCTCGCGGATGGCATCAAAGATCGGCTTCTGGAAGTCGGCCATGATCGCGTAGGGAATGGAGGCAAACAGCAGATCGGCCTTTTCGGTGGTGATGCCGTTGGCCACGGCCTCCTCCGAATACAGCGGGCCCAGCGCATGCTTCATCAGCGATTCAGAGCGCGAGATGTGCGTGGACGATCGTTGCACCATGGTCACATCGACCCCGTGTTCGGCAAGCGCCGCACAGATGTCGTGCGCCGAGTTGTTGGCACCGATCACCACGACCTGCTTGCCCTCCATGCCGTCCGGCCCGGGGTGCTCGGACGAGTGTTGCTGGATGCCCTCGAAGCGATCCTGGCCCGCAATGGTCGGCCTATTCGGCTTGGCCGACATGCCAGTGGCAAGGACCAGCTGTTTGGGATGGAGCGTGATTTCTTCTCCGTCCCGGTCGACGACCACGGTCCAGGTCTGGGTGTTCTCGTCGTAGCTGGCCCGCCTGGCCTCGGTCGAACCCCAGAAGTTCAATTCCATGACCCTGGCGTACATTTCCAGCCAGTCGCCGACCTTGTCCTTGGGCGAGAACACCGGCCAGTTATCGGGGAATTTGATGTACGGCAGATGGTCGTACCACACCGGGTCGTGCAGACACAGCGACTTGTAACGCTTGCGCCAGGAATCCCCAGGACGTTCGTTCTTCTCGACGATGAGCGCCGGCACGCCGTGCTGGCGCAGGCGTGCGGCGAGCGCAATGCCCCCCTGCCCGCCGCCGATGATCAGCACATAGGGCTGGGTCGTTACGCCCAGTTCAGCCAGCTCGGCCTCCCGCTCCTCGGCCCAGGTGGGCTCGCCCTGGTGTTCGCCGTGTTTGGCACCCAAGGGACGCGAATGGCCTTTCGGCTCCTCGTAACCCTTCAGTTCGTGCATCGTCGTGAGCAAGGTCCAAATCAGGCCGTTCTTGAGCCGGATATAGCCGTAACCACGCGCCACGCCCGTATCGAATTCGATGAAGCCCTCGGTGATGCCGTCGGCATGCGCGGGCTCCTCGTTGTCGTCCACGGTCCAGTCGGCAGGCTGTACGTCGTCGAGCCGGTTTTCCAGCATGTCGCGAATTTGTGCCTTGCCTTCGACCGTCTTGATGTTCCAGGTGAAGGCAACGAGATCGCGCCAGTAGCAGTCCTCGGCGAAAAGCTCCAGCGCCTCGTCGATATTTCGATTGATAAGCGCCTTGTTGAGCGCCGACAGCACGTTCTGGATCTTGGTGCCTGCGGCAGTGTCCAGCATGGTTTTCTCCTCTGTGTTTCGCTGTTGTCGGAATAATCGGGTCAGGCCGCGTTCTCGAGATCAATCAGGATCTTGAGTTCGGTGCCGGCCGGGTCGAGCAGCGCGTCGAAGCCGTGTGCGACCGCCTCGTCGAGTGGGATACGGCGCGTCACCGCCCGTTCCGACGGGATCTGCCCGCTGGCGATCAGCCGGCAGACACGCGGCCAGTACCAGGTCGGGTAGCACCACGAGCCGCGTACGTCGATGTCCTTGAACGTCACATCGAACCAGTTGAGCGGGTTTTCGCCCGCATGCAGCCCGGTCTGCACGATCACGCCCTGCTTGCGCACGGCGTCCAACGCCGATTTCAGCGTCTGCTCGTTGCCGGCGCATTCGATGGCGACGTCGCAGCCGACATGGCCTTCGCTATGGTCGCGCACGACATCGCCCACCGGTTCGCTCTTCGCGTTGATGGCGACCACCCCGGGCACCGCGGTCTCTGCCAGCTTGAGCCGGGTCGGATTCACATCCGAGATGAACAACTGCGTGGCGCCCGCCGCGCGTGCGACAAGCAGCACCAGAATGCCAATCGGGCCGGCCCCGGCGACCAGCACACTGGAACCGGCGGCCACGCCGCCCCGGTCGCAGGCATAAACAGCCACGGCAGTCGGCTCGACCAGCGCAGCCTGCTCGTCGCTCATGTCGTCCGGGATCACCTGCACGTTGTAGTCGTTGACCAGCGCGCCACCCGACATACCGCCGTAATCCCAGGACAGGCCCACCAGCGCCAACCGCTCGGACAAATGAAACAACCCGCGATCCGCGAAATAATCGCCGGCACGCGGCATGATCAGCGGTTGGATCGAAACCCGATCGCCGACCGCGGCGCTGGTCACGCCCTCGCCCACGGCGGTCACCACCCCGCCGAATTCGTGGCCCAGCGTCTGCGGTAGCTGCGCTTTCGAGTAGGGATGGGGCGCGGTCGGAATGAAAATGGGCCCGTAGGCGTATTCATGCAGATCGGTGCCGCAGATGCCGCAAAAGCGGTTGGCGACGACGACCTGCCCTGGTGCCGGATCATGCGGGGGCTCGACTTCCTCGATCCGCAAATCCCGGGCGGCGTGGAATCGCAGTGCTTTCATCTATCTCCTCATTCGCACGATGGACCGTGTCGTTGACGTGGCGCGCAAACGCGCTCTGGAGAAGATATGGCAAGCGCCGTGCCGTTAATTCATCACCTTGTTTTAAAACAATTATTCATCGGGGCATGCAGCCACGGCCGCGGCGCGTGCCACAGGGTGTTGCCACAGGTGTGGCAGGTCGATGGCGGGCCAAAATCAGTGCGTACGCAGGCGCTTGAGGCGGCGATGAACCGTGGTGCGATCCACGCCGAGCCGGCGCGCGAGTTCCGAAACATTACCGCCGCAGTCGGCCAGCTGGGCTTCCAGGCCGGCACACGCCGACGACACGCCGATCTCGTCGGGCAGGTCGTGCATTTCTATGGTCGGCGGCTCGCACAGGGCCGCGGCCACCGCCAGCGCGTTATGCAGTTCGCGCACGTTGCCGGGCCAATGATGCGCCGCCAGCCGGCGCCGCGCCGGCCCGGAAAGACGATATCGCTCGCCGTGCTCGGCACCGAGCTCGACCAGGATCGTATCGGCCAAGGTATTGAAGTCGCCGCGCTCGCGCAGTGGCGGCAGTTTCAGCACGGCGGCGTTGAGCCGGTAGTACAGATCCTCGCGAAAATCGCCGGTCGCCACCCGGTCGGCCAGTGGCGCATGGGTTGCGGAGATCAGATGAATATCCACAGGACGAGACTCCAGCGCGCCCACCGGGGTCACGCAGCGCTCGGCCAGCACGCGCAGCAACCGGCTCTGCAGCGCCAGCGGCATATCACCGATCTCGTCGAGAAACAGCGTGCCGCCGTTGGCGGCGTCGATCAGCCCGCGCTTGCCCCCTTTGGCCGCACCGGTGAAGGCATTGGGCGCATAGCCGAACAACTCGGATTCGATCAGATGCTCGGGGATCGCTGCGCAGTTCACCGCGACGAACGGGCCCGGGTCGGGGCGCGCGGCATGCACGGCGCGGGCGAATACCTCCTTGCCGGTGCCGGTTTCGCCCTGGATCAGCACCGGTAGATCACGCTGGGCGAACCGGGCAGCGCGGCGTGCCAGGCGCGTCATCGTTTCATCCGCGCCGGCCAGGCGAGCGAGCGAGTCCGGCATGTCATCACGCGGCGCCGGCACGGTGGCACGAATGGTTCGCGGCGTACGCGTCGCCGGCGGCTCGGCACTGGCGAACAGGCGCGGCTGGCCGCCGGCGAACAGGAGCCGGTCGCGGGCCGACTGGCCGCGCATGTACTGATCGAGCGTATCGGCATCCAGATCGAACAGGGTATCGATCGCCTGGCCGATGAGTTCCACGCTACTGCGCTCGGTCAGGCCGATACGCTGTGACAATGCACCGAACGCCGCATGCGTCATGCCGCGGATCTGCCCGTCGCCATCCACGGCGATCGCGGCTTCCGGATCGCTGTCGATGAAATCGGGCGAACGCGACAGGCGCAGCAGCCAATGACCTTCGGCCTGACTCATCAGGTTGGCCAGTTCCACCCGCCGCGCGGTGGCGATCACCAGGTGCCGCGCCAGCTGCTGGCTCGAGCGCGGCACGGCCGAGCGCAGCTGCGAAATATCCACTACCGCCACCAGCTCGCCCAGGGTGTCGAACACGGGCGCGGCGGAACAGGTGAGCCCGATATGGGCCGGGTCGAAATGATCGTCCCGGTGCACGGTGATCGGCTGACGCGAGACCAGGCAGGCGCCTACCGCGCACGTCCCGCTTCGATCCTCGGCCCAGTCCGCGCCCAGGTACAGGCCGGCATCGCGCAGCGCCGGATCGAGCTTGGGGTTGCGGTAGTGCGCCACGGACACGCCGCGTGCATCGGACAACAACAGCACGTAGTTATGCCCCGCCACCTGCTCGTAAAGATGATCCAGCGCAGCGCTGCTGATGCGGATCAACTCCTCGGCCTGCTGCTGGTGCTCGCGCAGTTCGGAGCCCGGCACGATATAGGCATTGCCCCGCTGGCTCGGGTCGAGTCGATATTCGTGCAGGCAACGCAGCCAGGAATTGACCACCAGACCGTCGCGACTGGATGGCTGTCCGGCCGCAACGCGCTCGATTTCCTTCAGATGGGCACTGATCGCTGACATGGCCTCACCTCCGGCCCGACGATGTCACCGTGCGCGGCGCGCGTGCTACCCGACGTTAGTCGGCCGCCGCCCGGGTACTTTTTACATCGACGGCAAGGCCCGGGGTTGGCCGCAACGATACAATAATTCCATCATGTGCAATCGATTGGATCATGTCGGATATTCGCAATCCCGAGCGCCCGGCGCGCGCGCTCGAAATACCGCCTGCGCCCCGTACGGGCACCACCGCCATCGCCGGCGGCATCAGTCTCGTGCTGCTCGCCGTGCTGTTTGCCGGCTATGGCTTCGCGCAGGGCGTTCTTTATGTCGTGGCGCTCGGCCTGGGCGTCGCGCTCTACCATGCGCGTTTCGGCTTCACCTCGGCATTCCGCCAGCTCATGGCCGTCGGCCAGGGGCAGACGCTGCGCGCGCACATGCTCATGCTGGCTGTGGCGAGCCTGTTGTTCGCGCCGCTGATGGCGCTCGGCACCACCGCCTTCGGCGGCCCGTTGTCGGGTTATGTCTTTCCGGTGGGGCTGTCGGTCGCCTTCGGCGGGTTCATCTTCTGTATCGGCATGCAGCTCGGCGGCGCCTGCGCCTCGGGCTCGCTGTATACGGTCGGCTCGGGCCAGACCTCGATCCTGATCACCCTGTTCGGCTTCATTCTCGGCTCGGTCTGGGGCGCCCACGATTTCGGCTTCTGGCTGCAACCGGACTTCGTCTGGAAGAAGATCTCCCTGGCCGATACGTCCTGGGGTTATACCGGCGCGGTGATTCTGCAGTTCATCATCATCGGCGCGATCGTGGCCGCGACCTGGCTGGTCGAGCGCCGGCTGAATCCGCCGCCACGCAAGGGTCCGCCAAGCGAACGGGGGCTTAAGCGCGTACTGCGCGGCGCCTGGCCGCTCTGGGGCGGCGCCCTCGCGCTCGCCGTGCTCAACGCGGCCACGCTCTGGCTGTCCGGCAAACCGTGGGGCATAACCAGTGCGTTCGCGCTCTGGGGGTCGCAGGCACTGTCGGCGCTGGGCGTGGATGTCGGCAGCTGGTATTACTGGTCCGGCCCGCATGCCGGCGGGCTGCATACGCCGATCCTCGCCGACCGGACGAGCGTAATGGATATCGGCATCATCTTCGGCGCGATGGCCGCCTCGGCCTGGGGCGGCACGTTCAGGATCGCTACCGACCTGCCCTGGCGCATCATCCTCGCCCGCCTGATCGGCGGCGTGCTCATGGGCTACGGCGCGCGGATCGCCTTCGGGTGCAATATTGGCGCCTACTTCGGCGGCATCGCCTCGTTTTCGCTGCACGGCTGGCTTTGGGGCGCGGTCGGTTTGCTGGGCACCGTGGTCGGTATCAAGTTGCGGCCCGTGTTCGGCATGGGCGTTCCAAAGCTGAGTGACAGCAGTTGCTGACAACGGGGGCCACGGCCGCCCAGTCGAGCTTCTGGGCGCGCCGGAATCGTTCACGCGGGCCGGCTCTACAAGGGCTGGCACGCCGGTGACGGGTGCATGGCGTGCTAATATCCTACGCCAAGCTTCGCGAACTCATCGCCCGCTCAACTGCTCGCCCGACACTTCATGAGTACGACCCGTTTGCCTCGCAGCGACTTCAACCTGACCGATCGGCTCGTGTCCGATATTTTCTCGGGGCGCTACAAGCCGGGCGATTTCATTCCCAAGGAAATGCAGATCTGTGAGCAGTTCAGCCTGAGCCGAACGGTGGTGCGGCGCCATCTTTCCCAGCTTGTGGACGGCGGCATCATCGAGCGGATATCCGGCTATGGATCGCGCGTTCGCGAGTACTCGGAGTGGCACATCCTCGATCCGCTCGTCACGGATTGGATGACGCGCTTTGCCGCCCCCAATGAGGAAATTCAGCGCGAGGTGCTGTCATTTCGCCTGAGCGTTGAACCCCATGTGGCCATGGCCGCCACCCGCCAGGCCAACGCCCACGATCTGGTCGCGATCGAGGAAGCCTTCAACGGCATGGCCCGCACGCTCAAGGAAGCCAAGAGCGGCGAACGGCGACGCCTGGATAGCGAGTCGGACGTGGCCTTTCATGTCGCTATCTTCCGTGCGACGCACAACATCGTCTGGTCTCAGCTGTCGCATATCCTCCGCCCCTCGATTCACCTCCTCGTGGTCGAGTCGAACGTCAGCGCAAGCGATCCCGAAGACAGTCTCGAGCGTCATCGGCGGCTGATGGAAGCGATCCGGATGCGCAAGGTCGAGGATGCCTTCTACGCCGCCCATGCGATTCTGGAAGGCACGAGCCTCGCACTGGGACTTGCGCACACGCGCCCGGAAGTCATTCCGGTCAGTCTCAGCGACTGAACGACATCAGGTTCGTTATCCAGCCCCTAGCTCGGGGGCTGCCAGCCATCGCGTGATCGGGTGCGTGATTCCCGGATAACGAACCGGCCCTTCCACAGTGGGCCCGTACAGCTTCTTATTAGGGCTGAGCTTGGACGGTCGGCGCGGCGGCCATGTGTTGACCCAGCAGTCCGAGCCATCGGCATTGAATACGAGAAGCTTAGTGCCCTGTAACGCAAATTCATCGCATTATTTCGGCGCTTTTTCGCACCATGCGGCGTTGCGCCGATTCGCCGTATTCCCTGATACGGCTCATCGCCGCGCCTTGCCTGGCACAAAAAATCACGCGAAATCCATGGCGCGAACTTACGTTACAGGACACTAGCTGCGCAGGGCCCGGCCATCCATAGCGCCCAGACGCGCGGTCTCGCTACGGCACAAGCCCTCGCACACGCCGGCCACCGCCAGTAAGCGCCGCGCCCGGTTCGCATCACGAGTCTGGCACGCGAGTTCGCGTAACTCATCGGCACTCTAGGGCCTGATCATCTCGCAACAGCCAAGCCTTGGGTATGGCGTTTCCGGTCGTGATCGCTGATCCGCTACTGCGTCATTATCGTAACGCCTTGTTTTCATGAATGGGCGTAAGACAAAAGTCCATGTTGAACATTACTGATTAATGTTTGAACATTTTTAGCAGTCGTGCACTGTGTCTTGAATCGAATGCAGCGGCGCGCCGCTCGCAGGAGACCGCAATGCCTATTTCTACAATACACCTCAGCATCAATTATTTTGCGTCAAAAATGACAACGTTGTCATTCAACGCCGGCCGAACTCGCCAGCTGGCATGGCAACCGGCGAACCGCTGGTCAAGCGGCGACGATTCCCGTTTCACCGACCGATAGATCGCGGCGACGCGTGGTCGTGAATTGCGACGCCTAGCTCTCAATGCAAGCCGGCATTTCAAGACCGGCCACACTTCAAGATTTCGAGATGGAGGAGAACCATGACCCGCGAGCCGATTACGCGCCGGGAGAAACTCGGCTTCGGCATGGGCGATGCTGCGAACAATATGTCGTTCGCTGCCGTCGTCATGTATCTGTCCTATTTCTACACCAACATCTACGGCATATCGCCAGCGGCGGTCGGCACGATCTTCATATCCATGCGGGCGATCGACGCGATCACTGACCCCTTCATGGGCATGATCGCCGACCGTACGCGCAGCCGCTGGGGCCGATTCCGGCCTTATCTTCTATGGTTTCCGCTGCCGCTTACGGCCAGCTGCATCCTGATGTTTACCACGCCCGACTGGGGCAATACCGCCAAGGTGATCTACGCCGCGGGCACGTACTCGGTGATGTCGCTGCTGTACACGGCTGTGAACATCCCCTACTGCTCGCTCGGGAGCGTGATTACCGACGACAACCAGGAGCGTGTCTCCTGCCAGTCGTATCGGTTCGTGATGGTCGGCCTCGTCTATATCTTCCTGACCACCTGTGTACTGCCCCTGACTCAATTCTTCGGCGGCGGCAACGATGCCACCGGGTTTCAGATCACGATGACGATCATCAGCGTGGCGGCGCTGGGCATGTTCATGTTCTGTTTCAGCAATGTGCGGGAACGGATCGTGCCGACTCACGAAAAACGACGTTCGTTTCGAGCCTCGCTGGCCAGCGTCGTGCGCAACCGGCAGTGGCTGATCATCCTGGCGATCACTTTCTTCGAAGCGCTGCAGTTCTTCGTGCGCCAAGGAGCCGCCATCTACTACGCGCAGTATGTGATGGGGTTCGGCACGACGCTGATCTCGGTCTTCATGACCGGCGGCGTGGTCGCCAGCATTCTCGGCACCGCGACCTCCGGCTTCTATACACGTCGACTGCAGAAGAAATGGGTGTTCTGCTTCAGCTCGTTGCTGTTGGCGGGATTCTCCGTCGTGCTCTACCTCGCGACCGGCACCAGTCCCGTGCTGATGGGAGGCCTGTTCTTCATCATCAATTATCTCCACGGCATCGGCGCGCCGATCTCCTGGGCGATGATGTCGGACGCCGACGACTACGGCGAATGGCAGAGCGGCGAAAAGAACACCGGGACCACCATCGCCGGCAATCTCTTCTTTCTCAAGCTCGCGCTTGCAATCAGTGGCGGCATCACGGGCTACTTGCTGTCGCTGGGCGGCTATCACGCAGACGCTGCCCAGCAGGGCGACTCGGCGATCTTCGCGATTGTGCTGCTGCTCACCCTCATCCCCGCTGCGGTCAACGTCCTTCTGGCCGCTGCGATCTGGGCCTTCAAGGTCGACGACCGGCTGGTGGCGCGAATCCGCACCGATCTGAATACCGCCTCGTCCGACACGGACCCGAGCGACTATGGCGATCTGGCCTACGATTCGCCCGGACGCTGAAACCCACCACAGCGACACAAAACACTGTAAACAGCCTTTTCGAGGAGTTCGAGCATGCAAGCGAAGATTACGGCCCATCCGCGATTCATCCGGGCACGCATCGATGACCGGCTCTATGGTGCCTTTATCGAACATCTCGGCCGCGCGGTCTACGGCGGCATCTACGAGCCCGATCATCCAACGGCGGATGCCCGTGGCTTTCGCACCGACGTACTCGATCTCGTACGCGAGATCGGCGCGCCCGTGGTGCGTTACCCTGGCGGCAACTTCGTGTCCGCCTACAACTGGGAGGACGGCATCGGGCCGGTCGAGCAACGCCCCACTCGGCTCGATCTGGCCTGGCACACGCGCGAGTCCAACGAAGTCGGCATCCACGAGTTCGCCGACTGGTGCGATGCCGCCGGCATGGACATGATGCTGGCCGTCAATCTCGGCTCGCGAGGTATCGACGCCGCCCGCAATTTCGTTGAGTACGTCAATCATCCCGGCGGCAGTCACTGGAGCGATCGGCGTATTGCCAACGGTCGGGCCGAGCCCTGGAACGTCAAACTGTGGTGCCTCGGCAACGAAATGGACGGGCCGTGGCAGATCGGACACAAGACGGCTGACGAATACGGCCATCTGGCCAACGAAACCGCCAAGGCGCTGCGCGCCTTCGATCCATCGCTGGAACTGGTGGCCTGCGGCTCGTCCAACGCCGAGATGCCAAGCTATCCCGAATGGGAAGCCAAGGTGCTCGATCGCTGCTACGAGTCGGTCGACTACATTTCCCTGCACATGTATTTCACCAACTACGCCGACGATGTGGTCGACTATCTCGCCCTGTCGGAAAAGATGGATCGGTATATCGGATCAATCGCCGGGGTGATCGACTACATCAAGGCCAAGAAGCGATCGCGGCATCAGGTCGCAATCTGTTTCGATGAGTGGAACGTCTGGTACCACAGCACCGAACAGGACAAGAAGGTGCTGGAAGGCGATGACTGGCCATTCGCCCCACCGCTGCTTGAGGATGTCTACAACTTCGAGGATGCCCTGTTAATCGGCTGCGTTCTGAACACGCTCATCCGCCGTGCCGATCGGGTCAAAATCGCCTGCATCGCCCAGCTGGTCAACGTGATCGCCCCAATCATGACGGAGACTGGCGGCCGCGCCTGGCGCCAGACCATCTTCTACCCCTACTACTTCGCAGCACGCTATGGTCGCGGTGTGGTGCTCGACCTGGACGTCGAGGCCCCCCGATACGACACCACCGACGAACGCAACGTGGCCGCACTCGACATCACCGGAGTGCACAACCCGGACGAGAGCACGATCACTTTTTTCGCCGTCAACCGATCGCCTGACGACGCGCTCGACATCGACCTCGATTTGAGAGCTTTCGGCTCGATCGGGCTGATCGAACACCAGGTACTGCGCCACACCGATACCAAGGCCTTCAATACGGCCGAACGACCGCACGAGGTGGCCCCGGCGCCCGGCGAGGGAATTTCCTGCGATAGATCGCGCCTCACCGGCCGTATCGAGCCGCTGACCTACCACCTGATTCGGGTCGAAGTTTGCGCTGATCAGCCGTGAACGAGCGCCAGCCGCAACGAAACGGCAGAGCGCCACCGGGACAATCGTTCCCAGGCTCGCCACGATGCTCGCCACATCAAGCGAGCCCCCTGCATTAAAACGAAAGTCTATGTTGAACATATCTCCAACATGTTTGACATTAGTTGTCTGCTACAGGAGTTAGATGATGAGCGACGGACAGAACGGTAATCCCAAACGCCGATCCCAGGCCTGGTTCGGCGGCCACGACCGCGACGGCTTCCTGCACCGAAGCTGGATGAAGAACAGCGGGCTGCCCGACGATGCATTCGACGGCCGGCCGGTGATCGGGATCTGCAATACTTTCTCCGAATTCACCCCGTGCAACGCGCATTTCCGGGGTCTGGTCGAGCACATCAAGCGCGGCATTCTGGATGCCGGCGGCACGCCGCTGGAATTTCCGGTGTTCTCCTGCGGCGAGACGCTGCTGCGCCCGACCGCCATGCTGTTCCGCAACCTCGCGGCCATGGACACCGAAGAAGCCATCCGCGCCAACCCGATGGACGGCGTGGTGCTGATGTGCGGCTGCGACAAGACCACGCCCTCGCTGATGATGGGCGCGGCCAGCTGCGATCTGCCCACCCTGGTGGTTTCCGGCGGGCCCATGCTCAACGGCCGCTTCAAGGGGCGTCAGCTCGGCTCCGGCACCGACGTCTGGAAGTTCTCCGAGGACGTCCGCGCCGGCAAGATGTCGCTGGATGATTTTCTCGCCGCGGAATCCGGCATGCATCGCTCGGCCGGCCACTGCATGACCATGGGCACGGCCTCGACCATGGCCTCGATGGCCGAGTCGCTGGGCATGGCGCTGCCCGGCAACGCGGCCTTTCCCGCGGTGGATGCGCACCGCAACCGGCTTGGTCGCATGTCGGGCCGGCGCATCGTGGAAATGGTCGAGGAAGACCTCAAGCCGTCCAAAATTCTCACCCGCAACGCGTTCGAGAACGCGATCCGTACCAATGGCGCGATCGGCGGCTCGACCAACGCCGTGATTCACCTGCTGGCGCTCGCGCGCCGAGTCGGCGTCGACATGCATTTGTCCGATTGGGACAAACTCGGCCACGACGTGCCGTGCCTGGTGGATCTGATGCCGTCAGGGCGTTTCCTGATGGAGGATTTCTGCTATGCGGGCGGGCTGCCGGCGTTGATGAAGCAGATCGAGGATCTGCTGCATACCGATGCCCTGACCGTGAACGGACACACCATCGGCGAGAACCTGGCCGACGTCGAATGCTTCGACCACGAGGTCATCCGCAAGCGCGACAATCCGGTCAACGAACGCGGCGGCATTGCGGTGCTCAATGGCAACCTCGCCCCCGACGGCGCCGTGCTCAAACCGTCGGCGGCCACGACCGAACTCATGACCCATCGCGGCCGGGCCGTGGTGTTCGAATCGATCGAGGACTACAAGGCCCGTGTAGACGATCCCGATCTGGATATCGACGAAACCTGCGTCATGGTGCTCAAGGGCGCCGGGCCCAAGGGTTACCCGGGCATGGCCGAAGTGGGCAATATGCCGCTGCCGACCAAGATTCTGGAAAAAGGCGTGCGAGACATGGTACGCGTATCCGATGCTCGCATGTCGGGCACCGCGTTCGGTACAGTGGTGCTGCATGTCTCGCCCGAGTCGGCCGCCGGTGGTCCGCTGGCCCTGGTCGAGAACGGCGACATGATCGAACTCGACGTCGACAACCGTCGACTGCATCTGGATGTGGACGACGCCGAACTCGAGCAACGCCGTAAGCGCTGGCAGGCCCCGCCGCCGGCGATGGACAGCGGCTACCAGAAGCTGTACTTCGATCATGTACAGCAGGCCGATCTCGGCGCGGACCTGGATTTCCTCGGCGGTTGCCGCGGCGCGGACGTTCCGCGGGAAAACCATTGATCGGTCGGCCATGAGTCAATCCGCGATCTATCCCAGTCTCGAGGGCCGGACGGCATTCGTCACTGGCGGCGGCAGCGGCATCGGGGCCGAACTGGTGTCCGCCCTGGCCCGCCAGAAGGCGAACGTGCATTTCGTCGATATCGACGAGGCCGCCAGCCAGGCCCTGGTGACCCGCCTCCAGGCGGAATCGAACGCACACCCGGTGTCGTTCACGCCCTGCGATATCCGCGACGTCGACAAGCTGCAGGCCACGATTCACGACATCGAGGCTCGCCACGGCGCCATTCGGGTGCTGGTCAACAACGCCGCCAGCGACGACCGCCACGATTGGCAGTCGGTCACGGCCGACTACTGGGACGAGCGCATGGCGATCAACCTGCGGCCGCAGTTCTTCGCCATTCAGGCCGCCGCCCCCGGCATGGCCGAGGCCGGCGGCGGCTCGATCATCAACTTCGGGTCGATCAGCTGGAAGGTCGCGCTCGGCGGCATGCCGGGTTATACGACCGCCAAGGCGGCCATCCATGGTCTGACCCGCGGCATGGCGCGCGATCTCGGCGAATCGAATATCCGGGTCAACACCATCATCCCCGGCGCGATCATCACCGAGCGCCAGCTCGATAAGTGGATCACGCCCGAGGATGAGGCGCGCATCCAGGCCAATCAATGCCTCAAGCAACGACTGCTGCCCGAACACGTAGCGCCCACGGTGCTGTTTCTCGCCGCCGACGACAGCGCCGGTTGCACGGCCCATGAATATTTCATTGACGCCGGCTGGGGTTGATATGGATTTGATCGAATTGTCCGATTGTCTTCCCGAAGATCTCGACCGCGCCGTATTGCTCGGTCGCGTGTGGCGTACGGCGCCGATCGATGGCCCCGCGCTGATCGCCGTGCGTGGCGGCGAGGTCGTCGATATCAGCGCGCACGGGCCGACCATGACCGACCTGCTCGATCGCGACGACCTGCTGGATATCGCGGTCCAGGCGCCCGGCGAGAAACTCGGCAACGTACGCGACTGGCTCGCCCAGTCGCTGGAAACCGATTCCGGCGAGCGTCTGCTCGCGCCGGTGGACCTGGCGGCGGTCAAGGCCTGCGGCGTGACCTTTGCCGTCAGTCTGCTCGAGCGCGTGATCGAGGAACAGGCCGGCGGCGATCCGGCCAAGGCCGCCGAGGTCCGTACCCAGCTGCACGAACTGATCGGCGAGGATCTGTCGCAGATCGTGCCCGGCTCCGAAGCCGCCATGGAACTGAAGAAGGCGTTGATCGAACGCAACGCCTGGTCGCAGTATCTCGAAGTCGGCATCGGTCCGGACGCCGAGGTGTTTTCCAAATGCCAGCCAATGGCGGCGGTGGGTTTCGGCGCCGAGGTCGGTCTGCATCCGTCCTCGGCCTGGAACAATCCCGAGCCGGAGATCGTGCTGGCGGTGGATTCCACCGGCCGGACCCGGGGTGCGACGCTCGGCAACGACGTCAACCTGCGCGATCTGGAGGGCCGCAGTGCCCTGCTGCTGTCCAAGGCCAAGGACAACAACGGCTCGGCATCGCTCGGCCCGTTCATTCGCCTGTTCGACGAGCATTTCGATATCGACGACGTCCGCGCCGCACGCGTGCGGCTGGTCATCGAGGGCGCCGACGACGGCTTTCGCCTCGACGACGCCTCCGACATGCGCGAGATCAGCCGCGACCCGCTGGATCTGGTCTCGCAGGCGCATGGTTCGCATCACCAGTATCCGGACGGCTTCGTGCTCTATCTCGGCACGATGTTCTCGCCCACCCTCGACCGCGACGGCGAGGGGCAAGGCTTTACCCATCACATCGGCGATCGCGTAACCATTGCCACGCCGACGCTCGGCGCGCTGGTCAATCGGGTGAATCGCAGCGATGCGATCCCGCCTTGGACCTTCGGCGCACGGCGTCTGTTCGAACATCTTGCACGCGGTCGTCAGACCGCGTCGCCATCGCTCGACAACGCTTTCAATCAGGAGTCATCCATGCCCGAAATCACCGGCCAGCAATTCATCGGCGGCACCCGCGTGGCGGCCGGCCAGGATACGCTTGCGAGCAAATCGGCCGAGGACAACACCCCCTACAAGCAGGACTTCTTCGAAGCGACGCCCGAGGAAGTCAGCGCCGCTGCCGAAGCCGCGCACGACGCCTTCGATACCTTCGCCACCACCGATCCGGAAACCCGCGCGGCGTTTCTCGAAGCCTGTGCCGACGAGATCGAGGCCCTCGGCGAGACGGTCATTCGTGAAGCCATGCGCGAGACCGCCCTGCCCGAGAAACGCCTGACCGGCGAAGTCGGCCGCACCACCGGCCAGTTGCGCCTGTTCGCGAAAGTCCTGCGCCGCGGTGATTATCTCGGCGTGCGCATCGATACCGCCACCGACGCGGCGCCGGATCTGCGCCAGATGCAGCAGGCGCTCGGCCCGGTGGCGGTGTTCGGCGCCTCCAATTTCCCGTTCGCCTTCTCGGTCGCCGGCGGCGATACCGCCTCGGCCTTCGCCGCCGGCTGCCCGGTGGTGGTCAAGGCCCATCCGGGGCATATGGTCACCTCGGAGATGGTGGGCAACGCCATCGAGGCGGCGGTGAAAAAATCCGGCATGCCGGCCGGCACTTTCAATATGATCTTCGGCGGCATGGTCGGCGCGCAGTTGGTACAGGAACCGGCAATCAAGGCAGTCGGCTTCACGGGCTCCAAGACCGGCGGTCGGGCCCTGTTCGATCTGGCCTCGCAGCGTGAGGAGCCGATTCCGGTCTATGCCGAAATGTCGAGCGTGAACCCGATGTTCATGCTGCCGGAAGCGATCGCGGCCCGCGGCAACGAACTCGCCGAGGGTCTGGCCGGCTCGGTCTGTCTCG
This sequence comes from Salinisphaera sp. LB1, assembly GCF_003177035.1. Lineage (NCBI taxonomy): Bacteria > Pseudomonadati > Pseudomonadota > Gammaproteobacteria > Salinisphaerales > Salinisphaeraceae > Salinisphaera > Salinisphaera sp. LB1. The sequence continues at coordinate 2,810,632 of NZ_CP029488.1, read as the reverse complement.
GGGCCGGCCAGTTCTGTACCGGGCCCGGGGTGATCATCGGGGTGAAGTCGCCCGCGATGACGGCCTTCATCGAAACCCTCGGCGAAGCGCTCAAGAACAAGCCGGGCCAGGTGATGCTGAACCACGGCCTGCTGGACAACTACCAGCACGGCGTGGAACGGCTCAAGGGCCTGAACGGCGTACGGGAAGTCGTGGCCAGCTCCGCCGCATCGAACCAGGCGGCGGCGCGGCTGTTCATGGCCGACAAGTCGGTGTTGTTCGACGACGCCCAGCCGTTGATGGAAGAGGTGTTCGGCCCGAGCACGGTGGTGGTCGAGTTGGACAGCGCCGATGAGCTCGAGGCCGCCGCACGGGCGATCAACGGCCAGCTGACGGCGACGGTGACCGGCGACGACGCCGAGATCGCCCGGCACCAGCCACTCGTCACGGCCCTGTCGCGGCGCGCCGGCCGGGTGTTGTTCAACGGCTTCCCGACCGGCGTGGCGGTCAACGATGCCATGGTGCACGGCGGACCGTACCCGGCGACCACCGATTTCCACAGCACGTCGGTGGGCACGCTGGCGATCAATCGCTATCTGCGTGCGGTGTGTTTCCAGAATGCACCCGCCGCAGTCCTGCCGAAAGCCCTCGCCGATGGCAATCCGCTGGGCATCCGGCGCCTGGTCAACGGCGATATGACCACCGCCGGCCTGTAGGCTAACGGGAGCACACGATGCAGTTGATTCAATACGAAACCGTTTCCGGCCAGCGCCGTGTGGGCGTGGTGGATGCCGATCGCGTCAGCACGATCGCCGAGACCGCCAGCGTACGCGAACTCGCACTGGCGGCGATCGCCGCCGGCCACGGTCTGGCCGCCGAAGCCGAGGCCCGCGGCATGGCCGATGGCCTGGACAGCCTGGAGGCGTTACTGGCGGCCGGCCGCGTGCTGCCGCCGCTGGATCATGACGATCCGGCGCATTGCCTGATCACCGGCACCGGGCTGACGCATACCGGCAGCGCCGATACGCGCAACGCCATGCACCAGGCCGGCCAGGCCCAGCCCGATCCGGACAAGCTCACCGACTCGATGAAGGTGTTCAACTGGGGGCTCGAAGGCGGCCGCCCGGCGCCGGGGCAGCCCGGCGTACAGCCGGAGTGGTTCTACAAGGGCGACGGCCGGATCGTCGCCCGCCCGGGCGGCGAGATTCCGGCGCCGGATTTCGGCAAGGATCTGGGCGAGGAGCCGGAGATCGCCGGGTTGTACGTGGTGGCCGATGACGGCACCCCATGGCGGGTCGGCTATGCGCTCGGCAATGAAACCTCGGACCACGTCACCGAACGCGAGAACTATCTCTATCTGGCGCATTCCAAGCTGCGCTATTGCAGCTTTGGCCCGATCCTGCTGACCGGTGAACTGCCGCAGTCGGTGGAAGGCATGAGCCGCATCCGGCGCGACGGCGCGGTACTGTGGGAAAAACCCTTCCTCTCGGGCGAGGCGCATATGTGCCACAGCCTCGAAAACCTCGAGTACCACCACTTCAAGTATCGACAATTTCTCGGCGCGGGTGATGTGCACGTGCATTTCTTCGGCACCGCCACGCTGTCATTTGCCGACAATATTTCCACCCGCGCCGGCGACGTGTTCGAGATTGAGTCACCGATCTTCGGCGCACCGCTGCGCAATACCGTGGGCAGCGCCCGACCGGCGCTCGCCCCCGGGGCCGTTCAAGTCCTGGACTGACGAGCCCCACCCCAAAAAAACGGCGGCGCCATGCGCGCCGTCGATATAACAAAAGTTCGTCTTCGCCTGAAAAGGCGTTATTCGCGACGACAACACGGAGGAGAAGACCATGACACATGAATCAAAACTCGCCCGAGGCCTTGGGCTGGGGGGCAGGGCCACCGTACTGGCGGCCCTGCTGGTCGCCGGCCCGGCCCTGGCTTCCAATGACAGCAGCAGCGCGAGCAGCGACAGCGGTAGCCAGAACTCGCATCTGGCCGTCACCGAAAGCGATTTCGGCAAAACGCCACAGGGGCAACAGGTCAAGCGTTACCGGCTGACCAATCGAAATGGTATGTCGGTGGACATCATTACCTTCGGCGCCCGCGTTCAGTCCATCAAGGTCCCCGACAAGGACGGCAACGTAACTGACGTGGCGTTGGGCTTCGATAACGTCAAGGGCTATATCCAGAACAACCCGTATATGGGCGCGACCATCGGGCGATACGCCAACCGCATCGCCAATGGCCAGTTCACCCTCGACGGCCATACCTATAACCTGCCGAAAAACAACGGCCCGAATACATTGCACGGCGGCCCCGAGGGGTTCCAAAAGCAGGTCTGGCAGGCCAAGGAAATCCACCCGCACGGCACGGTCGGGGTGGAGATGACCTACCTGTCGCCGGACGGACAAATGGGGTTCCCGGGCGATCTCGTGACGACGGTGCGCTATACGCTGGATAACGACAACGATCTGCGGATCCACTATTCGGCGGTCAGTGATAAAGACACGGTGATCAACCTCACCAACCACACTTATTTCAATCTGGAAGGTGCAGGCAGCGGTCCGATCCTCAACGAGGTCGCGATGATCAATGCCGATAAGTACAGCCCGATCGACAAGACCGAAATTCCGCTCGGCAAGGCCCGTTCGGTCAAGGGCACCCCGTTCGACTTCACCACCCCGCACACCTTTGGCGACCGCATTCACGCCAAGACCACCCAGCTGATGCGCGCGGAACCCAGCCAGGGCGGCTATGACCATAACTGGATCCTGAACACCAACGGCAATCTCGACGAATTGGCCGCCCGGGTCACCGATCCCAAGTCCGGCCGCGAGCTGGAGGTCTACACGACCCAGCCGGGCGTTCAGGTCTATACCTCGAACTTCATCCACGGTAAATACGAGGGTAAAGGTGGCAAGACCTATCACCACTGGAGCGCCTTCACCATGGAGACCCAGCATTATCCGGATTCGCCGAATCACCCGTCGTATCCGACCACCGAACTGAAAGCGGGCAAGAAGTTCACGTCCACTACTATCTTCAAGTTCCTGCCCGAGTAAAGTCAGCGGCGATCGGCCGGCCGCGACCCGCGGCCGGCCGATTCTGGCCCTGGCCAGGAATACATGCGTCAAACCGGAGGAAGAAAAAAATGAGCGATTCATCAGACCACAACGACAAAAACATCGACGTCAGCCGTCGCCGAATCCTGCACGGGGCCCTGAGCGGCGGCGCCGGCCTGGCCGCGCTGACCGGAATGGGGATTTCACCTGCGGCGTTCGCCGCGGGCAAACACAATACGAACCTGCCGAATCATCCGAAATACAAGTTCGTATTCATCAACCATGTGACCACCAATCCGTTCTTCGTGCCGACCCAGTACGGCGCCGCGGATGCCTGTGCGGCCTTCGGCTGTACCTATCAATGGACGGGATCGCAGAAATCGGAGGCCAGCGTCATGGTCAACGCCATGGACGCCGCGATCTCTTCCGGCGTCGACGGTATCGCCGTGGCGCTGGTCGACCAGCACGCGTTCAACAAGCCGGTCGATCGCGCGCTCAAGGCCGGTATCCCGGTGGTCTCCTATAACGCCGATGTCAACAACGATCGGCTGGCGTATATCGGGCAGAAGTTGTTCGATGCAGGCAAGGCGCTCGGCCAGCGGATCGTCGACGAAGTCGGCTCGGGCGACGTGGTGGGCTTCATCGCCACACCGGGCCAGCTCAACATCCAGCCGCGTCTGAACGGCGCCAAGCAGGCGATCAAGGAGTCCGGCAAGAACATCACGCTGCACGAGGTCGCCAGCGGGCCGACGGTCAACGAGGAGTTCTCCCGCATCGAGTCGTTCTATCTCGGGCACCGCAACATCAAGGGCATGTTCGCGGTCGATGCCGGCAGTACCGAAGGTGTGGCCAAGACCATGAAGAAGCACAATCTGGCCCAGAAAGGCATCAAGGCCGGCGGCTTCGACATGCTTCCCGGCACGCTCGACGGCATCGAGAGCGGCGATCTCAGCTTCACCATCGACCAGCAGCCCTACCTGCAGGGCTTCATCCCGGTCATGGAACTGTATCTGTATCAGCTCTCGGGTGGGCTCAGCGGTATCGCCAACGTCAACACCGGCCTCAAATTCGTGACCAAGGACAACGTCGGTGAGTACCTGAACACCAAGAGCCGTTTCGAGGGCAACTCAAGCAAGGAAAAAGTCCTGTCCCGGTCCGGCCCCATCTCGAGCTGAGTGTAAGTGTAATCTATGGCAAAACAATCCAAAGCTGATCCGACGCATCGACCGAAGGGGCGGTCCGATGAAGCTGCACGACGCCAGAGTTTCTGGCGTCGTGCGGTCATCGCCACATTCGCGCGTCGCGAAGCCAGCATCGTCATTGCGGGCATCCTGCTCGCCATCTATTTCCAGTCCACCACCGGTGGCATTTTCCTCTCGCACGACAATATCGGCACGCTCGGCCAATACACCGCGGCGACCGCCGTTCTGGCAGCCGGGGAGGTGCTGGTTCTGATCAGCGGCGAACTCGACCTGTCCGTGGGCATGGTCTATGCGATGGCGCCGTTCGTGATGTTCTACGCCCACGGCGCCGGCATCCCCGTCGTGGGCGCGATCATCCTGGCGCTGCTGGCCTGCGGCGTAGTGGGCCTGCTCAACGGCCTGATCACCGAAGTGCTCAAGATCCATTCGTTCGTGACCACGATGGGCATGCTGTTCCTGCTCAACGGGTTCACGCTGACCATCTCCGGCGGCTATCCGGTCCAGCCACAGGCCGGGGCGTTCGTAACCACGATCTTCGGTGGCAGCCCCTTCGCGCAACTTGGTTGGGCTCTGCTCATCGCCATCGTGTTCCAGTTCATCCTCACACGCACGCGCTGGGGGCTGCATACGATCGCCGTCGGCGGCAACCTGAACGGGGCGACCGAGGCCGGCATCAAGGTGACATTCGTCAAGATCCGTAATTTCACGGTCTGCAGCATGCTCGCCGGCTTCGGCGGCATTCTGGACAGTTTCCAGACCGGCTCGATCACGCCGTTGGCTGGCGGTACTCAGATCATGTTCATGTGCATCGCCTCGGCCGTCATCGGCGGCACCCTGCTGGCCGGCGGTGTCGGCACCATCATGGGCGCATTCTTTGGCGCAGTGGTCATCGGCATGCTCAAGGACGGCTTCACCCTGGCCGGTGTCTCGGCCTACACCTTCGACATGATTCTGGGCGGCGCGATCCTCGTGACCATGATGGTCAACGTCCATGTCGGCCGCTTCAAATACTTCTTCAAATTCTTCGGGAAGCAATCATGACGGAGAACAACCAACCATTGCTGCAGGTCGAGAACGTAGCCAAGGAGTTCGGCCACGTCACCGCCCTCGAAGAGGTCAATCTCACAGTCGGCAAGGGCGAAGTGCTGGGCCTGCTCGGCGACAACGGGGCCGGCAAGTCGACGTTGATGAAAATCCTCTGCGGGCTTCATCAACCGAGCCGCGGCCGCATCGTCTACGACGGCAAAGAGGTGCGCCTGCCGTCGGTCACATACGCGCGATCACTGGGCATCGACTGCGTACATCAGGATCTCGCGCTGATCCCGCAGCTCAATGTCTACCACAACATGTTCCTGCAGCGGGAATCGCTTAAGGGCGGCCCCCTCGCGATCCTCAATAACAAGCCGATGCGTGACAAGGCACGCGAAGCATTGCTCGATATCGGCGTCAACATTCCCTCGGTGGACGTCCCGGTCGAACAGCTTTCCGGCGGCCAGCGGCAAGCAGTCGCGGTCGCGCGTTCGGTCTACTCGAACTCACGCCTGCTGCTGCTGGACGAGCCGACCGCCGCCATGGGCGCCAAGGAGGGGGCGATGATCCTCGATGTGATCAACCGGCTTCGAGCCAAGGGCGAGGTCTCGATCATCATCATCGCGCACAACTACGGCCAGATCTTCGACGTCTGCGATCGTGTCAATCTGCTGCAGAACGGCCGTATCACCTTCAACAAGGCTACCGAAGACACATCGGTCCAGGAGCTGACCGATATCGTGGTCAACGAATATCGCAACGCCGCCAAGCAAGCCAACGCCTGAACTGACGGTCCGGCCCGCGCTTGCCGCGGGCCGGGGGCTTTGGAAAAATGCCCGGTTGATTTCCCCATGCTCCCGACGGGATGCACGCATGAACGAAACCCCGACCACCGAGACCGCTTCTGCCAAATTCGATCGACGCGTGGTCGTCATGGGTGTGTCGGGCAGCGGCAAGTCCACCGTCGGCGAAGCGGTCGGCAGCGCGCTTGGCGTGCCGTACATCGACGGCGACAAGTACCATCCACAGGCCAACATCGACAAGATGTCGCGCGGCGAACCCCTGAACGACGACGACCGGGCCGACTGGCTCGCGGTGCTCACCGAACTGATTCGTGAAAACCACGACAAAGACCGAGCCTTGCTGATCGGCTGTTCTTCGCTCAAGCGGATCTATCGCGACCAGCTCCGCGAGGCCGACCCTGGTTTGCTGTTCTTATATCTGGACGGCAGCTTCGATGTCATTCTGGGACGTATGCAGCGACGCAAGCATTTCTTCTCCTCGGATATGCTCACCTCGCAGTTCGATACCCTCGAAACGCCCGACGCGGACGAAGCGATCCGCGTCGATATCGATCAGAATTTCGCCGACGTCATCGATCAGAGCACCGCGGCGCTACGCACTCGCCTTGAACAGGACCAGCTTTCATGAGCGATACGCTCACCCCGCATCTGACACTGGAAATGGGACTCGGCGAGGGCCCACTCTGGCACCCCGAATACAATGCCCTTTACTGGGTGGACATCCTCGGCGCCGCCCTGCACCGGCTCGATTTCGCCACCGACGAACACAGCGTGGTCGAATACGACGAGGCCATCACCTGCGTGGTGCGGCATGCCGACGGCGGCCTGGTGGCTGCCCTGCGATCCGGCTTGTGGCGGCTCGACGCGGCGGGCGACCGGCAGGCCTGTCTGGCACAGGCGCCCGAAGACACCCACGATCATCGTTTCAACGACGGCGGTTGCGATCCGGCGGGGCGTTTCTGGATCGGCACGATGAATGAAACACAGAGCGCCGCCGATGCATCGCTCTACTGCTACGACGGCCACGCCCTTGTACCGCGCATCGGCGGCATGACGATCACCAACGGCCTGGCGTTCTCGACCGACGGGCGCTGGATGTACCACACCGATACACCCACCCGCGTCATTCGCCGGCATACCTTCGATCCGGCCACCGGCGACATCGGGCCGGGCGAGACATGGGTCGATCTGAACACGCTCGATATCGAGGGCAACCCGGACGGCGCGGCCGTCGATGTCGAGGATCACTACTGGACCGCCCTGTTCGGCGGCGCGGCGGTTGCCCGTTTCGATCCCGAAGGACGGCTCGTGGCACGCTATCCGCTGGCCGCATTGCAGCCGACCATGCCGGCATTCGGCGGCCCTGACCAGCGCACGCTGTTCGTGACCACCGCGCGCGAGAACATGGACGCCACCACGCTGGCCGAATGGCCGCAATCCGGCTCGGTATTTTCCATGGCCGTGGACGTGCCCGGCCACACCCTCGCCGCCTTCAATCCCAGGTAGACATCATGAGTATTCGTATCGCCCTGATCGGGTACGGCAAGATCGCTCGCGACGCGCATCATCCAACGCTGGACGCAAACCCCGACTTCGAACTGGTCGCGACCGTGGCCCGCAGCTTCGACGCCGACCGCCAGGCCCAACCCGCCCGCTTCACCAGCCTGGATGCGTTGCTCGATTCAGGCATGGCCCTGGATGCCGTGGCCCTGTGCGTCCCACCCCAGCATCGCTTCGAGTTGGCCTGCCGGGCCGTGGACGCAGGGCTGCACGTGCTGCTGGAAAAGCCGCCCGGGATGACGTTGTCGGAGGTCAGCCACCTTGAGCAGCGCGCCGCCAGCGCCGGCATCACGCTCTACGCCAGTTGGCATTCGCGCCATGCCCCGGGGGTAGAAGCGGCCCGCGAGTGGCTGTCCACCCAGAACGTGACCGCGGTCCGGATCGACTGGTGCGAGGATGTGACCGTGTTTCATCCCGGCCAGGCCTGGATCTGGGAGCCGGGCGGCCTGGGCGTGTTCGATCCGGGCATCAATGCCCTATCCATCGCAACGCATATCCTGGCTCGGCCATTCGCTCTGGGCGCAGCCACCCTGGAGGTGCCCAGCAACTGCGCGACCCCCATCGCCGCCGACCTCTCGTTCACCGATAGCGCCGGCGCGCCGATCCGCGCGGTCATGGACTGGCGCCACGAGGGTGACCCGGTCTGGCAGATCGTCGTGGAGACCGAGACCGGCGAACTCCGGCTGGAAGAAGGCGGTGCGCGCATGCGAATTGACGGAGAAATTCGTATCGACGAGGAAAAGGACGAGTACGGCGGCGTTTACGCTCTGTTCAGCACACTCATCAAGGAGCGCCGGTCGGATACTGACGTCCGGCCATTCACTCATGTAGCGGATGCGTTCATGCTCGGCGAGCGACGTATCGTCGACGCGTTTCACGAATAAACAGCCCCTCGATCCGTACGGCCGTCCATTCATCGAAACCACCGCGAGATTCGTCATGCCCCATGCCCTGCCCGCCTGTCTGGCCGTCACCTGCCACGAATTCGGCACCACGCCCGACGGCGAACGCGTCGATCGCTATCAGTTGACCAACCGCTGCGGCATGCGGGTGGCGATTCTCACCCACGGCGCCCGCATTCAGGCGCTGGAAGTACCGGACAAGAACGGGCGGCTGGCCGATGTCGTGCTCGGCTTCGACCGCGTCGACGACTATCTCCAACCCGGCCCCAGTTATTTCGGCGCCACCATCGGCCGCTACGGCAACCGCATCGCCGGCGGTACGTTCGAGCTCGGCGACCGGCGCCATCAACTGTCGACGAACGAAGGCGGGAACACGCTGCACGGCGGCGAGCGCGGTTTCGATCGACACATCTGGGCCGCTACGTCGATCGACGAGGGCGATGCCGTGGGCGTCGAGCTCACGCTGGTCTCGCCCGATGGCGACATGGGCTTTCCCGGCAATCTCGCCGTCACCCTGCGCTACACGCTCGATAACGCCAACAATCTCCGGCTGCATTATTCCGCCGTGGCCGACGCGGAGACGGTGATCAATCTCACCAACCACGCCTTCTTCAATCTCGCTGGCGCCGGCAGTGGCGGCATCCAGGACCAGCTGGCGATGATCCACGCCAACCACGTCACCGCCGTGGATGAAGCCCTCATTCCCACCGGCGAACTGACACCGGTGGCCGACAGCGCCCTGGACTTCACCCGGCCGAAACCGTTCGGGCGGGACCTTGCCGATTCGGCTCTGGAAGACATTGGCGGCTACGATCACAATTGGGTGCTGGCCAGCGCCGGCGATCCGAACCGTCTCGCGGTGCGCGTGGTCGATCCGGCATCGGGCCGCGCGCTGGAAATGTATTCCACCGAGCCCGGTGTGCAGGTGTATACGAGTAACGGGCTCGACGGCACCATGACCGGTAAGCGCGGCGCCACCTACGACCGGTACGCCGCCTTCACCCTCGAAGCCCAGCATTTCCCGGACGGGCCCAACCAGCCGGAATTCCCCGACACCCGGCTGGCCGCGGGCGAGAAATACACCCAAACCACGGTCTATCGGTTCTTACCGGCCTGATGCCCCTGCCGAGGCGCCGGCCACTCAGGCCGCGTTCGGCATATCCCCCGTCTTCGCCGCGGCCTGCGGTTGCGCCGAAGCGGCGGTGGCCACCGGCGCCAGTACTGCCGAAAAGCGCCGCAGGCGCAGCGAGTTCGTCAGCACGAAGATACTCGAAACGCTCATCGCCGCGGCCGCTATGGCCGGGTTGAGCAACCAGCCCGTCAGCGGGTAGAACACCCCGGCGGCGAGCGGAATCAGCAAAACATTGTAGCCGTACGCCCAGCCGAAGTTGATGCGAATAGTCCGCATCGTACGGCTGGCCAGCGCCAGCGCGTTGACCACACCGGACAGATCCGCCCGCATGAGCACCACGTCGCCCGCCTCGATAGCGATATCCGTGCCCGAGCCAACCGCGATGCCGACATCCGCCTGCGTCAGCGCCGGCGCATCGTTGATGCCGTCGCCGACGAACGCCACGGTACGCGCGTCACCCTGCAGGCGCTTGATTTCGTCCGCCTTGGCCTGCGGCATGACGCCGGCCACCACACGATCGATGCCCAGCTCCGCCGCAATCGCCTGTGCGGTCGCCGCGTTGTCGCCGGTGAGCATGGCCACTTCAATACCCCGGTCATGCAGCGCGGCGATCATGTCGGCCGCCTCGCCGCGCGCCGGATCGGCCACGGCCACCAACGCGGCGAGTTCACCGTCGATCGCCACGTACAGCGGTGTACGCGCGGCCGCGGCCAGCGCATCGGCACGCTCGGTCAGGGGCGCATGATCAACGCCCAGGCTGTCCATGAAGCGCGCCGCCCCGACCTGGATTTTCCGGCCGTCGACCACGGCGGCCACGCCCTGGCCGGTGTGGGTCTTGAAATCCCGAGCCTCGGGCACAGCCAGGCCGCGGTCCGCGGCCGCTTTCACGATCGCCCGTCCGATCGGATGCTCGCTAACCGCTTCAACGGCGGCAATCTGCCGCAGCACGTCGTCGGTATCGAAACCGGCGCAGGTCTCGAACTCGGTCAGCGACGGTGCGCCCTCGGTCAGCGTGCCGGTCTTGTCCAACACGACGGTATCCACGCGCGCCAGCTGCTCCAGCGCCGTGCCACGCCGAAACAGCACACCCATGGCCGCACCGCGGCCGGTACCGACCATGATCGCGGTCGGCGTCGCCAGACCCATGGCACAGGGGCAGGCGATCAAGAGCACGGAAACGGCCGCCACGAAGGCCAGCGCCAGCGCCGGGCTCGGCCCGAAGACCAGCCAGCCGATGAACGTGGCCACCGACACCGCCATCACGATGGGCACGAACACCCCGGCGATGCGGTCGGCCACGGCCTGGATCGCCGGTTTTTCGCCCTGCGCCTGTTCGACCATGCGGATGATGCCCGCCAGCACGGTATCGCCGCCGACGCGGGTCGCCTCGATTTCCAGCGCGCCGTCGCCGTTCACCGTGCCGCCGATCACCTTCGCCTGGCCCTGCTTGGCGACCGGCACCGGCTCGCCCGAGATCATGGATTCGTCGACATAGCTTTCGCCCGCGACGACCGTACCGTCGACCGGCACGCGCTCGCCGGGGCGCACCGCAATACGGTCGCCCCGGACGAGTTCACCGACATCGATTTCCCGCCATTCGCCCTCGCGCTTGACGCGCGCCGTCCTCGCCTGGAGTTTCATCAGGCCCTGGACCGCCTGCGAGGTACGCCCGCGGGCCAGGGCCTCGAGATAGCGTCCAAGCAGGATCAGGGTGACGATCATGCCGGCGGCATCGAAATAGGTATGCGCGGAGCCGGCCGGAAAAATCGAGGGTAGCGCAAACGCCACCAGCGAATAGAAATACGCCGCATTCGAGCCGATCAGCACCAGGCTGTTCATGCCGGGCGCCGCATGCTTGAGTTCGCCCCAGCCCAGTCGATAGAAACGCGAGCCCGCATAGAACTGCACCGGCGTCGCCAGAACCAACTCGATGATGGTCCATGCGAACGGCGGCGCCAGCGCGTTCATCGCGGCGCCCACGCCGGGCAGCATGCGGGCCATGGCGATCACGAACAGCGGCACGGTGAACACCGCGGACAAAAGCAATGCGTGCTTGAGCTCGTCCGTTTCCGAGTCCTCGCTTTCGGCCTCGCCAGCATCCTGGTCGTCCAGCGCGACCGGCGTATAGCCCGCTTTTTCCACACAGGCGAACATCGCCGACCGGTCAACCTGCCCGGGCAGATAGCGAACGCGCGCCCGCTCGGTGGTGAGATTCACCGTGGCCTCGAGCACGCCGTCGAGCCGCGCCAGTTTCTTCTCCACCCGGGCCACGCAGGCGCCGCAGGTCATGCCGTCGACACGGAACTCCATCTCTTCCGCCACCGGCGTGTAACCGGCGCTCTCGACCGCCTCGAACACGGCCGCGGGGTCGTCGGAGCCGGCCTCGAGCGTCACCTTCGCACGCTCGGTGGCGAGATTCACCGAGGCCTCGGTGACGCCCGCGACCTTGCGGATTTTCTTCTCGACGCGGGCGACGCAGGCGCCGCACATCATGCCGTCGATGCCGAATTCCAGGGTTTGGTCGTGTTGAGCTTCGCTCATGCCGCCCTCGGCTGTCGTTGAATCAACGGTATTTCAGAACGTCCATCAATTCCGCGACGATGGCGTCCTCGTCGCCACGCTCATGGGCGGTGACCACGTGATGCTTGAGATGACCGCGCAGGATCAGATCGCCGGTCTTGGCGAGCGCGCCCTGCACCGCCTTGATCTGCTTGAGGGCGTCGACGCAGTAGACGTCGTCGCGCTCGAGCATGCGCAACACGCCGTCGACGTGGCCGCGAATCGATCGCAGCCGGGCCGTGGCGTCCTCGCGCACGCCCGGCTCGATCGCCAGATGATTACAAGGCTGCTGGGTGGTATCGGCCATTACGCCATCGTGGCTTCGTAGCCTTCCTCGCGCACCGCGGCCAGCAACGCCTGCGTATCCGCGTCGCCCTCGACTTCGGCCACACCGGAATCCAGATCGACCTGCACCACGCGTTCCACGCCGTCGACCTCGGCCAGCGCCTCGTTGACAGCCGCCACGCAATGCTGACAACTCATGCCTTCAATCCTGAGTCGTGTCATACGGGTTCTCCTTGGCTTGATCCACCCCTCCGGGGGTGGGGTATGCTCAATACAAAGCTTATGCCCGCTGCCGGGCATCGTCAAATCGTGCGACCGTGGAAACGGCGCCGCGATCCCGGTATTGAATCTGGGCTCGACTGGATAAGGATCAACCGCTTATGACACTCACTGCCCTGTCCTGGATCGTCATCGCGCTGGGAATCGTCACCGGCGCCGCCATCGCGATCGATTGTTATCAACGCCCGCAGCACATGAACGTCATGAACGTCACCTGGCCGATCACCGGCCTGTATTTCCCGGTCGTCGGCTGGTGGATTTACAAGGCGATGGGCCAACCCGACGGCATGCCGCGCGGCGGCGGCCACGCTCACGCGCATCACGATTCGCATCACGGTCACGGCCATGGCGACGATGGCGGCGGCGGTCATCATCACGCACCCAAGCCCCATTGGCAGAGCGTGTTCGTCGGTGTGACCCACTGCGGCGGCGGCTGTACGCTGGGTGATTCGGTAGCCATTCCGGTCGTGGCGCTGACCGGCTTCACCGTGCTCGGCTCCACCCTGCTCGGACATTTCACCGCCGAGTTCGTGGCCGCCTATCTGTTCGGCATCCTGTTCCAGTTCCTGCCGGCCATGAGCATGGGCGAGACCAACCCGGTCAAGGCGCTCGTCAACGCTGTCAAGGCCGATACGCTGTCATTGATCGCCTTCCAGATCGGCATGTACGGGTGGATGGCATTGGCCTCGCTCGTGCTTCTGCCACAAGAACCCGACGCCGGCTCGGCGGTGTTCTGGTTCATGATGCAGATCGCCATGGCCATAGGCTTTGCCACCGCCTATCCGGCCAACTGGTGGTTGATCGACCGCGGCATAAAACACGGCATGTGAAGCACGATACGGGCGCTGGCCGTGCCCGCATCGCCGCATGGCCAGCGCCATTCAAAGCGGTTCGCTGCCGAACCGGTCCCGTCTTTCCGGGCCGGCCGCCCTACGGCCCTGCGGCCAACCACGAACGCAATTACGCCCGGCCTGCTTGGCCGAATAAAGCGCCTGGTCGGCACGATGCACCCATTCGTCGAGGTTGGCGCTCGCATCCCGGGGCCCTACCGCATAGCCGGCCGAAATACTCACCACCGCGCCCACCGGCGACGCTTCGTGGGCGATACCCAGCGCGCGAACCGCCGCCCGCACCCGCTCGCCACGTTCGGCCCCCACCTCGGACCGATCGGTATCGACGATCACCAGGAACTCTTCGCCACCCCAGCGCGCCAACAAGTCGCCACCGGGCGCCAGCGCATCGCTCAGACAGTCGGCGACCTGACACAGACACCGATCGCCCGCAAGATGACCATAATGATCGTTGTAGCGTTTGAAATAATCGACATCGACCAGCACCGCGACGCGCGCGCCGGGCGCCTTGGCCAGCGCGCGCCGCAAGCCGCGGCGATTCAGCACACCGGTCATCTCATCGTGATGGGTCAGCCGGGCGAGATGGGCGTTTGCACGATCCAGGTCGCGTGCATTGCGTTCGCTCTCGCGGATCGCCCGATAATTCGCGCGCTCGCGTTCTTCCAACCGCCAGCAACCGAACAACGCATAGATCGCGGCCACGGTTTGCACCAGCGCCATCCACAACTGCTCGCTCGGCGCCGCATGCGTAAACAGCGCGTTGCCGACGACCACCGTGGCCACAGTCGCGATGCAGCCCACCACACAATAAGGGAAACGCAGCTGGATGCCGGCGGCCATCAGAAACGGCTGCAAGGCGATGGCGGTCTGGATGATCCACAGATAACGCGGCTCGGCATACAGACTCACGGTTTCGGCCATGAGCACCCAGCACAGAACCCCCGCCATCATCACGCTTTCGCGCACGAATACATCGGGCTTGCGTCGCAGGATGACAAAGCAACCGAGGCTGAACAGATCGACGGCCAGCGTGGCGAGAATCACGACCGCCGCGTTGTCGAGCAGTACATACAGCCCGACCGCCCCGAGATGGGTCATCGCCAGCTGCAAATAGCCGATACGTCGGAACCGATAGCGCCGGGCACGCACGGTCGCGCGCTCGAATTCGGCCTCCAGAGCCGGCTCGAACCGCAAGCTGAACTGCCCGAGCCAACGGACCAGCGCGGCGTAGCCACGCCTGATTGAATCCCCGATCATGATGGTTTCACTAAGGGCGCTAGCCGCTCTATGTGGAATACACTTATTTTCAGCCAATATCGGCGATACCGTTGACAAATTCACGTCGGGATCGCGATTGGTGTGTCGTTAATTGGTCGAGTGCCGCCCCCGCCCTGCACAGCGCGGGCACGACACGTTATCGTCGGGCCATTGGCCCCGTCGCGCGCCGCGCCCGAGTCCGCCCATGTTCCGATCCCGCCATCGCGACCGCATCCTGCCGCAGCTCGAGCATTCGCTTTTCAGCGGTCTGCTCGCGATGCACTGGGGCAACGCGCACTTCGACCGCCCCGCGCTCGACTTCGAGGCATTCGCCCGCGGCGTTGCCCTGCACGACTGGCACTACGGCCCGCTCGACAACCACCCGCTCGGCGCCTACGGCGATGCGGAATGGCATGCGCTCACCGAGCGTGGCGTGGCCACGCGCCACGACGATCCAGTCACCGATGCGGTGGCCAAACGGCATCTGCGCCGCCTGATCGGCACGCCGGAAACGCCCGCGGTTCAGGCGCTGGTCAATCGGTTGAAGGAAGCAATCGCGGATCGACGCGGCGAAACCCCTTTTTCAGACGCCGACTTCGAACGGGCCGATCACATCACCCGGTTTTGCGATACGGTCGCCTTCGATCTGGGTTTTGAGAATCGCGAACCACGCCGCGTGCGGGTCCCGGCCCATCGCGACGCCCGCAACGAGACCGAGATCAGCTACGAGATCGCAGCCGACGGCGTGATCCGATTCGCGCCCTGGCCATTCGATCGTCCAGACTTCGGCATGCCGCTGACGGCGTACCAGGCCTCCGGCTACCCGGACCGCTTGAAGCCGGTCGTGACCTTCGTACAGTGCGTGCCGGGCGAACCGCCGGCCGTATCGGCGTAAACACGGACCCCGGCGCCCGGACGCCGTCTCAAACCAGAATCGACAACCCGGCCGCGACCACCAGCAATAATGCCATCGCCCGATTGAACAGGCGGCGATGGCGAGCCTGGCCCAGGCTGCCGATACCATAGCGCCCCAGCACGCCCCAGGTGGCCAAGCCGGCCATCGCCACAATTAGGAACACCAGGGCACGCAGGCTCGCGCCGCCCGCACCTGTATCGCCGGGCGCGAATACGCCGACCACGGCGAGCGCCATCATCCAGGCCTTGGGGTTGACCAGTTGCAAGCCGGCGCCAGTCAACAGGCCGGGCGCGACCTCGGGCGTGCTGTCGGCGGCCACCGGCTCGCCAGCGCTGCGAAACAGCTGCCACGCCAGCCACCCAAGCCAGCCCATGCCGATCGCAGTCAGTACATGGTGAATGGCCGGATACGCGACGAGCGGCGCGGCCAGGCCCAGTCCGGCGGCCCAGACCATGCCGGCCACGCCCAGCGCCGCCCCCATCACCAGCGGCATGGTCGCGCCCAGCCCGCGCTGCGCGCTACTCGCCATAACCAGGATATTGGTCGGCCCCGGGGTAAACGACGCCACGATGGCGAACAGTGTGAAACCGATCATGAGGCCCGCGCCCGGCGCGGCATCTCCGGCCCCTGGCTTGTCGATGCACGCATGACTTCTCGACTCGAACAAAAACGTTCGGCGAGGATGCCCGCGGCCCGGCTAAGCGTCTGGAATATTCGTGCAGCGCCGGCGATACGCCGCCGGACTCAGACGATAGGCGCGCTGGAACCAGCGCCCGAGATGCGATTGATCAGCGAAGCCGAGCGCGGCCGCGGTCTCGGCCGGCTCTTCGCCGGCCATCAAGCGACGGCGGGCGCGAACCAGCCGCAACTGGACGAGATACGCATGCGGCGGCATGCCATAAGCGGCCTTGAACAAGCGCGTCGCGCGAAACCGGCTCACACCGAGCGCATCGGCCAGATCGTCCAGGCCGATGTCGTCGGTTGCGTGCGCATGCAGATAATCCCGCGCCCGGCCCGCCAGCGACGGCGGATCGTCGGCCCGCGTATCGGCCAGGCGCCAGTCGACGTGACGGCCGAGGGCCAACAACAGATCGTCGAGAGCGGCATGGCGCACCATGCGCAGGTCGGCGTCGTGCAGCGCGCCGACCGCCCGGCCGATGGCCGTCACCAGCCGGGCATCGCTGGCCAGCGTGGCCTCGAACATGGGCTCCCCGGCCGACGGCGCATCATCCACCAGCCGGGCCAGCCAGCCTTCGAACCAGGCCGGCTCAATGTACATCGTGCGATAAGTGAAACCAGCGGCCTCCGGCGCATCGCCATCGTGAATCTCGCCCGGGGTGAGCAGAAACGCCTGCCCCGGCGTACTCACATTGCGGCGCCCACGGCAACGGAACTGTTGCACACCGGCTTCGGTCGCCCCCACGAGATACACATCGTGCCAGTGCGGATCGTAGGCGTGGCCTTCGAAATGGGCGCGCAGCGTCTCGATGCCGGTCTCGGTATCGCGGCGCAGTTCGACCCAGTCGTTGGCGGTAGCGGACTTGAGCGACATCTCGGCACATGGTGTGGCATGGAAATCCAGGTCAAGCTAACCGGCCCCGGCCCAGCGGGCTAGAAGATTCGTGCAGCATTCGCTTGAAAGCCTATGCCAATAGGGCGACGCGGCCTGCACTCAGGCCCGCCCTTCGAGGCGCTCGCCCGGGCCACAGGGCGGGACATTGAAGTTACAGGACACTGCAGGCAACCGCGCGAACGATGGCAGACTGTCGCCCATGACAAGCGTAAAGCAACGCCGGGTAAAACCGACCTATTGGTATGGCCTCAATCCGTGCGGACCCGCGGCAACACGCGTGTACATGCCGCCGGATTCCGACAAACGCACAGCAAGGCATACAAAGCCTTCGCCTGACGGGTTCGGCCCGGCGTGCGACGATGCCTGTCCGGGCCGGCGCCTGGCGGGCGGACATGCCGGCGGCGGACGCGCCTGCCGCCCTCCGCGCCACGGTCATGTATACAACCGGGACGCCACCACCCGCCGGGCGCGCTGGCCCGAAACTTGCTGCGCCTCTCCTGTTCCGACCGCCACTGCCGCGAGGCTGCCGTGACCGATCTCCACAACGCCGACACCGAACTCGGCCCTCTTCGCCCCGGCCAATACGGCGACCGGGTCCTGGCCGTCGAGCCCGGCGGCATCGAACGCATCGCCGACAGCGAGCGGCATGGCCGCCCGCTGCAACTCTTCTGGACCTGGGCCTCGCCGAATCTGGAATTCGCCACCGCGTTTATCGGCGTGCTCGCGATCGCGGTGTTTGGCCTTTCTTTCTGGTCGGCGGTACTCGCTCTGGCGCTGGGCACCGGACTCGGGGCCATCGCCCACGGTTTTCTATCGGCCCGCGGACCACGCTACGGGGCCCCGCAAATGGTGCTGGGACGCGCCGCATTCGGCTACTGGGGCAACCTCCTGCCCTCGGCACTCATGGCGGTCACCGCCGGTATCGGCTGGTTCGCCGTCAACAGCGTGAGCGCGGCATTCGCTGTGAACGCCCTGACCGGCCTTTCCACCCTCGCCAGCCTGGTCCTGATCGTGGCCCTGCAGATCACCATCGCTTTCTTCGGCCACAATCTGGTGCAAGCCTTTGAACGCTACGCCGTGCTCGCGCTGGGTCTGATCTTTGCTATCGCCGCCGTTATCTTGTTCGCCAAAGCACAGCCCGGCAGCCCGTCCCACCCGGTTCCGGGTGCCTTTTTGTTGACGGTCGGCACGGCCTTCGGCTACAGCGCCGGCTGGAACCCCTATGCCGCCGACTATACCCGCTATCTGCCGCGCAACACGAGCCCGCGCGCGGTCGGCCTTTTCGCCGGCAGCGGCCTGTTTGTCGCCTGCCTGGTCATGGAGGTCGCCGGCGCCGCCTCGGTCACCGCCGGCGGCACCTCGCTGAGCAATCCGGCAGGCGCCTTCACCAGCCAGCTGCCGCAGCCCGTGGCCGGGCTGACACTGCTGGCGATCGCGATCGGCGCGATCGCCGCCAATATACTGAACACCTATTCCGGTGCCATGGCCTTTTTAACCATCGGCATTCGCCTGCCGCTGCGGTTGCGCCGGGCCGCCGTCGCCCTGGTTTTCGGCGCACTCGGGTTTTTGCTGGCGTGGTCGGCGCTCGGCGACGCCGGCGACGAATACACCCAGTTTTTACTGATCATCGCCTACTGGATCGGCCCCTGGCTGGGGGTTATCTTCGCCGACCAGATCCTGCGCGGCGGTCAAGCCGTCGATGGCCTGCTCTACGACCGCCGCCATCGCGGCGCGGCCGGTGCGGTCGCCATGGTCCTCGCCATGGCGATTTCCATCCTGCTTTTCTCCAACCAGGAGATGTTCACCGGCTGGATCGTGCGGCAAGCCCCCCAAATCGGGGATATCACCTTCCTGGCCGGCTTCATCATTGCCGCGGCCTTGTATACGCCAATGATGCGCCGTACCGGCTGATTGAGTGCCGTCCTAAGCGCCTATTCCAGGGCGGCGAGCGCCCCGAAGGGCCGGTCTGAGCATGCGCAGACCGCGTCGCCTTATTGAAATAGGCTCGAGGACCTGTCGAGGTTCCGTACGCGTCGGCGCCAGCGATTGGGCGCAAGATCATGCCCCGGGACGCTGGAAATCGTAGAGAGCTTCGGGAGCGACGGGGCGGCTCATGTAGAAGCCCTGAGCCAGATCGCAGCCGGCCGCGCGAACAAAGGCAAACTGCTGTTCATTCTCAATGCCTTCCACCACGACACGTCGATTCAGCGCATGCAGCATCTCAATCATGGCACGGACAACCGTACTCGCTTCGCTGTCCGTAATTTCAATGCCGGTAGCGAAGGCTTGGTCTATCTTGACCGTATCCACCGGCAGACGCCGCAGGTAGCTGAGCGACGAATAGCCGGTACCGAAATCGTCCATCGCAAGCTGTAGGCCCCGCGCGCGCAGTTGCTCCGCCACATCACAGGCGGCATCGAGATCCGATAGCAGCAGATTTTCCGTGATTTCGATCTCCAGCCGCGAGGCATCGACGCCACTGTCTGCCAATACGCGATCGACCGTGGCCACAAAATCCGACGCCCAGAACTGGCGTGGCGATACGTTAACCATGACCTGATCCGGCGCGCGGCCGTCTTGCGTGAACCCCGAAGCCACTTGCCGGCATGCCTCGGCAAGCACCCAGGCGCCGACTTCGACGATGAGTCCGGTCTGTTCAAGTGCAGCGATGAACTCCCCCGGTGGAACGATTCCGCGCGTTGGGTGGCACCAGCGCAGCAGCGCCTCGGCACCGCCGACTTCGCCGTCCGCGGGTCGGATGAGCGGCTGGTATTCAAGAAAGAACTCCTGGCGTGCCACTGCTTGGCGTAATTCGGTTTCGAGCTGAACCCGGCGCCGCACGGCTTCATTCATTCGTGGCTCGAAAAAAACATAGCAGCCGCGCCCGGCGGCCTTGGCCTCGTACATCGCGGCATCTGCGTTGGCCAGCAAGGCCTCGATGGTTTCGCCGTCGTCCGGGTACACCGCGATACCGATACTCGCGCCCACGTGATATTCGATCGAGCCGATCACAAAATTTTCGCCCAGGCCCTCAATCAAACGCTCGCACGGCCCGTCAATGTCCGCCATCTGCTGACTATCGGAAAGCAGTACCACGAACTCATCGCCGCCCCAGCGCGCGGCGATATCGGCCTCGTGCAACGCGCCGGTAATTCGTGTGGCAGCATGCTTGAGCAGTTGGTCGCCAGCAGTGTGCCCTTCGGCGTCGTTGACGTTCTTGAACTGATCGAGATCGATAAACAGAACAGCAAAGCGCTGCGCCCGGCGCCGCGCCTGCACCAGAAGCGTTTCCGCCCGGTCCATGTACAATTTTCGGTTGGGTAAACCGGTCAGTGCGTCGAAGTGCGCCTGTCGATAAAGCTGGCGGCTCCGATACGTGGCCGCCAGTGCCACGGCGATGCGATCGGCCAGCGCATGCGACTGATCATCTGTGCTCGACCACGGCTCGCCGCGATAGGCCAGCAACAAGACCGCCCAAAGACGCCCCTCTTCACGAGCCGGCAGGCAGTCGACCCGTATCGCACCGAGGCCCATCAGGGGCCCGAGATAAGCCGGTACAGCGATCTCGTCCGGGCGCACGTGTTCGGTCCACTCGCGGCCCAGCGCAATCAGTTCGTCCTCGGATAGGGATAAACGCTCGTTTTCGATCGACGCTCCGCAGCCTTTCACGCAATAGCAGTCTGCAATCCTCGGGAGATCCGGATCGATTACGATCAGCGCGGCGCTATCCGAGCCGACGACCCGCGGTATCTGCGTGAGTATCTGTTCGATGAGCTCGGCCACATTGGCGGCGGCCAAAACTCGCCGGTCGAGCGCAGCCAGCGCTTCGAGAGTATGGAACTGTGCGCCCAGGCGTCGCGCCATGCCGTTAACCGATTCGCCCAGTTCCTCGAACTCATCGCGGCTTTGAATGCGCACTCGACTATCGAATTCACCGCGCGCTATCGCCTGTACGCCGGCGCGCAGCTTGCGCAGCGGCTGGCTGATACGACGAATCTGCATTAGCCCAACCAGGCCCGCAAACAAAAGGCTCAGCAGCAGAACCAGCGGCAGCAACCAGTAAAACACGCGCGCCGATCGGCTGGCGTAATCAAAGGGCTGCAGGCCGACGATACGCCACATCGGCGCATGAAAATTACTGTCGAGGAATAAATCCCAATGCGCGACCAGAAGCCGCTTGCCCGGTACTAGCACGCGGGATTTATGGCCGTGCCGCGTGGCTTCGAACACGCGGTGATTATTCGGGCAGTTCAATGCGCGCCCGTTTGCGGCCGTGAACACACAGAATCGCGTTCCGCCAGGCCATGTCGACGGCGCGCCCAGTATTTCGCCAAGATTCAAACGGCCGATCAAGACCTGGGAGTGCGGGCGCCTCGGCCCTGCGAATATCGCCATGAAAACCGCGCCCGGGCCGGCGACGCCAATCACGGGGTCGCCGGCACTGCGGCGGGCGCGTGCGGCTAGCGCTTGCGCACCACTCAGGGCCGCGGGATCGCCCCACAACATGTGCGGCCTCGGCATCGTGGAGCTGACCATGCCCAAAGCCGCGAACACGTGCGCCGAGCTTTTGGAGTAGCGGCCCCCCGTCTGATCGACGTATTTGAGCAGAGCAGCAGCCAGTTCAAGCCGGTCGAGAATGGCCATGCCCTCATTACGGCTACTGCGATGGAGACGATCGTGGGCCTCGCCGATAACGACCTGCGTAGTATTGAGATAAGCCAGCAGCGCTATGACGAGTACCGGAAGCGCGGCCGCGACGATAAACCTTAGAAACAGTCGGCGCGCGAAGTTGCCGTGAAAAGCCGCGATTGTCAGGCGCATGGCAGCTTGCAGACCGCGCCCTGATCGTAAAAACACGGGAATGTACGCGACGGCTTGATCGACTCACTTGCTTCTAGAGGCGATATGGGGCAATCGTCAGTAATCGGTTGCCAAACCCACGAATTGACCATTGTTCGCCCGTACGATGTCATCCCGGCTCGCTTTCGCCGTCAGCGGCGTCCGGCTTACACCATCCTTGCCGGAGCTGTACAGGTCGTAGTCAGTGTTCAGCGGCACCAAATTTCGATCCTTGCGCAGCTTGCCCTTGCCTTTGAGATTGCCGCCCTCAATCCGAAGATAGACATAAGGATGTCCCCAAGGATCTAGCCGACCGCCCTCGCCAATATCGGCCAAGCTGTCCGGAAGTTGATCGGTAGCGTTCTGATAGCGGGCGATCACGTTCTCGATATCGAGAATATCGGCGATCGCCTGGGTACGATTCACATGATCGCGATAGCCCTGATACATCGGGTAGGCGATGGCCGCCAGGATTCCGGCGATCGCCACCGCCAGCATCAACTCCACGAGGCTGAAACCCGCGGCCCTTCGGCCGCGCACAACCTTCCACACGCGCTTCATAAGCTATACATCTGCCTGATCAGGCCCGGGCACCCGATCATTCAACGGTCTTTTGTGATAAACGAACCTGTCGAGCGCGCGATACCCGATTTACCCCTGCGGGCCGCCACGCTCGAACAACGATATAGCTCGGCCGCGAGAGTCTACAACCTCAGCCTATCGTGCAATCGTGGAAATTACGCCCTTTTATGCTCTGTTTCAGTCCGACAACCATTCACGCCTTGAGCCACAAGCGCCACTACCACTCGGCTAAACTGCCATCGGCATGGCGCCAGATCGGGTTGCGCCAACGATGGCCAGCCGCCGCCCGCTCACGGACGTAATCCTCATTGATCTCCACCCCCAGGCCCGGCCCGTCCGGAATCGCCACGAACCCGTCCTCGTAGGCGAAGACTTCCGGGTTGGTGATGTAGTCGAGGATGTCGTTGGACTGGTTGTAGTGAATGCCCAGCGACTGTTCCTGGATGAAGGCGTTGTAGCACACGGCATCGAGCTGCAGGTTGACCGCCAGCGCGATCGGGCCCAACGGGCAATGCAGCGCCAGCGCCACATCATAGGCCTCGGCCATGGCCGCGATCTTGCGCGTCTCCGTGATGCCGCCGGAATGCGAGGGGTCGGGCTGGATGATGTCGACGTGCCCGCCCGCAAGGATCGGCTTGAAGTCCCAGCGCGAGAACAGACGCTCGCCGAGCGCGATCGGCGTACTGGTCAGGCCGGCCAGTTCGGGCAGCGCCTCGTAATGCTCGGACAGCACCGGTTCTTCGATGAACATCAGGTTGTATTGTTCGAGCTCGCGCATCAACACCTTGGCCATGGGCTTGTGCACCCGGCCATGAAAATCGACCCCGATGCCGAAGTCAGGCCCGACCGCCGCGCGGATCGCCGCCACATTTTCCAGCACGCCGTCGACCTTGGCGTGGGAGTCAATGAACTGCATCTCTTCCGAGGCATTCATCTTGATCGCAGAAAAGCCGAGCGCGGCGCGTTCCTTCGCCATGGCCGCGGTATCGCCCGGCCGGTCACCGCCGATCCAGGAATAGACCTTGATCCGCTCGCGCAGTTTGCCGCCCAGCAGTTCATGCACCGGCACGCCCAGCGCCTTGCCCTTGATATCCCACAGCGCCTGATCGATGCCGGCCAGCGCGCTCATGTGGATCGGCCCGCCACGATAGAAGCCGCCGCGGTAGAGCACGGTCCAGTGGTCCTCGATCCGGCGCGGATCAGCGCCGATCAGGTAATCGGACAGTTCGTCGACCATCGCCGCCACGGCCGCCGCCCGCCCCTCGACCACCGGCTCGCCCCAGCCGACGATGCCCTCGTCGGTGGAGATCTTGAGAAAACACCAGCGCGGCGGAACGAGAAAGGTTTCGAGTTTCGTGATTTTCATAGGCTTCCTGTCAGTCCGTAAATCAACGCCAGGACCGCTTACGGACAATCTTGATTTTCAGCGTTCGATTCGGGCCCACGCGGCAGCGAATGCACGGGCGTTGGCGGCGACGGTGTCGGCAGCCATGCCCGCCTTGTACAACGCCGAGCCCAGGCCGAAGCCGGTCGCCCCGGCCGCCACGAATTCCTGCATGTTGTCGGGGCCGATGCCGCCGACCGGCATCAACGGCACCTCGGCCGGCACCACCGCGCGCCAGGCCTTGACCACTTTCGGGCCGATCGCTTCGGCCGGAAACAGTTTCAAGGCATGCGCACCGGCGTCGAGCGCGGCGAAGCCCTCGGTCGGCGTGGCCACGCCGGGTGCGCTGGCCAGCCCGGCGCGCACCGTGGCCTCGATCACGCTTGTCTTGGCATTGGGCGAAACAATGATGCGCCCGCCCGCGTCTCGCACCTGGCCGACCTGCTCGGGCTGCAACACCGTGCCGGCCCCCACCAGCGCGGCCCCGCCCAGTTTCGTCGATAGCCTTTCGATACTGATCAACGGCTCGGGCGAGTTGAGCGGAATCTCGATCACGCGGAAACCGGCGTCGAACAGCGCCTGGCCGACCGCCTCGATCTCGCTCGGCTTCACGCCGCGCAGAATCGCGATCAACGGCAGGTCTTGAAGATAATCGTTGAGCATGATGGCGCCTCCGGCGCAGGGAAATCGAATCAGGCGGTCACCAGTCCGGCGGCTGCGGCGATACGCCACAACCCCAGGCGGGCGGCATCGGGGATCTCGGCGACATCATCGATATCGAACCGCGCCAGCGCACGGCGATAACGAGCACACAATGCCGCATCGCCGATCAGGCGCAGCGGCGGCACGCCGTCGAGACCGACGATCGCACTCCGCAGCTCATCGCCGATCAACAGGCCCGACAGATAATCGGGCGTGGCGTCGGCTGTGATCTCGCCAGCGAGCATTCGACTGCGGGTGGAAAACAGCGCGGCGGCGAGGCCGGCGTCTGCCGTCGCGCGCGCCGTGTCCACGCCCAGTTCGAACGCGGCCGCATCGAAGACCGCGCTCTCGGTCGCCGGTTTGCCAAGGATGGAGTGCTGGCGCAGGACCGCGAACAGCTCGCCGGTCATGTAGGTGGTGAAAGCCGCGAGCCGATGGTCCGCAATATGCACCCACTTGCAGTGAGTGCCGGGCAGCACCAGCAGGCCGCGCCCGGCCAGCTCGGGGGCCACGGCCAGCGCGCCGAGCACCTGGGTTTCCTCGCCGCGCATGACGTCGGGCAAGGCGCGCCCACCGGGCGGCTGCATCACGCCGGGCACCACATGCAGCGCCACCGGCTCGGCCTCGATTCGCAGCAGCCGGTCGGCCAGCCCGGCAAGCTCGGCCGGGCAATCGACATAAGCCGCCTCGGCCCAGCCGCCGCGGCTGCCGATCATGCCGCAGGCGAGCGCCGGCAGCTCGCCGTGCGCGGCGACCCAGTCGCCGATGAACTCGCGGTAGACACCAGCGAAATCGCCGTTGTCGACCTGCATGATGCCGCGGCGCGCGGTGCGCGCGTCGATCACTTCGCCATCGTCGCCGAGCAGCCAGGCACGCAGCGACGAGGTGCCCCAGTCGAGCGCGACAAGACGCGCCGTATTCGCGGATTTGTCGTCCATACGCGTTAGTTTACCGAGCATACTCGCCCTTCGCGATCCGGATGCCCCGAATACGGACGACAGGCGGGCATGAACTCATGCGCGGTCGGCGCCGTGGTATCCGCTCCAGCGTGTCAGCATGCGCGCCAGGAACGGCCCGGTGAGCATGACGGCGAAGAACCGCGCCAGCTGCATGGCCATGATGTAGGCGACATCCACATGTGTGGAACTGGCGATGATCGCCACCGTATCGGCGCCGCCGGGGCTGGTGGCCAGATAAGCGGTCAGCGGTGCCACGCCGGCGAACACGACCAGCAGCACGGCGATCCCGCCGCAGACCAGGATCAGGATCACGATCGATGCGATCACCGCCGGCAGGGCGCGCACCGCGTGCGACAGCGTCGATCGGGTGAAGCGCATACCGATGCCCCAGCCCACGAAGGCGAAACTCACTGTCAGCAGGGGCAAGGGCAGTTCGAGTTTCAGCCCTAACAGATCCTGAGCGAGCGCGGCGATCACGATGGCTGCCAGCAACGGCCCGGCCGGCGTACGCAGCAAACGGGCCACGCCGAACCCGACGGCCACGACCAACAGCGTGCCGCCCTGCCCCGCCACACTCGACGGCCACCATGACCCGGCCCCGCCGCCGGCCGATGGCGCGAGCACCGCCGCCACAATCGAGGCCGCGGAGGCCACGATTACCACCCGCGTGTATTGCATGAACGCCACCAACCGCGCGTCGGCGCCGTAGGCCGACGACATCAGCGTCATCGCCACCGCGGCGCCGGGCGACACACCCCAGATCGCGGTCGGCCCGGGCAGGACCTGCCACTTGGTGAGCAGCCACCCGATGATCAGGCTCACGGCGATAACCGAGAACACACCGCCCAGAAAAACCGGCCACTCGGCGCCAATCTCGGTGAGAATCGGCAACGTGATGGTGCGCGCAATCAGGCAGCCGATCACCGCCTGGGACAGCTGAAACGGCACGCGCGGCACAGCGACCGCGGCACCGGTCACCGAAAGCGCGATCGCCGCGATCATCGGGCCCAGCAGAAAGCCCGCCGGCAAGCCGCACCAGCGCAGCGCGACC
Organism: Salinisphaera sp. LB1; assembly: GCF_003177035.1. Classification (NCBI taxonomy): domain Bacteria; kingdom Pseudomonadati; phylum Pseudomonadota; class Gammaproteobacteria; order Salinisphaerales; family Salinisphaeraceae; genus Salinisphaera; species Salinisphaera sp. LB1. Next base: position 2,783,723 of record NZ_CP029488.1, on the reverse strand, counting down.
CCGAGCACGAGCGATACCCCGATCAGCAACATCCAGCGCCCGGCCGCCGGCCCATGCCGCATGCGTTGTATTGCGCTGCTCACGAACATGCCGGGCCGCTGCATCGCACCGGCGCGGGCGGACGGCGCGGGTTGCGTCGTGAGTCGAGCACGGCATCGGACATGGGCGGCGCACGTAAAACGCGTGGAGAGCGCGCAGATACTGCGCGTCATTGGGTTATACAGCAATTCCCGCCCGTTCCGTGCGCTGCAGCAAACGCCAGCCCGAAGCCGTCGCTTTTCGCACAAAAACCGACGCCTTGCGCATATTGCGCGAGGCGCTTCGAGATCATACTCCGGCCACGATCCATCGACCGAGGCCTGCATGAACACCCAGGTGATTCTGACCTGTGCGGTGACCGGCGCCGGCGACACGCGCGGCAAGAACCCGAACGTACCGGTCACCCCGGCCGAAATCGCGACCGCCTGCATCGAGGCCGCCGAAGCCGGGGCCTCGATCTCGCATGTGCATGTCCGCGATCCGGAGACCGGCGCACACAGCCATAAAAGTGAATATTTCCGCGAAATCGCCGATCGCGTGCGCGATTCGGATACCGACGTGGTACTCAACTTTACCGCCGGCGGCGGCGGTGATCTGTTCCCGGAACTGACCGGCGCCGAAGGCGAGGACCGCCAGATTCGCGCCGCCGCCGGTTCCGACCTACAGAGCCCATCCGAACGTCATGCGCCGATCGGCGAGATGCTGCCCGAGATCTGCACACTGGACTGCGGCAGCCTCAACTTCGGCGACATGGTGTACCTCAACTCGGCTAACTGGCTGCGCGAGCACGCCGCGCTGGTCCAGGCCGCCGGCGTGAAGCCCGAACTGGAATGCTTCGATCTCGGCCACGTCTGGTTCGCCCGCCAGCTGATCGACGAAGGCCTGATCGACGGCGACCCGTTGTTCCAGCTCTGCCTCGGCATCCCCTGGGGTGCGGAAGCCGATCCGCAGACCATGCTTGCCATGCGCGACAAACTGCCGGCGAACGCATACTGGGCCGCCTTCGGCATCGGCCGCATGCAGATGCCCATGGTCGCCCAGGCCATGATCGCCGGCGGGCACTGCCGCGTGGGCCTGGAAGACAACCTCTATCTGTCGAAGGGCGTGAAGGCCGACAACGCCGGGCTCGTCGACAAGGCGCGCTCGATCATCGAAGCCCTGGGCGGCGACGTCATGAGCCCGCAGGACACGCGCAATCGTCTGGCCCTGCGCGGCGCGAACACCGGGGGTACGGCATGAGCGAATCGCCCGAGAAACAGACCATCGTGCCCAGGCGCGTCGCCATCGTCGGCACCGGTGTCATCGGCTGCGGCTGGGCGGTACGCGCGCTGGCCGCCGGGGCCGAGGTCGTGGCCTACGACATCGACGTCGAGACCGCGCGTCGCCGGCTGGCCCAGACCCTCGACATCGCCTGGCCATCGTTGGAAAAGCGCGGCCTGGCGGCCCACGCCGATCGCGACAACTGGCGCGTGACCGACGATCTCGATGCCGCGGTCGCGGACGCCGATCTGGTGCAGGAAAACGTGCCGGAGCGGCTCGAACTCAAGCAGACCGTGCTATCGCACATCGACGGCGCCACGGCACCGGATACGCTGATCGGCTCGTCCACCTCCGGTATCAGGCCGACCGCGCTGGCCGCCGGCTGCAGTCATGCCCCGGAACGCGTCTTCGTCGCCCACCCCTTCAACCCGGTCTATCTGTTGCCGCTGGTGGAAATCGTGGGCGGCGAGCGGACCGCACCCGGTATGATCCAGACCGCGCAGGCGATGTATCGCGGCCTAAGCATGCGCCCGTTGGTCGTCCGCCGCGAGATCGAGGGCCATATCGCCGACCGGCTGATGGAAGCGCTCTGGCGCGAGGCGCTGCATCTGGTCAACGACGGCGTCGCAACCACCGAAGAAATCGATGCCGCCGTGGTCTACGGCGCCGGCCTGCGCTGGTCGCTGATGGGTACCTTCCTCACCTTCCATCTGGCCGGCGGCGAACAGGGCATGCGGCACATGCTCGAACAATTCGGCCCGGCCCTGAAGCTGCCCTGGACCAGACTGGAAGCCCCGGAGCTGACCGACAAACTGATCGATCGCGTGGTCGAGGGCTGCGAGCATCAGGCCGGCGGCCGCTCGGTCGCCCGGCTCGAGCATCGGCGCGACGCGTTCCTGACCGAACTGCTCGCCCTGGTCGAGAAATACTGGCCGGAATCCGAGGGCCTGCCCGGGCGCATCTAGGTTGGGAGACCGCTTCTTTTCTATCCGCGGATTACGCCGATTGCTGCCGGCGGCGTCGATATTTCTGGATGGGTACTCGATGCCCGTCGACTATCGGCAATGTTCGCCGCCGGCATCCGGCCGGAATAATCCAGGTATTGTTCGGCGAAACCCGTGTAATCTGCGGCTCGAACGCCGTCCTCAATCTCGCAACAAGAAGCCATGGATCACGTCATTCTCGAAACCCGCGTCGCCCCGGAATGGGTGGATTACAACGGCCACATGAACGATGCCGAGTACGCCCGCGTATTCTCGCTCGCAGTGGACGCGTTCTGGGAAGCGATCGGCCTGACCGAGGCCGCGCGCGATGCCACCGGCGTGACCACATTCACGCTGGAATCGCATATCTGTTTTCTCGCCGAATGCGTGGCGGCCGAACCGCTGACCGTGAAGCTCACCATACTCGACCGCGACACCAAGCGGCTTCATCTATTCCTCGCCCTCCATCGTGGTGACGGCCGCCTGGCCGCGACCAGCGAACAGATGCTCATGGCCATCGATCAGGCCACGCACCGCGGCACGGCATTCCCCGATGACGTGGCGCGGGCGGCCAATGGCTACGGCCAACGGGCGCATGGGCAATGGCCCGAGCAGGCAGGGCGGACGATCGGGATTCGGCAGAAGTAACGCCCCGCTCATGCCGGCGACGCGTACCGATTACGGGGCAGCCCGGTACCCATGACGCAGGCCCGCATCGCCAGCGCGAGTCCCCGGGCCGGCCATACCGACACGGCATGGGCCAACGCCAACCCAAAACAGCCGTGCCGGTCAGCCCTGTGTCGGCTTACGGCCTACGGCCCAAGCCGGTCTACTTTGGCGCGGCGCCCAGGGACTGAGAACCTCGGCCCTATCCGCGTAGGTCGGATTAGCCAAGCGTAATCCGACGTGGGCGGAACCCGTTGCCTGCGGTGGTGCGCGTGGCCCTGTGTCGGCTTACGGCCTGCGGACTAAGCCGACCTACTTCAACTGCGCCAAGGAAACCCCAATACAGTCCGGGCCCGGAATGTGGGCGTCGGGCGCCTGCATGCAGCCCCATTACACAGCGAGGCAGGCGCGCTGCCCGAATCCGCTGCGCTCACCACCCCTGCGCCCCTCGCCGCAGCCATTCATGCACGAAGGTCAACTTGCGATTGACCGGTGCCGAGAGCATGAACGGATACAGATCCGGCAATCCCATGGAGCGGTTGACGTGGTTCACACTCATCGCGAGCGCCGCGCCGACATGGATCAGCCGCGCCGTGTCGGTTTCGGCATAGGGGTTCCAGTTCGGCGCCGGCAGATACGACGACGCCAGTCCGGCGGCGATGAAGCTGTCGGTGATGTCGGTCAGATGGAGCAGGTGCGACGTCGTCTCGGCCCAGTCCTCGTGTGGATGTGCCGAGGCATAACTCGAAATGAACCGTTCGCCCCAGTCGGCCGGCGGGCCGTAGTTGTAATGCCGGCCAAGCGCATCGCTGTAATCCGTGCGCTCGTCGCCGAACATGTCGCGAAACGCGTCGAGAAAATCGGCACGCAGCGCCAGGCGCCACCAGAGCATGTGCGCAATTTCGTGGCGCATATGGCCGATCATGGTGCGATACGGTTCGCCCAGGGCCTGACGACGCGTCGTGCGCACCACCGGATCGGCCTCGGACACGCTGATGGTGACCACGCCATGGCCATGGCCCATCGGCGCCGGCTGGTCGTTGGCCTCGGCGAGCATATGAAAAGTCGGCCGTGTGCCCGGGTCCTCCGGCCGAAACCACTGCCAGCGGCCGAGATTATCCAGCACCCAGCGCTTGGCGAGTTCGGTTTCGGCCCAGTCCGGTATGGCGTTAGCCAACGACGGATCGGGCGCGAGCGCGGTCATGGCACAGGCGCGGCAGAAGGCGCCATGCTCCGGCGCGATCCAGTTGCAGCCAATGCGTTCGCGATTGGCGCAGAACGGCGGGGTCGGAATGAACGCCCGCGCCTGCGGATCGTAGGCCACCGGCGTGCCTTGGGCGGTCGTGAGGTTGTCGAACCAGAGCGGCCCCGGGCCGACGGGGTTGTCGAAAACATGCATAGGCGAGCACTTGCGGAAGACGAGGATTCAATGGACCGTAACAAAACCAATGTACGCGTTCTGGGGCCGCTCCATGGGATCGGCCAGCTCGGGGCGCGCCTACGCGGTGTGTTACGCGGCGCCGGCGGCCCGGTTTCGCGCGCGATCGGGCGTACCCTGCCCGGCTATCGGGCCTGCCCGCGATATCGCCACGCCGAGGGCGAAACGCCGAATTGCTGTCGGAATGCTCTCGAGAACGTGGTCGTCGATGCAAAGCCCGAGGCGGCCGCGATTTCGGTCATCGAACGGTCGGTTTCCTCGATCAGCGTCGCCGCGTGATCCAGGCGCAGCCGTCGATACCAGGCGCCGGGCGTGGCCTGCAGTTCGGCCTCGAACAAGCGTTGCAGCTGACGCGGCGAACGGGCGGCACGCCGGGCGATGACTGCCAGCGGCAATGGCGTTTCGAGATGATTTTCCATCAGCGCCACCGCCTGGACCAACGGCGGACTGTGAATATCGAGGCGCTTGACGATGGATTGACGCTGCCGGGCGTCGGGGTCGCGGGCGCGATCGTGGATGAGCTGCTCGGCGACGGCCCGGGCCAGTATCGAGCCATGGTCGGCCGCGATTCCGGCCAGCGCCATATCCGTGGCGGCCATGCCGCCAGCGCAGGAAAACCGGCGAGGGCCGATCTCGTACAGCGACTCCACCGCCGCCACCAGCGGAAACCGCTCGCGAAAAGCCGGCAGGCTCTCCCAGTGCAGCGTAACGCGGTGACCGTCGAGCAACCCGGCCGCGGCCAGCGCGAAACAACCGGTGTCGATACCGCCAAGTACCGCGCCCGCCGCGTCACAACGGCGCAGCCAGCGCGCCAGGGCGCGGCTGGGCGCGCCGGCCTCCAGAAAACCGCTGCAGATCGCCAGCCGGGCCGGTATTGCGGCCTGGTCGATGCCGGCATCGGGCAGCACACGCATGCCGTTGGACGCGGCCACAGCCCCACCCGACTCGCTCAGCAGCCGCCAGGCGTACAAATCCGCACCGGCCAGACGATTGGCAATACGAAACGGCTCCGTAGCGGCCACGAACGCCATCATCGAAAAGCCGTCGATCAGCAAATAGCTGGTCATGGCAGGCGTGGCCGCCGAGTTCATGCGCGCTTCAAAGCCCTCGGCGAGGCTCGCCGCTATCGTCGCGCATCACTCTACTGGCCATGGCCGCTTGCCGGTATCGCATGCCCCGGGCCATCGAGGTTCGGTATCAACGGCGTGCGCGCGGCGGCGGCCCCGTTGTCGTCGACCGGCACATAGCCGCCCCCGGCATATTGCATGCGCTGGCCATGAGAGCCCCCGGCGTCGCCCACCGTGGTGACCCACAGATCGTGCCAGCCGTGATGGCGTTGATCGAGTTCGTAAAGCGGCGCGCGGGCCGTGGGAATACGCGAGACCGCTTCGTAGCGATCGCCGTTGCGCGCGAGCACGTACAGATCGCAACCCTGCGCGCAGCCCGAGGGGCCTGTGACATAGACCACGGCCTCGCGCTTGCCATCGCCGTTGAGGTCGACGAACCGGGCATGGTAGCGCAACGGGTGCACGGTGCTGTCGGCATAAATCGTGGCCAGCGCCTCGGTCAGACGCTGCCGGTCATCGGCGTTGCGAGCGGCCGGCGTGGCCTTGAAGGCACCGGCCTGCCTGGCCAGCTTGTGGTGGCCGTCGCCACCGTTCGACAGCGCCGCGCAGCCCGACAGCAGCGCGCTGGCGGCGACGAGGGCGGCCACGGCATAGATCGCGACTGATCTCATCCTTCGAACCCGCGCCATGGTCAATCGACGGTAACGGTGTAGTCGTCCCCGGCGATCAGGGGCAGATCGTAGTCGGTCGCCTCGGACACCGTCACCGTATAGGTGCCGGGCCCGTGTTCGGCGGCATACGCCTTGGCCGCCAGGTCCGCCGCATCCTCGGCGCTGGGGGCTTCCACGATCGTCTCATCGCCGCCCAGCTCGCAGATATAGCGCAGCACCATCGGTTCTTCCATCACGCACTCCATCGAATTGAATCACCGCCGGGCCGGAAAAGACCCCCGATCCCGGCCCTGCATGGCAGTATGCGGATTCCTGCCCCGAACTAAAGACACGAATGACGCGCCCCACCGCTGCCGACCTGGTTGCCGCCCGCCAGCGCATCGCCGAACACATCCATCGCACCCCGGTACTGACCTGCCGCACGCTCGACCGGGCCGCGGGGGCGGTGCTGTTCTTCAAATGCGAGAACTTCCAGAAAACCGGCGCATTCAAGGCCCGTGGCGCCACCAACGCCGTGTTCTCGCTGGGCCCCGAACAGGCCGCACGCGGCGTCGCCACCCACTCCAGCGGCAACCACGGCCAGGCCCTGGCCCGCGCCGCGGCCGCGCGCGGCATCGCCGCCACCGTGGTCATGCCGAAAACCGCGCCGAAGCCGAAGATCGACGCGGTTCGCGGCTACGGCGCCGACGTCATCTTCTGCGAACCGACCAACGCCGCACGCCAGGCCGCACTCGATGCGTTCATCGGCCAAACCGGCGCCGAGTTCATCGGTCCGTATGACGATCCGCGCGTCATCGCCGGGCAGGCCAGCTGTGCGGCCGAACTCATCGAGGACGTACCCGATCTGGATATCGTGATCGCGCCGGTCGGCGGCGGCGGCCTGCTCAGCGGCACCGCGCTCACCGCCGCCGCCCACGCGCCGCATATCGCGGTCCACGGCGGCGAACCGGCCGCGGCCGACGACGCCGCCCGTTCGCTGGAGAGCGGCGAGCGCTGCGGCAATGACGCGCCGGACACCGTCGCCGATGGCCTCAAGGCCTCGCTCGGCGCCATCACCTGGCCGATCGTGCGCGATCATGTCGCCGCCATCACACGCGTGTCGGAAGACGAGATCATCGCCGCCATGCGGCTGATCTGGCAGCGCATGAAGATCATCGTGGAGCCTTCCTGCGCGGTCGCGCTGGCCGCCGTCCTGGCCGCGCCCGAACATTTCGAAAACCGGCGCGTCGGCGTGATTCTCACCGGCGGCAACGTCGATATCGATCGCCTGCCGTGGTAGGGCGTCGCCGATGCCCCACGCTCACAGGGGCTTCGCGCGCATCATTCACGAGCCGACGCGCCAGGTCGACCGGCGCCCGCTCGCGTTCATCCGCGTTGTTCTGCGTCACCCGCGGATGAATCGCGTGGCGGCTACGCAGCCACCGATTGGGTGCATGGCCCACAGCCGCTAAGATGCAGCGATCGCCAACGCCCTGCCCCAAGCTGTTGCCTTGAGTTCCTTTCGCTTCATCCACACCGCCGACATTCACCTCGACAGCCCCATGCGCGGGTTGTCCGACGAGGTGCCGGGCATCGCCGAGCGGCTGCGGCTGGCGACCCGCGAAGCGCTGACCGCGCTGGTCGATGCCGCCATCGAACGGGCGGTGGATTTCGTCGTCATCGCCGGCGATGTCTACGACGGCGACTGGCGCGACTACCAGACCGGCGTGTTCTTCGCGCGCCAGATGCACCGGCTGGCGGCCGCCTCGATCCCGGTGTATCTGATTCACGGCAATCACGACGCCCAGAACCAGATGACGCGCAGCCTGTCGCTGCCGGACAACGTGCAGGTGTTTTCGCACGAGGCCGCGGAGACGCGGACGCTCGACGGGTTGGACGTGGCGCTGCACGGCATGAGCTATGCGCGGCGCGAGGTCACTGACAACCTGGTGCCCGGCTATCCCGAACCGGCGCCCGGCGTGTTCAACATCGGCCTGCTGCATACCGCGCTCGGCGGCCGCGACGGCCACGCCAACTATGCCCCCTGTACGCTCGACGAACTCACCGCCAAGGGCTACGACTACTGGGCGCTCGGCCACGTGCACAGCGCCGAAGTGCTGGCCGAGCATCCGCACGTGGTCTTTTCCGGCAACCTCCAGGGCCGCTCGATCCGCGAGACCGGAGCCAAGAGCGCGTTCGAGGTGGGGGTCGAGGACGGCCGGGTGGTCGCGCTGCAGCCGATCTACTGCGACGTCGCGCGCTGGGCCGAACGCGGGGTCGACGTGGCCGACGCAGATGATTTCAACGACGTCATCGCGGCGATGCGGCGGGCGATCGAGGCCGGCGCCGCGGATGTCGAGGGCCGGCTGCTCGCAATCCGGCTTCGCCTGACCGGCACCACCGCCCTGCACGACCGGCTCACCGCCGCGCCTGAACGGCTGCTGGCCGAGGCACGAGCCGCGGCCGCCGGCCTGGGTTCGGCCCAGGTCTATGTTGAAAAGATCAAGCTGGCGACCGAACCCGAACTTGACGCCGCCAGCCGCCGTGCGCGCCAGGATGCGCTCGGCGAGATGCAGCGCCTGCTCGTGGATGCCGCCGACGACCCCGATATCCGCGCGATGATCGAAAAGGATATCCGCCGGCTGGCCGAGCGCCTGCCACACGACATCCGCGCCGATGCGGACGACCCACTGCTGCGCGCCGCGATCGACGGCGACACGGCCACGCTGATCGACGGCGCCGGCGCTTATCTGCTCGCGCGCCTGGCCGCCGGCGAGACCCCCTCATGAGATTCGCCGAGCTCGCTCTGCTGGCCTATGGCCATTTCACCGATCGGCGCGTGGCCTTCACACCGGGGGCCACCGATCTGCATATCGTGTTCGGCGCCAACGAGGCCGGCAAATCCACCGCCCGCAGCGCGATCGGCGATTTTCTGTTCGGCTTTCCCACCCAGACGCCGCTGAACTTCGTACATGCCTACAGCGCGCTGCGCATCGGCGCGCGCCTCGAAGCGGGCGAGGCCGAGATCGAGGCGATCCGCAAGAAAGGCCGCAAGAACACCCTGCTCGACGCCGCCGGCGAAGCCGCGGCCCGGCTGGAGGCCGATCTGGAACGCGGGCTTGCCGGCGCGGACCGCGCGTTTTTCACCCGCATGTTCAGCCTCGACCACGCCGGCCTGCGTGCCGGCGGCGAAACCCTCGCGGCAGCCGATGCCAATGCCGACACCGCCCTGCTTTCGGCCGGCTCCGGCCTGGCCGACGTGCTCGCCGAACGCGAGGCCCTGGTCGCCGAAGCCGACGCGCTGTGGTCACCCAACGCCTCGCAGAACCGACGCTACTATCAGGCCGAAGCTCGGCTGAAGACCGCCGAGGCCGATATCCGCGAGCACGAGGTCACGGTCGGCGACTGGCGCAGCAAACGCGAAGCCTTCGAGACCGCCGAAGCGCGCTACCAGGAACTGGCCGAACAGCGCCGCGGGCTGCGCCATCAATTGCAAGAGCTCGAACGCATCCGGCGCGTGGCCGCCCCGGTCCGTCGGTATCGCGAAGTCGAGGCCGAGCTGGCCGGTCTCGGCGAAACACCCGCCCTGCACGCCGAAGCGCGCGCGACCTTCGAGCAGGCCAAAGAGACGATCGAATCGGCCGATGCCGCGATCGCATCCATTGAAGACCAGATCGAGCACATCAATGCCGAAATCGCCACCCTCAGCGACGACCCGGCGCTGCGCGAAGCCGGCGAGGCGATCGAACGTCTGGCTGAACAGCGCGGCCGGATCGCCGCCGATCGCGAGCGCCTCGCCGAAATCGAACGCGAACAGGCGCATTTAACCGAAGCCTTGGCCCACATGCGGCGAGAACTCGGCTGGCCCGATCAGACGCGAGAATGGCCGACCGCCGCCGCCCTCGCCCAGGCCCGGCGTCTGGCAGCCGCCGAGGCGACCCACCGCCAGAGCCTCGACCACGCCACCGACAATCTCAACACGGCCCGCGAAGCCGAGGCCCGGCTGGCCGCCGACGCCGACGCGCTGGGCCGCGCGGCCGACACCACCGCGCTCGAAGCCTGGCTGGCCGCCTGCACCCGCGAAGGCGATCTCGAATCCGAACAGCGCAACACCCAGGCCGACCTGGACCGGCTGGCGCGCGATCTGGCCCGCCGGCTGGCCGCCATGCAGCCGGCCGTGGCGGATATCGAGACGCTGGCCACGCTGGACGTGCCCAGCCGCGATCGCATTGGTGAGTTCGAAGCCGCCATCGATGGCGCCCGCGAAGCCCGCCAACAACAGCAGGCGCGCGTCGACGAACTCAGCGACGACGTCGAACGCGCGCGCGACGCCCTGGCCCGTCGCCGCGCCGACGAAGCCCTGCCGAGCGCCGAAAGCCTCGCCGCGACGCGCGAAAAAACGCGATGCCTGTTGGCAGCTCGTGCGGCGTCGGTACGTGGAACAGCGCGAGCGCGATCTGTTCGACCAAGCCGACGCACCCAAGCTGGACGCCGCCGCCGAAAAGAACCCGGTCGAGGCCTTCGAGCGCACGACACGCCAGGCCGACGCGCTGGCCGATGCCCGCTTCGATCATGCGGCCGCTATTACGCAGGACGCAGAGCGCCAGCGCCATGTGGCCGAGCGCGAACAGGCCCTGGAACAAGCCATCGCCCGGCGCGACGCGGCCCGCACGCGGCTCGACGGCCTGCTGACCGAATGGACCGCGCTGTGGGCATCCGCCGATCTCGAACCGGCCAGCCCGGCGGCGATGCGCGACTGGCTCGCCGATCGCGACGCCGCGCTGACCGCCCGCGCGAATCACATCGACGCCAAGGCCGCCCGCGACGAGCTGGCCGGTCGCATCGCCGCGCATCGCGACCAGGTACAGCCGTACCTGGTGACCCTCGGCGTGGACGAAGGCCAGATCGCCGACGCCTCGCTCGCGATGCTGATCGAACACGCCCGGCGGCTGATCGAGCGCGCGCATCGCCAGCGCGACGAACGCCAGCGGCTCGATCGCGAACGCCGCGAACAGGCACGCCGTATCGAAGCGCTCCAGACGAGCCGCGAGCAGGCCGCGACCGAGCTGGCCGACTGGCAGCGCGCGTGGCGGGCCGCGCTCGACGAACTGGGGCTCGACACATCGCTCGATGCCCAGGCCGGCCAGGCGGTGCTCGACATCATCGAAACCGGCCGTGAACAGGCCCGGCAGGCGCGAGAGCTGGCAGCCGAACAGCAGGACCTCAACGAACGCCGGTCGCGTTTCGAGGCCGAACTCGCCCGTATTCTCGAAGCCACCGGCCGCAGCGCCGTCGACGACGAACCGGGCGAGGCGACCGTGCAGCGGCTAACCGCCGCCCTGCGCGACATCCGCTCGCAACACGCACGCCTGCAGACGCGCGAAGCCGATCTGGCCGCCCATCGCGAGCGCATCGCCCAGCACGAACAGACCCGCGCCGACGCCGAACGCCGGCTCGACGGCTTGTGCCGGCAGGCCGGCGTGGCCGATCCCGACGCGCTCGAGGCCATCATCGCGCGCGCCGAACGGCGCCAGGCCCTCGTCGCCGAACACGCCGCCATCGCCGAAACACTGGCCGAGCAGGGCGACGGCCAGTCGATCGACGATCTCATCGCCGCGGTCGAGGCGAGCGATCTCGACACCCTGCGCGAACAGATCGACGCGCTGTCCGAGCGGATCGAGCATCTGGACGCCGACCTCGGCCCGGCGCGCGACGCCCGCAACGAAGCCAAGGCCGCCTTCGACGCCATCGGTGGCGATGATCGCGCGGTGACCGCCGCGGCCGAACGCCAGACAGCACTCGCCGACATGCAGGACGCCGCCGAGCGCTACCTGCGCGTGGGCACCGCCGCACTGCTGCTCAAATGGGCCGGCCAGCGTTACGCGATGGACAAGCAGCGCCCGCTGATCGAACGCGGCTCCGCACTCATGAACCAGCTCACCGGTGGCTCCTTCGAACGGCTCGCCGGCGAATTCGACGACCGCGACGAGCTGCAGATCGTCGGCGTACGCCCCGACGGCGCGCGCGTCGCCCCGCCCGGCATGAGCGAGGGCACCCGCGACCAACTCTATCTGGCGCTGCGCATCGCCGCGATCGAGGATTATCTCGAACGCGCCACGCCGCTGCCCGTGGTCGCCGACGACCTGTTCATCAACTTCGACGACGACCGCGCCATGGCCGGGCTCGACGTGCTGGCCGGCCTAGCCGAAAAAACCCAGGTATTGTTCTTCACCCACCACCAGCATCTGCGCGACATGGCCGGCGAACGACTCGGCACGCGGGTGACAACCCATGACCTCTGAACCGACCCCGCTGGCGGCCCCGCTTGCCCGCCTGGCCGAGGTGCTCCGCCCGCTCGCCGGCCAGCGCATCGCCCTGATCGCCCCGGCCGGCGGCGTGGCCGACGCACGGATCGACACCGCGCTGGCGGTGCTGGCAGCCGCCGGCATCGACGCCTGCCTCGGCGCCCACGCCCGCGATCATCACCGCTATCTGGCCGGCACCGCCGCGGCGCGCCTGGCCGACCTGCACCGGGCCTTCGAGCTGCCAAACGTCGCCGCCGTCTGGTGCCTGCGCGGCGGCTACGGCAGCGCGCATCTGGTCGAACACATCGACTGGTCACGCATTCCGGACAACGTCCCGCTGATCGGCTTTTCCGATACCACCGTCCTGCTCGAAGCCTTCCGCCAGCACGGGCGTCTCGCGATCCACGGCCCGGTCGCCACGCAGCTCGCCAAGCCGGGTGAAACCACCGAAGAACAGGACCAGCGCGCGGCCTCCATGGCCTCGCTGGCCGATTGGCTGCAGGACCGCGCCAGCGCGTGGCGCCTGACCCACATGGCCGGCCCCACCGGGCCCGTGTCCGGCCCACTGGTCGGCGGCAACCTGACCACGCTCGCCAGCATGGCGGGCACGGCCGCCGCCCTGCAGCTCGATACCGATGCGATTCTGTTGCTGGAAGACGTGGGCGAGGCCGAATTCCGGCTGGAGCGTAGTTTTGGGCAACTGATCGGCTCGATACAACGCGACCGGCTACAAGCCGTCTGCCTGGGCGGTTTCGACGACTGCACCCTGGCCGACGGCCTGCGATCGCTCGCGGCTGTTTTTGCTGAATGGATCGAAGACGTCCCGATCTACGCCGGGTTGCCGGTGAGCCACGGTTACGAGAACTTGGCGTGGCGGTATGGCAGCCACGGCTCGATTGACGCCGGCCAGATCGAATTCAAGATGGCGCCGCACGCTATCGAAAGCCGCTGATCGGGCGCTGCGGCCATTCAGGAGCCGGCGCTGCCATCGCCGGCAAATTGTTGTTGTTCGTTGCGTCATGTCGCCGAATCGCCCGGCCCGCGCCGCGGCTAGCGTGATGAAGCGCTATCCCGGGTCACTTTACGGTGGCGCATGCGCTGTCGATAGCCGTAGGTTGCGTTGCGCACCGTGGCATCGCCCTCCAGGCTCAGGCCCAACGCCCCCGTGATCGTCGCCACCGACGTGATCAGCCAGGCCAGCACCACATAACTGTAGAGCCCGGCGGGATGCTGGAGCACCTGCTGCAAGTAATGGTCCGGAATGAAGATCAGGGCCGTGGTGAAAAACAGGCAGAAAAGAGCGACGTAGTAACAGGCGACGCCAATCAACAGCGTCGTCAGCGTGGTCGCGTTGTAGAGCCAGACCAGCGTGAATCGCGCGTTTGCACTGCGCGGCTCCCACAGCCCGTGCGCAATGGTGATCCACGCGATCATCGCGATGAACGACAGGGCCATCAGCGCCAACAGACGCGCTCTGTCGTACGCGTCGCTCAAATGCCATAACGTCGGGAACACGAGGCCATAGGTGCCGGTGGCAAAGGCGATGGCGACCACCCGCCTGAATGACGGCAGAATCGTCCAGGGTCGATTGGCATACACCATGCCCAGCAGCAGCTGGATATAGCCCCGCCAACGGCTCGCGGTCACGAATCGGACATCCACCGCAGAATCGTCCGGTGTCAGACGGCGAAGCGAAACGAACGGTCGCAGATAGCGACTGCCCACCAACTCGCGGGCATCCGCGCTGATCTCGCTGCCATGCCCGTACCGGTCCGCCTGGTGCGCGATATGCACCTGCTGGCGATCGCGTGCAGCATCCGAGCTGCCGTGATGCATTTCGTTAACGAGTTGCAGGATTGCGTCCTGCAATCGCCGTTTGAGCTGCAAGAACCCCAATGCCGGCTGCGAAAGCACGCCCGTACCGTGCTGGCCGTCCGCTTCGGCGATCGTCAGCCTGCGATTACGCAACATCGGCAGATCGGTCACGCACACGACGTACTGCCAACCTCGCGCCTGCTTGATATGGCCGGCCTTGGACAGAATCTGCCGGGTCTCGTCTTCGGCACCGATCAACGGATCGGTGACGGTTTCGACATGCCAGGTCAGCCGGTCGTCGATGCACTGGTGCAGCCGTTCCGGCAAGCCCGCCACAATACTTGCGACCACCGTCTCCGGCAGATCGGGCGCGGGAATCAGCCCCAGCGTGGCCTCGCCGGTGAACGCCGGCGCATTGTCGTGTTCAGCCGAATTCATCGAGTCGCGTGACTTTTCACATGTTGCAAACCGTTGCGCAGACGTACTTTATGGGCGCCGACAAGGATTGCAATGGGCCGCCGGTCCGGGCCGGAACGACCGCGGACACGGGCCCTGCCATGCTGCTCACCCGCGCCGGCTGAACCGCCGATGGCGGCATAACCGCCCTGCTCCGCAGGCGCGAAACAGGGCTCGACACCGGCCCGATTTTCTCGATAAAGCGGGGCCCCACGCACAAGGCGGCGCGGGCCCCGGGTTTCGTTGTCGGAACGGGCCCTAGAACGTCGCCCACTGATCGTCATCGCCAGAGGCAGGCGCGGCGGCGGGCGCGGGCTGAGCGGGCTTACCACCGCCTAGCGCCTTCGCCGGCCCATTCTTGGACTGGGACTGGGACTGGGGCTGCGGCCGAGGTTGGGGCTGGCCCGCGTCCGGCTGCGGCGCCTGCGTTACCGGCGTGCGGGGCTTTTGCGCGGCCCGGGCCGCGACCCGGAAGGAGGCGACCTGCGCCTTCAGATCGTCGGCCTGCTCTTCCAACGAACGCCCGGCGGCCGCCGATTCCTCCACCAGCGCCGCATTCTTCTGCGTGGTGTTATCCATCTCGCTGACGGCGATGTTGACCTGCTCGATGCCGGCGGACTGTTCCTTGCCCGCGGCCGCCATTTCCGACACCAGATCGCTGACCTTGGTCACCGACTCGACGATCTGCTCGAGCGTGCTGCCGGACAGCGCCACCTGGCTCGAACCGTCAGCCACCTTGGCTGAACTGTCCGCCACCAGCGCCTTGATTTCCTTCGCCGCATTCGCGCTCCGGCTGGCCAGGTTGCGAACCTCGGTGGCCACCACCGCGAAACCACGCCCCTGCTCGCCGGCGCGCGCCGCCTCCACCGAGGCGTTCAGGGCCAGAAGATTGGTCTGGAACGCGATGTCGTCAATCAGGCCCACGATGTCGCCGATCTTGCGGCTGGCGGCAGTGATTTCCTCCATGGCCGCGACCGCGCGACCGACCACTTCGCCGCCCTCGTTCGCCTGCGAGCGCACCTGCCGGGCCAGCTGGTCCGCCTGGGTGGCGTTATCGGCGTTCTGCTTGACGGTCGCGGTCATCTGCTCCATCGACGACGCCGTCTCCTCGAGGCTCGCCGCCTGTTGCTGGGTTCGGGTGCTCAGCTCGTCGTTACCGGCGGCGATCTGCCGGGCGCCCACGCTGACCGAATCGGAACCGTCGCGCACCTTCATCACGATGGCGGCCAGACGTTCCTGCATTTCCGCAAGCCCCGTCAGAAGCTGGCCGAACTCATCGCGGAACGGGTTGACGATTTCATTATCCAGCCGCCCCTGGCCGATGGCAGCCACCACGCCTCGTGTCTGCTGCAACGGCCGGGTAATCATGCGAATCATGAGCAGGGTCGTCAGAATCGTGACCACCACCACGAATCCCAGCAAGGCCCACATGATCAGGTTGGCCTGCGAAGCAGACGCGGCTCCGGCCGCATGCGCCTTGTCGGCCTGTGTCACCTGCAGGTTGCTCAAGCCCCGGAAATCCGAACGCAGCTGCAGAAACGGTTTCTCGACGTTGGCGTAATAATCGGTCACCGCCTGTTGAAAATTGCCGTCCGATGCAAGACCGATGAAATGACTCATCAGCGGGAGAAATGCATGATAGTCGGCGATGGCTTGCTTCGCCTTCGCGTCTTCGCTCGGATTACCGACCATCGCCGGATAGTACTTACCCAGGTTCTTTGCGATTGTTGTCTTTGCGCTATTGAGAAACGTCTCCAGATCCGCGGCAGATTGCGCGTCTCTCTTGTTCATCACCTTCAATGCGCGCGACTGGAGCCGGCCCAAATGCAGGTTGACCTCGCCAATGTAATGCATCGCTTTCAGATTACTATTGAATATCTGATTAGCGTTTTGCTGGCTGTTGTGCAGCGAATGCATCGAGACCGCGCCCAGGGCGCAGACCAACAACAGGATCAATCCGAAGCCTGCGCCGAGTTTGGTTTTTACGCTTTTAAACATTAAAAAATGAACTCCGATTCTTAAATTGTATTCTGAAAGAAATAAGGCTCTTGTGACATGGTTTGAGCCAATCATCCGGTCAGAGCGTACAGGCCAAGGGGTGGTTCGGGCGTTGCGCTTTGCCGGATTTTGAGTTTGAAGTATTCGGTATCGAGCAGTCCGCGAGCGCGTTTACGGATCAACCCGATCGCGACGTGGCCGCCTTCGAGTCGGGCGGTGGTGATGGGGTGGGCCGCGTAGTTGCAGATCCCGGTGCGATGCCGCTGTAGCATCGCCACGAAGCGTTTCATGGGGGCCAGCCCGGTGGCCTCGGCCAAGGCACACCAGGCATCCAGGCGCTGGCCCATGACGGTGAAGCTCGCTGGGGCGTGCCACAGTTGCTGGAGCTGTTCTTTCAAGGCATAGACTGCGTTGAGCGGGCCATTGACGGCGAGCAACCGATCGAGTCGCGCGGCCTGGCTATCGCTCAAGCGTTCGGCGTTTTTGAGCAGCAGATAACGGCTGCCAACCAAGACCTGCTTGTCGGCGTGGGTTGCCCGCTTGAACTCGGTTCGGCGGACGGTATCGATCACCTTCGAATACTGCTGCATGACATGGAAGCGATCGAAGACGATGGCGGCGTTCGGCAACGCCTCGGCCACCGCCTGTTCAAAGGGCTTCCACATATCCATGGCTACGGCCTCGATGCCCTGGGCAACGGGCTCATCGAGCTGATCGAAAAACGCCGTCAGGCCGGCCTTGCGACGGCCCTCGGTGACCCATACCAGATCGCCGGACTCGAGGTCGTAGACGATGGTCAGATAATCATGGCCCTTGGCGCGGGCGACCTCGTCGACGCCCAGATGCCGCAGGCCGGTCAGTGCGCCAGGATCCAGAGCCGGCAGATCACGCGTCAACGCCCGTTCGTCCATAGCCTTGACCGTACGCCACGCCAGGCCGGTGTAAGCCGCGACGGCGGCGATGCTGATATGCCGAGCCAGTTGGCTGACAAACCGCGCATAGCGGCGTGTGAAGCCATGGCCGGGCTCGACGAACGACAGCCGTTCCATACGGCGATCCGTCGCCCCGATCTTGAGCTGACAGTACGCGATCGAGAGCGTCACTGAGCGGCCCCAGATCGGCAGATCCTGAACCTCGCGACGCAGCCGTCGATTGACGGTGCCTCGTGCGCCGCTCCGGTGATCCACCGGCACGAAGCGGCGATCGCGGTCGCAGTGAAACACCAGCGTGCCACGAGCTTCGTCCCACGCCACGCCCTTGACGCACTGCCCGCGCAGACCAACAATCCAACTTGGGATGGTTGCCGCCATCTACAAACCCCTTCTGTATTTGTGTAGGAGCTTGTATTGAAACGGATTTGTCGGCGGCAGTCATCCCTCTCTAGCGCATGTCAGTGCAGAAGAGCCAGAAATAATCTTCAGATCCGGTCGGTCCCGTGCCGCTGCAAATCGCAAACAAGCACCCGAGCCAAAATTTTTGCGCCATGGAAAGCCGGGTAATCCGATAGTCGAAAGAGTATCGGCGGATACAGAAAAACTTTAGGCAGGCGGCGAAAAAGTCGCTGGCGGCAGGACAAGGCCTGGTCGAGCTCTGCCCCAGTGCGCCAATGGGCGGGTTGGTCCCCATACCCGCCGCTCACCATGCCGAAGATGCATGGCGGAACACCTCGGACTGCCCTGCACGCATAGAGCGCGGACGCCCCGGACGACCATTCGAATCAAGAGCGTGCTGGAGTGCGAGACGCGGGCACGGCATGACGCCCGGCCCGCCATCCCGGAAGGTCTTTCATGTGCCGCCCGGCCCGCACAGCGACACGAACGAATGCACTGGCTTCGGCGTCGCACCACGCGATCGCGGGTATGGCATGGCGCCTGCCGTTACGTCAGAGCGGCCGCGCGGGTGATTGTGTTGCCGCAAGAAGAGGCACAAGGGCCGCCAGCCACGACAAGCGCGCCGCGCCTTGGTCGACGTGGCTTCCGGTCACCGCGCCGCCTGGCGTGCAACGACGACAGGCCCAGGTCTCACCCGCCATGACGTGGCTACAACCGAGCCTGTTCAATCGGCCGTACGATACAGGTCGTAGTGAATATCCTGCGCGCGGTCGAACGCCGCGTAGTGCGGCAGATACGGCTGCGGCCCGGAATGGTACAGCGGCGACCACAGCCCCTGGGCCGTGACGGTATCCAGCGCGGCCTGGAATGCGTCGCCGTACAGATCCTGGCGCTGCGTGAACAGGATCAGGCCCCCCCGGCTGCACCACACGGCAGAGTTCACGCATGAAGGGCGAAACGTCGCGGACGTAAGTCAAGGTACCGATGCACTGGGCGGCGGCGAACTGCCGGTCGGCGAGCGGCAGCGACCGGTTGATGTTGCACTGGACAAGCCGGCGATAACAGCGCTTGGCTTTGGCCCGCGCCAACGAAGCCGCTGACAGGTCAAGCCCGACGAGGTGTTCGAACCCTTCCCCAGCGAGCGCCTGCCCGGTGAGGCCAGTACCGCAGCCCGCGTCCAGTACCGGTGCGGCACGAGCCACCGGGTACTCGCCCAGGATGCGGGCCGCGATCTGGGGCGCTCGATACCCCATCGCGGCGAGATCCGCGTCGTAGGCCTGCGCCCAGTCGTCGTAATACGACTGCAGCGCCTCGGGCGACGCGTTCTGGATGGCCGCGAGCGGTGCGCGCTCCTGTTTTGCCATGGGCAGATCTCGATTCGAGTGATCTTCGGCATGGCCGGGGCGCCCGCGCAGGTCGGCGAGTGCCCGTACCGATAACGGCCGTGCCGCGCGCATTTTAGCGCACGCCGGTTTCACACCCGAGACCGATGCCGGAACGGCCCGCGGGCGCTTTGCGAAAAGCACAGCTTATCGGTTAGCTTGATTATCGAAGGGCGCCGGCAAGAACGAGTGAGCGAGGCGCCGTTACGGGCCTGCGCCAAGTGTGGGGCTCGAGCTTGGTGTGCGTGGGGCTGAACGATGTTGGACCCGGCTCAATATGGGGATTGGCGTTTTTCGCCGGATTTCGCTACCGCGGTCCATGTAACGACAGGCGATGCCATCAAGTTCACCGGGGCCGAACGGGCGTTGCTTGGCGTGTTCGTGCACCACGCCAATACGGTTTTACGGCGCGAGCGCTTGTTCGATGCCATCGTCGGCGACGATCCCGAGATTTCCGATCGCAAGGTCGATTACATCATCAATAGTCTGCGGCGCAAGTTGCGGGATTCGGCCACCGAGCCGCGCTATATCGCAACCCAATACGGTGAGGGCTATCTATGGGTTGCGCAGCACGTGCAGACGCGGCGTCCGTCCGCCGGCGCACTTATCGTCGTCGGCCCGGTTCGGGGTTTGCACTTCAGTGGGCACCTGGCCGAGACCGGTTGGGCGTTTCTTCGCATGCTCACGCGGGAGCTCGATCGCGATACGGCCCAGAGGCACACGGTCGCGCTCGATCTGGACTGCCCCGCGCCCGAAGGCTTCGAGGGCGAGCCCCCGCGATTCGCCGTGCAGGTCAGTTTCGTCAAAAGCGCCGATCAATGCCTGGATTGCGCGGTGACGCTCAAACCTTTCGCCGCCCGGATCATCCTGAGTGTCACACGGCTCCGCATCAGCGCGCCCGACCCGAAAGCCCCGCCCTTTAGCCAGATCGCGGCAAACCTGGCCCGGCAGATCATCGGCGATATCCGACGCAGCCTGACATACAACGAAAACGCCGCGACCGCGCCGGATGAGCAACCGCTGGCCATCGGCCTGCAGCAAGCCGCGCTGCTGTTCGCCCAAAGCCGCCCGCAATGGGATAAGACCGCGGAACAGCTCGAAGCGCGCCTGCGCGAAAACCCGAATGACCACCAGGCCGCGGCCACGCTGGCCCTCGCCCAGCGCCGGCGATCGATGGCCGCCAACCGGGCGGCCGAACGCGAATATCGCGCCGCCCTGCGGGACAAGCCGCACGACCCCGTCAACCAGTTGCTGCTCGCCACCACGCTGCATTCCAAGTATATCTACGCCGGCCGCGACATATTCGCGAGCCCCGAGCGGCACAAGCGGCATGCGGACGAAGCCGAAATCGAAGAACGGGTGCTGGCCGCCCTGCCCAATCTTCAGGACAACCCCGTGTTCGTCCTGAACGCGGCCAAGCTGTTGTATTTCGTCAACAAGGCCCACCGGCCGCTGGCCCTGGAACTGGCGCAGGATGCGTTGCAGCAAACCACCGCGTTCGCGACGGGGTTTACCACCGTGGGCCAGATGTACGCCTGGGAAGCGCGCACCGACGAGGCGCTGGCCCTCTACGACCAGGCGCTGGAACTCACACCGCTGGCCACGGACTTTCGCCTCTATGTGCAGATACTCCAGTGCCAGGCCCTAACCGCCATCGGCGACCACGACGCGTCGGCGCTTGTCGCAACCGATATGTACCAGAGCGTACCCAGCAGTCGGGCCCATCTCGGTCTGTTTTTCGCCGCCACCGATGCCGTCGATCTGGACGCAACGCTGGAATGCATGCTCCAGGTGCTGGATATGGACGAAATCCGTGGACGGCTTCTGTACTTTCACTATCTGTCCGTGCGGCATTTCATCCGACAGAATCATCGCCGCAATTTGATGCGCTGGCCGCTGGCCGTGCTTATGGCGCGGGTCGGAGAAGATTGCGTACCCGACGAGATCCGCGCCGACATGCCGCCCGAGTTGCGATCGCAAACCGGGTAACCCAGAGGCCGTCTTCAACCCGGCGTATGCACCACAAGGTGGGTCGAGCCCGGCTCGCGCCGGTTCAAAACTGCCAGACGGCGATGAGCTGGAAAAAATGATTGGTCTGGCGCGCGCCAATTAGCGCCGTCGCGCCGGCGCCGGGATCGAAGATGACGAAGGACGGCGATATCAACAGATTGGGCTTCGGCCACCAGTCGACAAAGAAATCCCATTCCCGGGCGAAGTCGTCGCTGACGCCCGCGGGCGTCTGACGGATTCGGTAGTGGAAAAACATCACCCCCGCGCGCCGCAGGCCGGGCGGATGCACGTACAACCCGACGTGCTGTATGTCGGCGTTGCGATTGAAGGGCCCGGTGTAGACCCCGGCCACATCCCCCTGATTCCAGGTGCCGTATTGTCGGTAAAAGCCGTAGAACAGCGGATCGTAGCCTTCGAGCGTCCGCGTATCCGGGTTGTCACCGGAAAACGAACTGAAGCGATAGACCAGCTTCGGCGTCCACAGCCAGCCAGAAAAACGATAGGCCGCCTGTGCGTACCACGCCCAGGCCTTCACGCGGCGTGGCCGGCCCCGGACGGTCGGACGACCGCGCTGGAGCGTCCCCGCGAACGAGAACAATGCATGGTCCAGGCCCAAGCGGCTGCGGCCACGCACGCTGAACGTGTTCAAACCGGCCCGCGCGACCCAAAGACCATGAAATGCCGTCGAGTCGACATCCGTGACCCGGAGATAAGTCGCCCCCAGGGCGTCGCCGGCACCATCCGCATAGGCCAGATCGGCCCCGGCCAGGTGCGTTTTGCCGGTCATGGCCTTGTCCGAACCGAGATAGAACGCCTTGGCGGTGAAGCCAGCGCCCAGGCGGAAGCGCGCAATCGCCGTCTCATCGAACGTTCGCCCGGTGCCAACAGCCAGCGCGCCGCTGTCGACCAGCCAGCCCCGGCCCAAAGTGACGCCTTGCTTGCCGACCGACACATCGATCGCATTTTTCACGCCCAAGAGCGTCCCGGAACGCCAGCCGACATAAGCCTGATCGATGCGCGCACTGCGATCGCCACCGTGTGAAAAACCGGCGGCATCGCCATCTCCGTTGACGACCGTGCCCAAGCCGCTGACCGCGCCATAGACCGTCGAACCGCCCGCCACAGGCAGCTCGCCGGACAGCCCCACTATGGCGGCGCTGAGGCTCCAGGCCACACAGCCGCGGCGCTGGCCGGAGTAATCATACTGACTGGAAAACAGCCCCACACCCGCATCGAGTATGAAATCGAGCTTCCGCCCGCGCTTGCTCTGGTAAAGCGTGTGCGCAGCGGCAATCCCGGGCGTGCAGACCAATACGGCCGCGGCCCAGACCAGACCGCGAGCGACAGCAACCCACACCGTCTGTGCAAAACGTGGCTGAGAGCAGTCCCGGCGGGTGACCATCCGGGGCCCGCGCCCGATGACAGATCCTGAACGATGCATGGGCTATCGCTCCCCCGGAGTGCGTGCGCCCCCTTCACGGTCATCACCCAAGGGCATGGGGATCTCGCATGAAATACCCTCGAGCGCGTCACTTATTATCGTCTGGCGCTTATGACCGCCTGATATCCAGTTCTGCCCCACCGCTCCCGAGCCGCGAGCCCGCATGGGAAGCGCGCCCATCAGCCAACGCCCGTCGGGCTAACACCAATATTTTTACAACATTTGCGCCCTACGTTGGATTTGGATTCAGCAACAGCACGGGTGCCCCATGAGACTCACCAAATCACATCGCACACAACCTGGGCATCGCCCCCTATTTCGTAGCGGAACGGGCCACTTGAAATGTCCACGCTGCCGGCGCGTTCTTTACATCAACTTCTACGAAACGTATCACGCTGCGCCGTGGGCCGCGACACGCGGACAAAGACAATGTCAATGCGGCTACCGGATGGCGTTTTAACGCCACCGCCCGGATCCATTCCATGCACAAGGCCTTGAATCGGCCAAGCGCGACCTCTCGTGCCATTTGCGTAGTCAACGCAAATGGCACGGGCAAAGTACCGTTTTGCGACAAGAGGAACGTCGTCGAATGGTTGAATTCGCGGCACCAGCACACGATCGAATCGCCGTCGAGCTGCGTGATCGACTCAGGCGATTGGGCCCGGTCTTGCTATTGCGGGCACGGGGCAAGACCTGCCCCCGGCGACCGACCCGATTAATTAACCGTGGTCTGTCCCTGTTTACCCTTAATCGGCCGACGCCCCAACCTGAAGGACCCCCACACGATGCGGATATTACAACAATGAGGCCTAACGCCAAAGCTCAGTTGCCGCCGGAGCAGCCGAAGGCTGCGGAGGGAACCCGAAGCGTGGCAGCGCTTTGGGCGGTCAACTGCAGCGCTTTGTTAGGTTCTAGCACTTGAGTACGATACAGACTGCCGCCCAAGCGCTGTCCTCCCAAGTGTGAATTTCGCATTTCCTCTCGCATTCTGTCCATGCGAGCCTCTGGGAGAAGCGCAGGATCGAGGTTTCGTTTTGGCATTGTTTTTCCTTCGGTCTAACGCCGAAGCTCAATTGACCGACCGAAGCGCAGCAGAGCTTCGGTCGGTCAGCTGCAGCGTTCTGTTGGGCGCCAGGGTCATAACTCGAATCCAGCCGGGCCATATGATCCAAATAGGATATCTTCTTCAGTCTCTTCAGCACGGTTGTCGAAAAAATTGTATGTCTCAAATCCGAGGTCACGAGCCACACCGATGAGAAACCGAGATTGCTCAGCAGACAAATGTTCTGATATTGATATATTTAGACCTTCTGGCGGCTCATCAGGCCCAAATATAGATATCTTTATAATATTGCAATCTCGCAATTTCTGCTTTATATCTTTTCTGTTTTCTAAGTGTTTATTTATACCGACGTAAATATTTTCAACAGACGAATTTGCAGACGCACTGACTGTTTGAACTGAACCCCCTTGGGATATTATTTTTTCTTCGAGTTCAGAAATCTGCTGTCTCAATTCCAGATATCGTGTATCGGTCTTGCTAACCTTGACTGGCTCGTTCGTTTTGCTACTTAAATAAGAAGAATAGTATGAATCTTCTTGCAACTCGGGCCGAAATCGAGTTTGCAACAGAAACACTGCCGCTAGGAATAATGGCACGTTTAATATAGCGGCGATCACCAACGCTACTCCTGCCCAAGATTGGTCGCCCATACGCACAGCTGCAAATAAAAACGACCCGTCTATAGCTAGAAGCCCAGCGAGCCATGCCCCGAGCAATTGCATCGGCTTAGGGCGCTGCTGAAAAACCCGACAAATCTCGGGACAATAGTGGAGAGTGAATAGGAGCCGAACCGATGCGAAGCCCGGACACCGAACAACCGTCGCTGTTTTCGTATTCACAGACGACCGATTTTGTGCCCGCGGATCATCCGTTGCGCCGGATTCGATCGCTGGTCGATGGGGCACTGGAGTCGATGGACGGGACGTTGACGGTCAGCTACTCGCATACGGGCCGCCCGGGTATCGCCCCGGAACGCCTGATCCGGGCCTTATTACTTCAGATCCTGTACTCGATCCGCTCCGAGCGCCAGCTTGTAGAGCAGCTCCGCTACAACATGCTCTTTCGCTGGTTCGTCGGGCTGTCGCTGGATGATGCGGTCTGGGACGCCACCACGTTCACCAAGAACCGTCAGCGGTTCATCGATGGCGCGGTGACCGGTCGGTTATTGGACGCGGTGGTCGATCAAGCCCGCCAGCGCCGGCTGTTGTCCGAACAGCATTTCTGTGTAGACGGCACGTTGATCGACGCCTGGGCGTCGATGGGCAGCTATCGGCGCAAAGACGAGGACGACGAGCCGCCGAACGGGCCGCCCGACTTCAAGGGCGAGGTGAGGCGTTCTGACACGCATGAATGCAAGACCGACCCCGACGCCCGGCTGTACAAGAAAGCCAAGGGCCAACCCAGCCGGCTGTGTTATATCGGCCACGTGCTGACCGACAATCGCCACGCGCTGGTCGTTGACGCCGAGACCACGCACGCCAGCGGCACCGCCGAAGTCGATGCGGCGCTGGCGATGCTGGATCGAAGACCCGGCCGCCGCCGACTGACGGTGGGCGCCGACAAGAACTACGACCAGCAACGCTTCGTGGAGGGCGCGCGCAAGGCCCGCGTGACGCCGCACGTGGCCCGGAACAACAAGGGACGACGATCAGCGATCGACGCCCGTACGACACGCCACGTTGGCTACGCGAAGTCGATCAATGCCCGTCACCGCGTCGAGACGCCATTCGGCTGGGGCAAATACGCCCGACCGCTGAAGCAGACGATGCGGCGTGGACTGGATCGGGTCGCCGCTCAGGCCAAGCTGGTGTTTGCCAGTTACAACCTGATGCGGATGGCCGCATTGGAGGCCGCATGAGCGCGTTTCGTAGCCGAACTGCGTCTGAAAGCCGGGATTTGCACCCTGCAAGCCCGAAAATTGGACAGAAAATGACCAAGGTCCGAATCCGAACCTACGGCAGACGAGTCTCGGGACATAATTTGGCTTCTATTTCAGCAGCGCCTTAGTAATACTTTCCGGTTTTATTTTTTGATTATCCATTTCTGCGGGTAGCGATCCATCGAGGCCCAACGCCGACGCTCAGTTGCCGGCCGAAGCGCGGCAGCGCTTTGGGCGGTCAACCGCAGCGCCTTGTTAGGCTCTCGGTTCATTGCACTGCTTTACGCATGAGTGCATTTGGAAGGTGTACACCTCGAATCTCGACCATCCGACTCTTCACTACGGAAAATCCTGATTTCGCGAAGAATGGCTGCGCGGTGAGGCTTACATACGAGGTCAGCTCCCCAAGCCGGAGTCGTTTTGCCTCGTCGTGGAGTGTCCCCATCAAATTCGCACCTATTCCTTGTCGGGCATGATGCCCGGAAACAAAAAAGTGATCGATGTAGCCGGAAGGTTATACGTCAGCATAACCGACAGGCCTACCGTCTAACTCTGCAACAAAGGGATTTATGTTGCGCATGTGTCTTGCCCATAGACTTCGATCCAGAGTCGGCGGAGCCCAAGCGTCAATCTGATTCTGGGCGTAGTCGTTGCTGGCGATTAGATGAATCGCTGAGTGAAATATCTCGAAAAGCGCTTGCTCTTCGCCATCTCGGAAACTGCGGATACGTACAGATAATGTCATAAGGCCTAACGCCCGAGCTCAGTTGCCGCCGGAGCGGTCGAAGGCCGCGGAATCGGGATAGGGGGCAGCCAACGGGCTGCGCCCCTCCCACACCACCGAGCAAGCGGTTCCGCACACGGCGGTTCGAGAATTTGAAACTAGCACAACCGGGGTGCGCCCTGGCTGTCGAACCACGCAATCGTGAGCAGACTATTCAGTGCTATGGCACTGCCCCGCCACCAGTGCCCAGCGCTGCGGCCGGCCTGTTGGGCCGTCGCAGGTCGGGCGCCGAGTGCACGGGCCGCTCGATAGATCGTGGCGCCGCTACCCCAGTGCTTGAGCTGGATCGCACGGAGTCGGTGGCGCAGCCATTGGTCCAGTTGTTTCCAGACCCGGGGCGTTTGCGCCAGCCGAAAATAGGCTTTCCAGCCGCGCACGTAGGGACGGAGCTTGGCGATGATGTCGAGCAGGCTGCGGCCGGTATGACGAGGCGTCAGTTGTTTGACACGTCGTTTGTAGGCCTTGATTGCCTTGGCCGCGACCGCCACTTTGACCTCGCCATTCGGGGCTCGCCATAACGCATAACCCAGAAACGAGGCGTCGAAGGCGCTCCGGATCGTGGTCTTGGCTTCGTTGATGCGTAACTTGAGTCGACCGTAAATCTGACGCAGGCGGGCCAGCACGCGTCGTCCAGCCTGCCGACTGCGAACATAGATGTTGCTGTCGTCGGCATAACGTTCGAAGCGATGGCCACTGCGTTCCAGCGCTTGGTCGACTTCGTCGAGCATCACGTTGGCAAGCAACGGCGACAGCGGACCGCCTTGCGGCGTCCCGGCATGTTGCCGTATCACCAGGCCGTCCACCATGATGCCGGCGTCGAGATACGCACGAACCAAACGCAAAATACGCGGGTCCGTGATATATCGACTTAGCTTGGCGATCACGATGTCGTGGCTGACGTGGTCAAAGAAGCTTTCCAGATCCAGGTCCACAACGATCTCGTGGCCCGCTTGCACATGACGCTGCGCATTACGCACGGCGTCGTGGGCACTGCGGCCCGGCCGAAAGCCGTGACTGTGCTCTGAAAAGCAGGGGTCGATTAACGGTTGCACGACCTGCAACAGGGCTTGCTGGATCAGCCGATCCGTCACCGTGGGAATGCCGAGCTTACGCTGGCCGCCATTGGCTTTCGGGAGGGTGATCCGGCGAACCGGCTGGGGCCGGTAGCGCCCGTCACGCAGCTGGTCGCGAATCGTCGGCCAAGCGGTCTTGAGGTGGGCGCCCGTCCGGGCTATATCCAGCCCGTCGACACCCGCCGCACCGCGGTTGGCTTTAACTCGTTTCCGGCGCGTTGCAAGTTGTCTCGTGCAAGCACCCGCTCTAGCAGGTCTTGCTTGGTGTCTCGGGCTTCCGATCGCGGGCGGGTCGTTTCATCGCTGACCGGCGTGTTCACGGCTTCACCGCTGCCACGTCCGTCCGCCTTGCTTGGGCAAGCATCTGATGCCATACGTCTCGCATCGACCGGTCCTTTAACACCTCTTCTCGTTTGGCCCTTCACCGTCACCGGCTACTACGGCCTCGGCTGACTTCTCGCTCCGGAAACACTCCGTTGCCCTTTCAGGCATAAGGCGAGATCTCCCCGGATAAGAACACGATCCGTCACCGCACAGCCGCCGGATTTACGCTGCCACGCCTTGGCCATAAGAGCTTCGCAGTGTCCCGCCTGCTCGCCCTGCCTGACAGCGCCTTGATATCCGATTCTTGTTCATCGGCTCACGGCTTCGCTCCACGCTTCCTCCCCACGCTCGGTCGCCCTCACGCAGTTGCGCTTCGCTTCATTCGTTATGGCCTACTTATGAGAGGACTTTCACCTCCAAGATCGTGCCCATGCCGGGCGTACGGGAACCCAAAGCGCACCAGCGCTTTGGGCGGTCAACTGCAGCGCCTCGTTAGATTGTTTTGCTTTTTACGTATTCAATTAGCGCCTGCATGTCATAATTTTCTCTAATTTTAAAGATTAACTTGCTTCGTTTCCCATAAATCCAAAAAATAAAAAATC
This sequence comes from Salinisphaera sp. LB1, assembly GCF_003177035.1. NCBI lineage: Bacteria > Pseudomonadati > Pseudomonadota > Gammaproteobacteria > Salinisphaerales > Salinisphaeraceae > Salinisphaera > Salinisphaera sp. LB1. The sequence goes on along the minus strand of NZ_CP029488.1, from coordinate 2,755,157 downwards.
CAAAAATTACCAAAAACCCCCAGTTTTGAGGTCCGAAGTGCTTGGCAAATATTACTGCGAGCGCGGCTAAGAAAGCTAGCAAACCAGCGAATGCATTGAATCCCGAGAGAATACTCTCGAGGCGTCTATTATGATATTGGAGTGACAGGGTTATCAGCGCCCAATCGTTAGTTCCTAGCTCAGCGCCTTCGGATTGAGTTATAGCCGTCATTTCTTGAGAAATCGATTGAAATATTTCACTCTCTCTATCGAGAGTTTTTTCCGGATCTGGAGGCGGAAGCGGCTTCAGTAATTCAAGCAACCAGTTTCGGTCGGGTTCAATCAAAGTCTGTAGCGACGGGCGGTGATGTCGATATATCTCAAATAATTTTCGAAGTATGTCGCCTCTCATATCTTCCCTCATCTATATCTAACGCCCAAGCTCAGTTGCCGGCCGAAGCGCGGCGGCGCTTTGGGCGGTCAACTGCAGCGACCAGTTAGCTTTTTTACTAGCTCCTTAAGATATACGATCTTTGCGCGGAAACGAGATTTACTCTCGTAATCGAACACGAGCGTATACGTGTTGACCTTCTCCATTTCGACTTCAGACACCTTTTTGCATGTTAATTCGTGGTGGCCGTGCGAGGTTTCTAGAAGCAACTTCATCGGGCTTGGGACCGATAGATATTCGTCGTTCATTTTAACGTTTAGTCTGGCATATCCGCGTGCGCTTACTTCTAGTTCTGGCGTTGTATGAAATACGGCATTTTTGCTTGAGTAGTGCTCGGAATATCTCGCGCCTTCGCCCGGCTTCTTCGTTACTTGGTGAGTTCGTTGAGAATAACCGTCGCAACGTCTGATAACGACCGGATAGTCCGCCGAGTTTTTAACTAAGACAATGATTTTAGAGTTTTTCTGAATTCGATTTCGATGAACTACGATGCGCGGAATTTTTAACGGCTTTTTAGCGCTTCTATACCACGCGTAGAGGACACTAACGATGGCTATCGTTGAGGCAGTCGCGGATAGTGAATCTACTACGTCTTTAAAAGCCAAATTTACGTCCTGTAGAGCTAACGCCGAAGCTCAGTTGTCGCCACGGGTTGGCGATCAACTGCAGCGAATTGTTATGCCTAACTATTCGCCGATGGGCCTAAGTGCGCCGTAAAATTCAGCCAACTCATATTCACCTTGATCCTTCAAGGCAGAGACGTTTTCTGACCGCGATACCAAATTCACCATACGGTTATACCGCTCTCTCATCCAATAGAATTTTATCCGCAAATCAGCTTTACTAGGATGAGAAGAAGCCATCATGCCTTTGCGAATTATATTTCCCAGCTTGTCGATATATTGCGGAAAATCGTACTGCGGATCGTCAAGTTCGCCTTGCGCTTTAAAAAAATAGTCGATGTAATACATTCCATCGCTATCTTGCTCAAGAAGAGCTTCAATCGCGTATTGCTCGTGCGCCGAATCATGATGCGGGGCGTGGCTTCTTGCTCCGAGTTTTACCACGTTTCTGTCAAGAATAATACGTGGATATAACGCTGCACGCGACTCAAGAAGATAGGCCTCATTTAGCGCCGGCCCGAAGAGGTACTCATCGGTATGAATGAATTTTCCAAGCGCTACAGCCCCTCTACAGATAATTCCTCGCGCTACCAGTCTCATTATCAATAGTTTAATTTCTAAAAGCGTATAGAAGACCCCGCTTTCTTTTTCGGTTCGGAAGGAAACGCCTATCGAGTCCGAAAATATCGTTACCTTTTTATTTTTATCGAAATCGAGATCGAGATCGAGAAATTCTTTACTATTTTCGTCGAGATCCCAAATCTCGCGAATGGAAGCGAACGCTTCTACCAGGGCATCTATTTTCTCAGAGATGTCGTTTCCAGTTTTATCCTCGGTATTAGATATCAGGCTTTTAAAACCAAGAATATCGATAAACGCAACTACTCTATTTTCGTAGTTCAAAACCATCCCTGAATGTTGCTATTGCGGTATAACGCCAAGTATACGGCCGAAAGTAGGTATAGCACTTCATCGCGTTTTCGTATAGTAATAACCAGAGGCCATGCAGGCCGTGTGTTATGAGGCTTGCAACAACGATAGACCGCTAACCAGTTATTAAAAATGCCTAAATCGCCCAATCGGCCGCCGAAGCTGCTCGATCAAGTGGGCGAGCGGGTGCGGCTCAAGCATTACAGCATTCGGACGGAGAAGACGTATCTTGCCTGGATTCGTCGCTTTATCCTGTTTCACGGCAAGCGACATCCCAAGGATATGGGCAAGCCGGAGGTGGAGGCTTTTCTGACGCATCTCGCGGTGGACCGCCACGTCGCGGCATCGACGCAGAATCAGGCACTGAATGCGGTGCTGTTTCTGTACAAGGAGGTGCTGGGCATCAAGTTACCGTGGATGGATGATGTGGTGCGCGTCAAGCGCCCGGCGCGCATACCGGAGGTGTTGAGCGCGCCGGAGGTCGCGCGCCTGCTTGCGCAACTGGACGGTACTTATCGGTTGATGGCGTCTTTGCTTTACGGGTCGGGGTTGCGGCTGATGGAAGCAGTTCGGTTGCGGGTGAAGGATGTCGACTTCGAGTACCGGCAGATCGTGGTTCGTGATGCCAAGGGGGCGAAGGACCGGGTCACACCGCTGCCCGCCTCGGTCACTGACGCGTTGACAGCGCAAATCAATCGCGTGGCGACGCAGCATCGGGCCGATCTCGCGGCCGGTTACGGCTCGGTTTATCTACCCACGGCATTGGCGGAGAAGTATCCCAACGCGCAGACGGAACTCGGCTGGCAATACGTTTTCCCTTCGTCGCGGTTGTCGACGGATCCGCGGTCGGGCAAGACACGCCGCCATCATCTCAGTGAGAAGGGTTTGCAACATGCGGTGAAGGGCGCCGTGAGGCGCGCGGGCATCCACAAGAAGGCCAGTTGCCATACGCTACGGCACTCGTTTGCCACGCACCTGTTGGAGCGCGGCAACGATATCCGGACGGTTCAGGAGCTGCTCGGCCACAAAAGCGTGCAGACCACGATGATTTATACGCATGTGCTGAAGCTGGGCGGGCGCGGCGTGGTCAGCCCGCTCGATAGCTGAACTGCCCTGCTTCCGGCTATGGCCGATCAATTTTTAACCAACCGCGCCGAGCCCATGCCGGCCGGGCCGATGGCCGACTTGCCCACGGCGTTATCCACAGATTCTGTGCATGGTTCGCGGGCCGGTACGTTGTGGCTGCTTGTCGGTTCGCGCGCACGCGTGGCCCCGGTGAAGCCACGACGCGGCGACAAGCCAGGAGGCGCCATTGGGCCGCGATGAACCGGCTGCGGCGCGGCGCCCGGTTGCAATTTGGTGCCCGCCTGCGTAAACAACCGAGGGCCGGCCCGGGTTGTGCGATATGCGAGCTCGGCGCGTCGGCCCACGGTATCCAGCGCAGGCGCTCGCCCATGAACGACAGCACAGCCCCGTTTACCTTCATCGGGCGTATTCGCAGCATGCGATATGCCATCGCCGGTATTGGCGAGCTGCTCGTCAGCCAGCACAACGCCTGGGTTCACGCCGCGGCCACGGCGGTCGTCGTGTGCCTCGGCCTGATCGTGGGCGTGACCCCCATCGAGTGGTGTGTGCTGATTCTGGCGATCACCACGGTCTGGGTGGCGGAGGCGTTGAATACCGCGTTCGAGCTGCTATGCGATGTCGCCTCGCCGGATTTTCATCCGGTGGTCAAGAAAGCCAAGGACGTGGCCGCGGGCGCGGTCTTGCTGAGCGCGCTGGGCTCGGTGGCGATCGGCCTGATCGTTTTCCTGCCGTATCTGGCGCGCTGGCTGTAGCCCCCGGCGGCGAACAACCGCCCCACCCCATCATCGGCGCGAGCACGGCAGGCGGCCTCTCACGATGAGGCCGCTCGTTGCCGGCTAGAAGCGGCCTTCGAAGCCCACCGTGCCGCCATGGCGCGACATACTGACGGTCGGCACGAAGCGATCGGGCGAGAGGCCCAGGAACGCTTCGTCGGCGAATACGCCCACGAAGTGGCCGATGGCCGCGCCCACCAGAACATCCGACGGATAATGTTTTCGACCGGCCACGCGCGCGTAGTCGGTGGTGACGCTCAGGCCAACCGCAAGGCTCTTGAGCGCGAACTGGCTGGTGTTGGAAATCGGCAGCCGGTCGATGTTCTGCATGGTCATGGTGGCGGATACGGAAGTCAGCGCCGCATGGCCCGACGGGAAGCTGTCGTGGCCTGAATTATCCGGGCGCTCCCGGCCTACCCCTTTCTTGAGGCCTGCAACCACGCCTTCGGTTGCCAGCGCAGCCCCGGCGCCCACGGCAAGCCCCTTGGCCTTGTTCGGATACCAGTTTTCCTGGTAACTCGGCGTTGCCAATGCGGTCACGCCGTACAGCACGACGGAGGCGCCCAACAGGGCATTGCTCGCATTCTGGGCACCGTTTCGCGAGCCGAAGATCGGCGTATGGTCGGAGGCCCAATGGGAGATATGACGGTCGGCGTGGCCGATCTGCAGCAGACCGGCCGCCGCCAACGGGGCCCAGGTGACCGGTGAACGCGCCGCGTCCGCCGCCGCGTGGCCGACGCGCGACCAGCCGGGCGTCAGCGTGGCCTGCGAGCCCCAGGCCGGGCCGTTCGGTGCTGTCGAGCACCCCGCCAACCCCATCACGAAAACCAGCACCACGATTCGCCGCATACCCAGCTACCCCAAGAATGACAAAACACGTCCCGCGGGTCTTCTAGCATGCCGTTCGTAAAGGCTTCGTTCAGGGCGCCCCGATTGAGCCCCGCCCAACCGGTCGGCGCGCACGGTGGCCGCACATCGCGGTCAGCGCCCGCCCCGCCGTGGCAAGCGATACTAGGCCCGGCACGCGCGGCGCACCCATCGCTTGAACATTTTTTGACCAGCGTCTTCAATGCCTTGCTGTCACGGTCTTTCGCGCAAACTGCCCACGGCCTTGTCCACAGATTCTGTGGGTTGTTTACGGGCTCGCAGGTGGTGCCTGCGCATCCCCCCATTCGCCGGGGCTGAACACCGATCGATACGCATAAAGCCCGGGCGCGCCGCCGGTGGCCAGAAACAGTACGCGTTGTCCTGGCTCGAATCGACCGGCGGTAATATCGGCCAGCAGTCCGGCCATGGCTTTTCCGGAATACACCGGATCGAGAAGCAGGCCTTCCAGACGGGCCACGCGCGCCACGGCATCGATCATGGCTGGGGTCGGCATGCCGTAACCCGGTCCCCGATGGCGGCCATCAACCAAAGGGCAAAAGACGCCGCGGTCGCCGACCACGCCCATGGCGTCGAGTGTCTGCGCGATCAACTCGGTCGTATGCAGACGCGCGTCCGATTCCTCGGCGAGCACGGCATAAGACAGTACCCGGCTCGGATCCCGGCGAAGAGCCACCATACCGGCGGCCAGACCGGCGTGGGTGCCGCCGCTGCCGTTGGCGGTGACTAGCGTATCGAACGTGATACCGAACTTTTCTTCCTGGGTCGCGATCTCGTAGGCGCAGCGAGCATAGCCCAGGCAACCCAACGCCGTGGAACCGCCGGTGGGGACCACCAGAACGCAGCGCCCGCGCGCCTCCAGCGCCTCGGCGCGCGTCCAGGCTTCCTCGAGGGCGTCCACATCGCCGGCGTGGATCTGGATCCGGGCATCGAACAGGCGGTTGAGCAGGATGTTGCCGCTAGTCTCGTAGTCGGGATCGGCGCGCGGCACCACGCGGGTGAGCACGAGTTCGCAAGCCAGGCCGAGCCGGGCACAGGCGGCGGCGGTCAACCGGGCATGGTTGGATTGCAGCCCGCCGACGGTAATCACCGTGTCGACGCCCTCGGCCCGCGCCCGGCCCAACAGAAATTCGAGCTTGCGCAGCTTGTTGCCACCGCCGCCCAGGCTCATGTGGTCGTCGCGTTTGACGTGGATTTCGATGCCACGGCCGGCACGCCCGAGGCTGTCTTCCAAACGTGCGAGCCGCTGGATCGGCGTGACCCCGTCGAGCAGCGGCTGGTGTGGATGACCGAACGTGGGCAGGCGATGAACGGGCATGTCTGACTCTTCGGGTGATGGCGAGCGACCGGTCGGCCTTATTTTTACCCGATTATGCGACTTATCGGGCACCCCACCCCGGCCACCGCCCGATTGCGAAACAGCCTGGCGATTATTCGATCACTCTTCGCGCGCGCCGACGCCACGAGGGCCGGCACGATCTACCCACGGGCTTATCCACAGATTCTGTGCATGAGTGGGCGTTGGTCCCGGTCGCTCAACGCGACAGGCGTTAACGATGCGCAAACCAGGGGCAAGACGACATCCAGCAAGACACAACGGCTTGTGGCGTCGGTCGGCGTAGCGCGCGAGGCAAGGCCACAGTCCGCTTCCACCGACAGCCGATCACTTCAATCACGCCCGGCCGCGCCGGGCTAATGCTGCGTTCGTTCGTCCGCGGCTACCGCGTCGTGCTTTATCAGCTCATATACAGGCCGCCATCGATATTCACGGTCTGGCCGTTCATGTAGGCGTTTCGCGCGAGATGCACGACCATGTCCGAGATTTCGTCGACCCGGCCGAAGCGCTTGACCGGGATCAGGTCCGGCGTGATGTTGTCGTTGCCCGCGATCATGTCGGTCTCGATCAGTGCCGGGGCGATCGCGTTCGAGGTGATGCCCTCGGTGGCCAGCATGCGCGCGTAGCTGCGCATCAGGCCGAGCTGGCCGGCCTTGCTGGCGGCATAATGCGGCCCGATCACGCCGCCGATGTGGGCGGCGACCGACGACATCATAATCAGCCGGCCCCAGCCGCGTTCCCGCATGCCGGGCACCACCCGCTGCGACAGGATGAAGCAGGCGGTGAGGTTGATCTGCAGTGTTTCGTTCCAGCGCCCGGCGTCGATCTCGTGCAGCGGATAGATCGGGTTGATGCCCGCGTTGTTGACCAGAATCTCGACCGGGCCGAGTTCGGACTCGACCGTATCCACCATGACGTTCAGTGCGTCGTGGTCGGCCATATCGGCCTGCACGGCGATGGCACGCCCGCCGGCGGCCTCGATCTCGGCGGCGGTCGCCCGGGCCGCGTCCGCCGAACGGTTATAACCCAGCGCGACCCGGCAACCAGCGTGGCCCAGTGCGATCGCCGCGCCGCGGCCGATGCCGCGCGATGCGCCGGTCACCAGGGCGACGCGATCGTGAATATCGTCCATGTTTCGTTTCCATGTTCCAACATACCGCCACGCTGCGCGAAGCCGGGCGCGCGGTCAATCGTGCGGTCCGTGCGGCATGACCCGCAGCTGCCGGGTATGGAACACCCCGGTGGTGAGCCCGATCATCAGCATCAGGATCGGCAGCGTGAACAGGGTAGCCGTGGTCTTCCAGCGATGGCCCGGGTTCAGATTGCGCCCCGGGAACGGGAACATCGGCCGCAGAACGCGCGCGAAGGCGATGCCGCGACTACGCCGCCGCGGGCCGTCCGGCCCGGCAGCGAATATTCACGCACTCTGGCCGTGCCCCGGAATGCCGCCCGGAGCACGGCGCCGGGCGCTACTTGGCGTAGCGCTTGTGGTAGGCGTCGACCGCCGAGCCGCCGTCGACGGTTTTCACGCCGGCCAGCCATTTCTCGACCGTCTTGGGATGCGAAGCCAACCATTGATGGGCCACTGTCGACTTGTCACCCTTTTTGTAGCTGTAGTCGTAGATCCAGCGGCTCTGGGTCTTGGCCGGCACATGGATATGTTTGAGCAGCGTGGTGACGTTGTCGTTATTCAGCTTGGCCGAGACCAGCGTGAGCACATCGCTCTTGATGCCGGCGATCGCACTGCCGTGCTTGTCCTTCAGGTAATGAATATGGAACTTGATATTCATCCAGTGCGGACGCCAGCCGAGAAACACCATCGGGCTCTTCTTCGGCTCGGAGTGCTTGAGTTCAGCCAGCATGGCGGCGGTGCTGCTGGGCACCAATTTGTAGTCGCCGAGACCCTGGTAGTTGTTCTTGATGGCCTTGGAGATGGCCTGATCCATGGCGCTGCCCGCCTCGATGCCGTAGATCTTGTGATCGAACATCTTCGGATGGGCGGCCAGATCCTTGATCGAGTGGATGCCCTTGTTCCACACATAATCCGGCACCGCCAGCCCTTCGATCGCGCCCGACAGGTTCGACCCCAGTTTGACCACCTGCTTCTTCTTGACCAGCGGGCCCAGCATGGCCTTCTGCGCCGGCAGCCACGCGCCCATGAAGACATCGGTGTTGCCGTCGGTCAGGCCGCGGTAGATGAAGGGCAACCCGACATTCTCGGTCTTGGTCTGATAGCCGAGGGTGGTGAGCAGCTGCTCGGCGATCTCGGTCTTGACCGATACCCCGGGCCACGGCGGCACGCCGAAGCTGATGGTCGGCGCGCTCGCAGCCTGCGCCAGCGTGGTGCCGGCCACGATCAGGCCGGCGGTGGCGGCCGCGCGAGCAAGCCATGCTGGAGTCGATTTCGTCATTCAATTCCCCCGGGCGCAGAGAGCGCCTCTTTGGATGTGAACATCGCCGAGGCCACATGCAACGCCTGTGCCCGGGTGGGCATGCCTGGCGAACGATCAGCAACGACACCTCGGCTCGACGAATCATATCAGTCGTCGTGCTGGCCACCTGAAGCGGGCGGAGCGGGTGTGACCACCGCATTCCATTACCATCAGATTGGGTCATGGCGTCGATGAAGACCAACGGCACGGCGCGCTCGCCGGCGACACACGACGTCTGACGGCTCATAGGAGGCTACCACGGGTCGCGCAACGCCGCGAAAAGCGCCGGTCGCAATGCGCTGAATCGACTTGAACGGGCTGGCTCGTCGCTGCCCGGTTGGCCTTGTAAGCTATCGTCGCTTTCCGGGCCCCGACCCGCCCCCACAACACGCCGCGCGGTCGGCGCGGCCCGTGATTTCCGGATGGACGCCTGATGGCGTGCCGGCCACACCCGCCAGCGCGCCGCCTGATCGTGGACGAAACAATGCACAACAACCACCCCGGTAGCGCCGATGCCGGTACGTTACGCGTCATTGCCTTCGGCTTCGTCGCCACCTTTGTTTCGAGCTTCGGCCAGACATTCTTCGTGGGCTTGTTCAGCCCGCAGTTCGGAGCCGCCGCGAACATCCGCGGCACCACCGTGAGCCTGCTCTACGGGATCGCCACCCTGGCCAGCGGCAGCCGGCTGTTCTGGCTTGGCGGTGCCATGGACCGGATCGCGCTACGGCTCGCGGCCACGGCTGGTGTCCTGTCCTGGGTATCCGAGACAGGGCGCGGGTTGGCTCCTTGCCTATTCCGCGCATTCAATGCATTTCAGCGCCGTCGGGTCCAGTTCGAGCCGCCCCTTGGCGATCCATTCGCCGCATTCGATGCACGCGCCGAACTCGCCCCGTTCAAGCCGCTTCAGCGCGTGCTCGATCCGCTGTAACTGCAGATTCCGGCGCCGTTCGGAAGCCTGCGCCATGGCCTGCGCCTGCAACGCATCGATACGCGACAACCGCCCGGTGGTGGTCTGGTCGAGTTCGACCGTGGCACGCTGGCTCTTTGATCGTTTGCTTTCGTCGCGGTACTGCTGACGCAGGGCATGCAAGGTCTGCGACATCGTTTCCGTATCGATTTCCGGATGGTTCATGGTCGTCTGCCGCGTAGGGCCGCGCCGCAATAATGCCGGTCAACGTCATACCAATCATACCGAGGCGAGCGAATCATCCCAGGCTGCGTTTTCCGGCTCGGGCGTCCATGCAATCGCCACTCCGAGAACCGGCTCGGACAGGGACGCTGCAGTGCGGCAACCATCGTGATGCAAGGCGCGCCACCCACCGGCTTTGTCCTGCAGCAGCTCGGGATCGAAACCCGCATTGAGCGCCCATTGATCGCATAGCGCGCCGAGCATCCGGGATACGGCGGGCGCGGCGCTGTTCCGGCGAGACGCCCGGGTCCGAAACAAGGCGGGCGGGCCACTTCCGCCGGCCCACCTCCACCTGCGCGTTCGTCGATCGTTACCGCACGATCAGCAACGGCACATCGGCCCGCCGAATCATGTCGGTCGTGGTGCTGCCGAGCAGTAATTCGCGAATACGCGTGTGGCCATAGGCGCCCATCACCATCAAGTCGAGATCGTGCTTGCGCTGGTAGTCGTGCAGCGCGGGCTCGACATCGCCGTCGATGATGGCGGTGGTCAGCTGCGCGCCGGCCGCCCGCAGTTTTTCGGCCGCGTCATCGAACTGGCGGCGTCTCTTGTCGTTGGGCTGCCCGACATACACCAGATGCGCCTCGACCTGGCCCAGCAGCGGCGTGGCCACCGCGCGCTCGATGACGCGCTGGCCGGTCCGGCTGCCGTCAAAGGCGATCAGTACACGCTCGGGCGCGGCAAAACTCTGATTGGTAACCAGGATCGGGCAGGACACGCCGCGGATGACGCGTTCGAGATTGGAGCCCAGATGATCATCGTCGCCGGCGGATTCGCCGCGTTTGCCGATGGCCAACAGCCGGATGTCGTCGCCCATGTAATGCAGCGCATCCACGAGCTCGCCGTTGCGCTGGCACGTTGCCGGCTCGGGCCGGCCAGCAGCGGCCGCCCGCTGGCTGGCCGAGTCGAGAAAATCGCGGCCCCGATCCCGCGCCAGGCGGGCGCGTTGTGCATCGAGCTCGGCCAGTTCGGTCAGCAGGTGCTCGCGCGTGCCCAGGCCGATCTGGCCGGAATAATCGGTCGAGGCCGCATGCTTGCGGCGGCTGATGACGTTGACGAAGGTCAGGGGCGCCTCGAGTTTCGTGGCGGCCCAGACAGCCGCATCGCAGGCCGCCGCCGCATAGCCCGAACCATCGATGCACGCCACGATCGGTCGCTCGTCGGACATATTGTTCTCCCCCTTGTATCAGTGCTGCTCGAGCAGCTTTTCGGCGTCGGGCTTGTCGTGCACCGCGACCTGGTCGACCAGCGTCTTGCTGGCTTCGTTCATGCCCACGATGTCGACCGTCATGCCTTCGCGCCGCAAGCGCAGCACCGCCCGGTCCAACGCTTCCACGGCCGAGATGTCCCAGAAATGCGCACGATGCACATCGATGGTCACCGCCGACAAGGATTCGCCGTAATCAAAGGCATGCCGGAACGAATTCGCCGAGGCGAAGAACACCTGACCGGTGATCTCGTAGATCCGGTGTTCGCCGTCGTCGGTCAGGTGACTGGTGATATGCAGAAGCCGGCCCACCTTGTTGGCAAAGAACAACGCCGACAGCAGCACACCGACGAACACGCCGATCGCCAGATTACTGGTGGCCACCACGACCGCGACCACGGTCACCATCACCAGATTGGTCGACAGCGGGTGCTTGGGCATGTCGCGGATCGACTCCCAGGAGAAGGTGCCGATCGAGACCATGATCATCACCGCGGCGAGTGCGGCCATCGGAATCTGGCCGACCCAGTCGGACAGGAACACCACCATGATCAGCAGCACGATGCCGGCGGTGAGCGTAGACAATCGGGTACGGCCACCGGATTTCACGTTGATCACGGTCTGGCCGATCATGCCGCAGCCGGCCATGCCGCCGATGAAACCGGTGCAGATGTTGGATATGCCCTGACCGCGGCACTCCTGATTCTTGTTACTGCCGCTGTCGGTGAGGTCGTCGACGATGGTCGCCGTCATCATCGATTCCATCAGCCCCACCACCGTCAGCGTCAGCGCGTAGGGCGCGATGATGCTGAAGCTATGCCAGTTCCAGGGGATGTCCGGCCAGATCAGGCTCGGCAGGCTGCCCGGCAGCTGGCCCATGTCGCCGACCGTGTGGATGTCGAAGTGGCCGGACATGTAGATGCCGGTCATCACCAGAATCGCGATCAGCGGCGACGGAAAGATGCGCCCGATCACCGGTATGTACGGAAACAGATAGATGATCGCCAGCGAGCCCGCCGCCATGGCGTACACCACCCACGAGACATTCGTCAGCTCGGGGATCTGTGCCCAGAAGATGAGGATCGCGAGCGCGTTCACGAAGCCGGTCACCACCGAGCGCGACACAAAGCGCATGTAGTTGGCCAGGCGCAGCGAGCCGGCGATGAACTGGAATATACCGGTCAGAATGGTGGTGGCGAACAGATAGTCGACGCCGTGTTTCGCCACCAGCGTCACCATGACCAGTGCCATGGAGCCGGTCGCCGCCGAAATCATCGCCGGCCGACCGCCGACGAAGGCGTTGACGGTACAGATACAAAACGAGGCGTAGAGCCCGACCTTGGGGTCGACCCCGGCAATAATGGAAAAGGCGAGCGCTTCCGGTATGAGCGCCAGCGCGACCACCAAGCCGGACAACATGTCGGCACGCACATTAGAGAACCAGTGTTCTCGGATCAGTTGCAGCATTTATCTTTCCAAACACAAATAGCCGCGTCGGGTGCGGCGGGCCAGGCGTTCGTTTTCGTTCGCCTGGCCCGCCGCACTCGACGCGGCGCAATATCATCGATTCGGGATTCTCGCGCTGCCGGGCGCGAGCGGCGGATACTAACAGAAAAACCACCGCCCCACAGCCGGCCCCGGGCGGCGATCAGAGCCGGCCTATCAGTGGCACTGGCTATCGAATGGGAATTTCGCGGACGGCGTTGCGGCTTTCGTCTTCAGGGTTCGGGCCAACTGCCGGCAGGGATCATCGGCACAACGCAGCGCCTGGTGAATACCGGCTCGCGTCAGCCCCAGATCGACCAGCCGATGATCGTCTTCGCCGAGCAGGGCCTCAAGCTGGCGTCGGCACGCCCGGCGATCGAGGGCACGGCGTATCCGGGCAATCAGACCCAACGGCGGCATCGCCGGCATGTAGAGATCGGGTAGAACGCGCCGTGCCGAGAGCACGCGGCGCGCGCGGGAGCATTCGATCGGACACATAAAACAGGCTCGGTTCGAGTGGCCCGATCCAGACTGGTACGCCCGCTTGATTCAATCCAGCGCAAAGATCTACATTAGATGTTCAATTTTACTTAACTTACGACGCCGTGCACGCATCGATAAATCCGCCCCGCACGCTGGATACGGACGTACTGCGCAGTTTTGTGGCGATTGCGGAAGCCGGCAGCTTCACCGCCGCGGCGCGCCAGGTACACCGCACCCCTTCCGCGCTGAGCATGCAGATCAAAGGCCTGGAGAACAGGCTCGCCCAGCCGCTGTTCGTGCGCGAGGCCCGGCGGGTGCGTGTGACCGAACACGGCGAATTGCTGCTCTCGTACGCGCGCCGTCTTCTGCAGCTCAACGCCGAGGCCGTGTCCCATTTCCTCGCCCCCGCAATCGAAGGCCAGGTCGGGCTGGGCTTGCCGGATGATCTCGGGCGCCGGGTGTTGCCGCGCGCGCTCGGCCAGCTCGCCCGCGAACATCCGCAGGTGACGGTCAACGTCGTCGCCCGCGGCAGTGCGGAACTGTCGGCCCGCGTGGCCGCCGGCGATCTCGACCTGGCCCTGATTTCGGCGGGCAGCGACGATACCGATTCAGGTATCGAGGATATCGTGGCGACCGAGCGCATGGTCTGGGCCGGGTTGCCGGATGGCCGCGCCGCCCATCGCCGCCCGTTGCCGCTGGCGCTTGCCAATCACGGCTGCGCCTGGCGATCCAGCGCCCTCGCCGCTCTCGACGGCGCCAATATCAATTACCGTATCGCCTATTCCAGCGAAAGCGGCACGGGCCAGAGCGCGGCGGCACTCGCCGATCTCGCGGTCGCCGCCCTGCCCGCCGGCCTGGTCGAGCCGCCGCTGGTGGCCCTGCGGGAGCTGCCGGCGCTCGCCGCAACGCGTATCGCACTGATCCAGCGTGCGGATGCGGGCACGGCCGCCGAGACCCTGGCCACCTGTCTGCGCGCCGCGTTCGACGCCGATCAGCGCAACTGACTGTCCTTGCTGGCGCGCCGATTGAACCCACCGGCCCGGCGCTCGTGTTCGTCCGCTTCGGCCTGGCATGCCACGCACAGCCGCACGCCGGGGATCAGTTCGCGCCGCCGCTCGGGGATCGGCTCACCGCATTCCTCGCAATGCGTCAGGCTGGCGCCGCCCTGCGCCAGTTCGCGGCGCGCCTTCGCCACGGCATCGTTCACGGTGTCGTCGATCTGTTCCTGTACCGCGCCCTCTCGGGCCCATCCACTGGCCATCGCATCCTCCAAGCCGTGGGAATAATGCTTATTGAATGGCATCGCCGGCCCTCGTTTGCAAGCCCCCCGCTATACTCGGGCCAACGAAGCGATTGCCACGCAGCTTGCCAGGAAAGCCCATGACGGACGCCGAAAGCCGAGACGAGACCCCGCGTTTCGGGCCGCTGTCCGACTACCGCGTTCCGGCCATGCCGACGCGCGACACACTGCAGATCGTGCTCACGCGGGCGCGTGAACTGCTCCGCCGCCACACCGACGCACCGCAAATCGACAACGCCCGCCTGCATTCATCGACGATTGACATGCTGAACGCCGCCGCCGCGCCGCCGGCCTGCGGGCCGCTGATCGACGAACTGCAGGCCACGCTCGGCGCCTGGGCCGACCGGGGGCCAGAATCCCCGCGTCTTCAGCTGATCGTGCTGCCGCCGGGCGATCACGATCATATTGTCGCCAGCTGGGCCGAACGACAGGGCCATCATGTGCTGCAAACGCCCACACGAGACGCCATCCTGCAAGCGGAACCCGACGCGCTGCCGGCGCTCGACGGCGATGGCCTGCTGGTCGTGCCGGCACTGGAGGCGTGGTTTCTCCGTCACCGCGACGGGCTATGGCTGATCCGTGCCCTGCTCGACCGGCTGAGCGAACTCGATCGCCGGGCGGTGATCGGCTGTAACAGCTGGGCCTGGCAGTATCTCAAACGGGCGGTGCGCGTCGATGCCGTACTGCCGGCGCCGCTGACCTTCCAACCGTTCGATGGCGAGCGACTGCGCGCCTGGTTTCGAGAAATATCCAGCGCGAACACCGAGCGACCGATGCGGTTCCGGGACGCGGCCTCGGGCGACGATATTCTGGCCCTGAACGCCGATGGCAAGCCCCACGACCGGCTGATCAGCCTCGCCGCGGCAAGCCGCGGCGTGCCATGGATCGCGTGGCGGCTATGGCGCCATAGCCTGCGCCAGCATATTGCCGCGAACGACGATACGGATAACGGCGTCAATGCCGCGACCGCCGACGCCACGAACGGGGATGCGCATACCCTGTGGGTGACCGCACTCAAGGGGTTCTCCCTGCCGGCCCGCCGCGGCGACGATTCGCTGCTGGTTCTGCATGCCCTGCTGATCCACGGCCCTATGACGCCGGCGCGGCTCACCGACGTGTTGCCGTTCACCGGAACCGCGAACACCATCAACAGCCTGCTGGCCGCCGGTATTCTGGCGCACGATGCGCAGGGCTGCCTGACCTGCACCCCCGAAGCCTATCCCACGATCCGTACCGGCCTGACGACGGCCGGCTTTCCCGTCGCCGAGGTCTGAGCCATGGCTGGAGCCAACGACAGCGGCCGGCAGGCTGCCCACCTGATCCACAACCTCCAGGACATCAACTTTCTCAAGATCGCGCTGATCGTGAGCGGCACGGCGGTCGCCATTGTCGTGATCCGGCGGTCACTGCCGTTCCTGGCCGAACGCGGGCCGAACCGGCTGCGTCTTTTTCTTCTCGGCGCGGTGCCGATTCTGCGGCTTGCACTGCTGGCGTTCGCCATCCTCTGGCTGATTCCGATCGTGTTCAACGTGACCTTCCAGAACTTTCTGGTGATCATGGGCGCCGCCAGCCTGGCGATCGGCTTTGCTTTCAAGGATTACGTCTCCAGCCTCATCGCCGGCATTGTGGCGATCTTCGAGCGTCCTTATCGCCCGGGCGACTGGGTGAAACTCGGCGACACCTACGGCGAGGTGCTTTCGGTCGGGTTGCGCGCAGTGCGTATCAATACGCCGGACGACAACGTCGTCACCGCGCCGCACGACACGCTCTGGAACTCGAACATCGCGAACGCCAACGATGGTTCGCGCACGCTCATGTGCGTGGCCAACTTCTATGTCGCACCGGCTCACGATGCACAGAAAGTCCGCGCCGCGCTACACGAAGTCGCGCTCACCAGTGCCTATCTGGAATACGACAAACCCATTGTCGTGGTGCTGTCGGAAACGCCCTGGGGCACGCACTACAAACTGCGCGCCTACCCGTTCGACATGCGCGATCAATTCCTGTTCATCAGTGACATGACGGTTCGCGGCAAGGCGGCGATCACGGCACTCGGCGCCCGGGCCGCAAGCGTACCGGCCGGCATGGCGGCGCCCCCGAGCCCATGACCGGCGGCGAATCCGGTCTCTCGCTCGGCCAGCACAGCGGCCGATTGCGCCGACACCACGCGCCTCAAGATCGATCCGCCGGAAGCATGAATCGGTCGTCCGGCCTCCGCTCGCCGGCGCCGAACGATCGCTTCACGCCCCGCGATTTCGCGCTATTGCGCCCGGCCGGCGGCGCCATCCGGTTGCGTCGATGAGCCCGAGGTGTCGGACGGTGTCTGCTCCTGGCCCTGGGACGAGCCCGGCTTCATGGCGGCGCCCTGATTCGTCATCCCGGACCCGGCTTCCATCGAGCCGTGGCCCGTGGGTTTGTGATGATGTTTCCAGGCCATGCGATGACGCTCACCACGCCGGCTCGATTGCGCTAGCTGGTGAATCAGCGGCTGGGCCGCCTGGATGCAGCCTTTGAGCGGTTCATCGCCGCATTGAACGCGCAGGCGCCGGCCGTGGCCGAGTTGCAGATCGAAACCCTTGCCCTGCAGCGCGGCGGGGCCGCCCGGGGGCGGCGGTGGCGGGTGATGATGGCCGGCCGGCTTGGGTGGCGGACGGGGCGGGCCCGCGTCCGGCGATGATGGTTGCGCCAGGGCCAGGCCACCGCTGGCCAGTACGATACCGATGGCGGCGAGACTTGTTCTCAACATGGCAGCTACTCCGCTGTATCGAGGGATAAGCCGGCGCGATACGCGGTGCCGGTCGGCCATGCTTAGCACGGGCCGACCAGCCCCGGATAGCCATATGATTAATCCGATACAAAAACAGCTGAAAATCCGCTGTTTTTCAACGCCCTCGAAAACAAAAGCCGGTACATGTCCGTCTTTTGTTTTTGACGACTTCGCGGCCGACGGCCGCCGCGGCGGCCGAACGCTTTCAGCTGCCGCTGTTGCCGTTATGCCAGTCGCACACCCCATTGCCGACCTTGTCGCTGCCGCAGCTCGGGTAATCCGGCTGTGGCGGGAAGGCCGGCATCCAGCTCGGTGCCTGCGGGTAGGTCTTGGGGTGGGCCTTTATCTTGGCCATCAGCATATGCACCGCTTTTTCCAGCTGCGCATCGTGCCCGGCGTTGAGATCCTCCGGCTTGTCGTGGACGCGCACGTCGGGCTCCACGCCGATGTTCTCGACGATCCATTGGCCGTGGGTTCCGTACATGCCGTTATCCGAGACCACGAGGCTGCCGCCACCGAGCAGATCGAACGACCCGTCGTAGCCGCGCACGCCGGCCCAGGTCCGGCTGCCGATGGTGGGGCCGAGATGATCCTTCTTGAACATGTAGGCGAAGATATCGCCATCGGAGGCCGAACCGCGATTGATGAGCGCGGCCATATAGCCCATGGGCGCATTCGGGGTCGGGCTGGTGGCCCGATAGCGATTGGTGAACATGCCATCGAGCTGGCGATCGATGCGATCGAACAGCATCGGGTCGATGAAACCGCCGAGGTTCCAACGGTCGTCGAAGATAATCGCCTTCTTGTTGCGCTGGCTGTAGTACTGGCGGATGAACTCCTTCATCCCCGTGGCTTCCATGTCTTCCAGATAGACGTAGCCGATCTGGCCGTCCGACATCTTGTCGACGGTCTGACGGTTATGCCGGATCCAGGCCAGCAGGTGCAGCTTGTGCGCATTCGCGACCGGCTCGACATGAATGACGTACGCATTCTTGCCGTCGGCATCATCCGCCACCTTGAGCGAGATGGTGTCGCCATTGGTGCCTTGAAGCAGCTTGTACGGGTTGGTCGGGGCCTTGAGCGGTTGGCCATTGATCGCCAGTAGATAGTCGCCGGCCTTGACCTTCAGGCCCGGCTGGTTGAGCGGCGCCCGGTAGCCCGGCACCGTGTTGTCGCCCTTGTAGATCTTCGCGATCTTGTAGCGGCCGGAGTCCGGGTCCAGCGCGAACTCGGCGCCAAGATCGGCCGTGGGGTTGGCCGGCGTCTTCCAGCCATCGTTGCCGCCGCGCACGTACATGTGGCTTTCACCGGTCGTGCCCATGGCATTGGCAATCAGCCAGTCGACATCGCGTCGGGTGGCGGCGCGATCCAGCAGCTTGCGATAGCGCGCGTCGATCGCCGGCCAGATCTTGTGGATCAGCTTCGGATCGAGGAAGTAATCGCGCACGTCCCGCATGGCTTCGCCGTAGGCGGTCGGCCATTCGGCCTCGGGCTGAACCCAGCGCTTCAGTCCCGACAGATCGATCTTGTCGACGGCATCGTCGCCCGGGTTCTTGACGAACGACGCCGGCCGCGTCGTCCAGTTTCCCTTGTGCTGGTAGAACAGGGTGCTGCCATCGGCTGAAAGCGCGACATGTTTGACGTCGGTCTCCAGCGTGTGGTCCTTGCGTTTGTCCATGTCGTAGGCGCGCAGCGCCGACTGCTCGCCCGACAACGGTCCTTCGATGGTCTGGCTCGGCTGGGTGGTGTAGTAGACCACGCCCTTGGCCTCGGCCACGCTTGATATATCGGCATCCGGCACCGGCAGGCGCACCGCGCGGCCCATCAGGCCAGTGACATCGATATCGATCGGCTTGCGGCCGGTCTTGTGTTCGGATTTCTTGTCGCTTTCCTTACCGTTGTTCGAACTGCTGTCGTGCGCCTTGGCGTTCTTCTTGTGGCTATCGTCGTCGCTGCTTGCCGAATCGTCGCCGAGCCCTTTGGTGGCCGAACGTACGCGGGGGGCGATCGGTGAAGGCGTGTCCTTTTTCAGGGTCGCGGCATATAGGCCGCTACTTTTCAGGCCCGCAGTGATCTCGTCGAAATTCGAGAAGGTCGGATTGACGATACGCTGGGATACGAAGAACAGATATTTACCGTCGTCCGAGAAGAACGGGTCGGAATCGTTGTACTGGCCATCTCCGAGCCGGGTCAGCTTGCCGTCGGTGACGTGGTACAGATAAATCGCCTGGATATTCGGCACGGTCATGTTGCCGATCGGCTGCGGAATCGCCTTGGAAAACGCCAGCCAGTCGCTGCCCGGTGACCAGTGCAGATCGGAGAAATTGCCGCGCGTCTTGCTCGGATCGCGCGTGATCCGGGTCCGCTTGCCGGATTTCACGTCGATCATCCAGAGCGTCTGATCGGCATCGACATAGGTCAGGTGCTTGCTGTCCCGGCTCCAGGAAAGCGGGCCGTGCACGCTGAGCTTGTCATGCGTGAGTGCCTTCGGCTTGCCGCCATCCGCCGGGCGAACGTACACCGCCTGGTGATCGCCCTCGGCGCCGATATAGGCGATCTGCTTGCCGTTCGGCGACCAGGCCGGATCGCGCTGATCGGCCGCCGGATTCTGGGTGAGTGTGTTGGCGCTGCCGTACTTGGCCGGCACGGTGAACAACGCGCCGCGGGCCGAAAACACCGCCAGATGCCCGTTCGGCGCGATCGCCGATCCATCGACGTGGCCCTCGACCTTGGCCCAATGCGGCATCGCCTTCACGCCGTTCAGCGGCACGCGCACGTTGAGCTTGGTCAGATCCTGATTCTTGGTGTTGTAGACATACAGATCGCCGCCGTCGGAGAAGGTGATCTTGTTGCCGCCCAGGGTCGGGAAATCGATGTCGTAGGTCGAAAAATGCGTCAGCTGCGTAAACTGCTTCGTCTTCTGCGAGTAGGCCCAGAGATTCTGGATATGGTTGGGACCGCGGTCGGAACTGAAATAGATCGTATCGCCCGACCACATCGGCCATACATCCGCGCCCTTCCAGTGCGTGATGCGATGGCTCTTGCCGTTCTTGTAATCGAAGGTCCAGATATCCTGGGCCTGGCCGCCGTAATAATGCTTGCGATGAAACGGCCGGTAGACCCGGGCGAGCTTGTTGTAGGCCACGGTGTGATCGTTGGGCCCGAACGACAGCGGCCCGGTCCAAGGGATCGGCAACTTCTTCGGCAGGCCGCCGCCGACCGGCACCGTGTAGGCGTGCATGACCTGCGGATTGAAGCTATCGCGCCGGGAAAGAAACACCACGTTGTTACTGTCCGGCGTCCAGCCCAGCACCCGGTTGTCGGTACTCGGCTTGAGCTTGCCGCCATCGCTCGGGTTGTTGATCGAATGATAAGTCAGGCGTCGCACCCGGCCGCCGGCGGCCGGCACGATGTAGACATCCGTGTTGCCTTGATACCAGCCGGTAAACGCGACCCATTTGCCGTTCGGCGAAAAATGTGCGTCCTCGTCGAAACCCGGGTCGTCGGTCAGCTGCGTGGCCATACCCCCGTGTGTGGTCGTTTTCCAGAGATTGCCGCCGGCTTCGAAGACCACGGTGTCGCCATGAACGGTCGGATAGCGCATCAACGGCGGCGCGGACTGCCTGGCACCGGCGGCCGGCTTTTGGGCGGTGTCGGCGTGCGCCATCGGGATCACGCCGGTCGTCACCGCGAACAACGTCGCCGCGCTACCCAAAACTGTCTTCAAAGCCATGGAATCCCTCGTTTGTTGTTCGAATCACCCGCGAGAGCCGCAACCCACGATGCCCCTGCTTTCACGCCCGGGCGCGCAAGAAACGCGCCATCGCCTGAGCCAGCCGCATGACCGGTCGGCCGGCCCCCGTGGAACGGCGGGCGCACCGAGTTCGTGCAGTATGCAATATCGTGGCCCGACAACGACGCACGTTCGTGCGGGCGTATCGGCCGCGACCGGGCCGCGCCACCGCATGTTCCGGCTGGTAGCGGACATCAGGAGCGCGCGCGGCCAAGTATCGACTTAGCGCCCATGCCAATAGGCTCTTACGCGTGGGGCGCGATGACGCCGCCGACGTCAAATGCCGTGTAGTGCTGTTCGCTCGGCCGCCCGCGCAGCGCCCAGAGCCGGCGGGCCGCCGGATCGGCCACAACCGCGCCGCAGGTCGTCATCCGGGTGACTGGCGTGGGCGGGTAACAGATCGCCTGCGTATCGCGCGTTACGCTTGCCAGACGCGCGACATCAATCGGGCCGGGCTCGGCCAGCAATGCCCGGGCGCGGGCCAGGCGTTTCTCGCTGTGGGCCTGTGCCTCGGGTAGCCGCGGGCGCTCGGCCTCCCGCGTGGCGTCGGCCAGACAATGATTGGTATGCACGATCACGTCGTCGGCCAGCGGTGTGATCTCGCGCCGGGTCGCCGTGGCCTCGACGTTCATCCCCTGGCCGTCCGGCCCCACCAAGAGATAATTGTGGGCGCCGGCCAGTTCGGCCTCCGCCAGGCGCTCGGCAGCCGCCTCGAAATCGGTCTGGGCCAGCACTTCGCGGACCACGAAATTCCAGGTCACGCCGACCCGCCCATCGTTGCCGGTGAGGTTATTGATGCCGATGGTGATGCCGGCCTCGTTCATGCCGATCATGCCCAGACAGCCGCGGCTGGTGAACACGGTGAAGGCCGGCGCATCGTCGGGCGTACCGCGCAGCACGAACACATGCTCGGTCGCGGTTTCATGCATGTCCCAGGTCTGGGCGAACAGTGCTTGCCCGGTGGCACTACGGGCACCAGGCACGATCATCGCCGTGCAGTTGTCGGCCGCGTGCGGCGCCGGTCGGCTGCCGCTGAACGCCGCAAAGCCGGTATCGACGAAATCCGTGAAGCCGCTGACGATCAGCATCTCTTCCGGTAACAAACCGGCCGCATCCGCCATGGCGCGCAGTTCCGCGGTCAATCGCGGCGAATAGGCCTCGTGCGCCGCCAGACATTCTCCCGCCAGAGCGAGCACCTCCGCACGCGGCCGGTCCTCACCCACCCAGAGCGCCTGACCGGCCCGCGCGACACGCTCGTCCGCGAACCGCCGGATCGGTTCGGCATACGTCAGGCCATGCGCGCGACCGATGGCCGAGGCACTGCCCGTGGCTTCGAGTACGGGAATATCCATGCGAGTAATCAACGATGATGATGACGCCTTCAATCTAAGCGCTGGCCGCTCGACCGAGCAAATTGAATCAGCATTTTGAGTAATTGTGACGCGACCTTCGGCTACTTAGGTTAAAACGCAGTCGAGCGGACCTGCACGATAAGCCGCGCAGGCCGCTCACTTCCACAATATACCGGCCGCACAGGGGGAAGGCCGCCCTTCTTGATCTGCGTGCGTCTGCGTTAATCTGTGAATGGTTTTCGTCCGGAGCAATAGTCTTTGTTTATACGCAGATACACGCAGATGAAAGACGCGGTTCGACAAATCGGACGCGACGGTCAGCTGGCAAGGTGCCAGCTGGGCGTTGGGCAGCAAGGAGGTAAGTATGTATTTGTCGGCAAATACTATCGCCGAAATGGCAGGACAGAAGAAAGTTCACTTCCTCAATGAAAATGCCGCTCGCATCAACAAGTCTCTTGGAGATGCTGTGGGGCTCAAGAATATTGGCGTTCATCTGATCACAGTAGAGCCGGGATATTTTTCAACGGAATTGCATGCGCATCTCTTCGAGGAAGAATGCATCTACGTCCTCTCAGGTCATGGCACCGCGACAATGGGAGCAGAGAGCCACAGCATCGGTCCCGGAGATTTTATCGGCTACCCCTTGAATGGCGAGGCTCACTGTATGGAGGCTGAGGGTCCAGAGCCTTTGGTCTGCCTCGTTGTCGGACAGCGCCTCGCGCAGGACGTCACTGATTATCCCAATCGCAGGAAGCGACTCTATCGCAACAACGGCGAATGGGATGTTGTTGAGTATTCGAACATCCAACACGTTAAGCGGTAGTGCGGCTATGCTACTCAACGAGGCGGCTGGGCTTGGACGTCCGTCGAGGCCCAATGGGACGGGGTAACGAGACTATGGACGAGTATCGGTTCCGCGAAGCTCGGCTGGACGAACTTGCAGTTCTCGTCGATATGCTCGCGGACGATGAGCTTGGTCAAACCCGTGAGTCGCCCGGCACACCGCTGGACCGCGGCTACGTTGCAGCGTTCACAGCCATTCAAAAAGATCCCAATAATGAGTTGATAGTATGTGAATCGGGCGGCGAACTGCTTGGCATGCTTCAAATCACATTCCTGCCTTACTTGACCTATGTCGGGAGTTGGCGAGCGCTGATCGAAGGCGTTCGTGTTGCGTCGTCTCACCGCGGAAAAGGAATTGGCGCCAAGCTTTTCGAATGGGCGATAGAAAGAGCTGAAGAACGAGGCTGCCTGATCGTCCAGCTGACGAGCGACAAGTCGCGGCCGGACGCGATCCGTTTTTACGAAAAACTCGGATTTAAAGCCTCACATGAAGGAATGAAGCTTTGGCTCAACTAGCAGAGCCCAATGGGCGATGCACCCGTCGTTCGCCGGAAAGCTGCCTTTCTTGACCTGCGTGCATCGGCATCGATCTGCGGATAGCTCTCGTCTTTTATTCCGCAAATGCACGCGAATCAGTGCCGATAAGAAGGAAGGTCAAGTCACTGCTGCTTCGCGTGCGAGCACAATCGCGTTGTCAATCTTTTGACTGCTGACTGCGCTTTGCACCTGATCAAGCGACGGTTTTCTTTTTTAAATGCGAGGCCGCTCGAATTGCGCAAGGCGATCGAACACGATTTCGTCGGCCCGCCGCACGATGCCTCGTTGCACGCGCTGATCCACGATGCCGCGCGCGCCGCGGCAAACCGCTGCGCATGCGGGTCCAGGTGCGCAGCTTCGAAGGCATCTGCCGCATGATCGCCTCTGGCCTGGGTATCGGCGTTTTGCCCAATGAGGCCGTGAGTACCCATGTCGCCACGCTGAACCTGCACATGATCGAGCTTACCGACACCTGGGCGCATCGCGAATTTCGCATCGCCTATCGCGACTTCGACAACTTGCCCGTGCTAGCGCGCGAGATGGTCGAGCACTTGCCTCCGACTAGTGAAGCGCTGCCCTTGTCTGCCCCCCCTCTTTTTTCGGCGCTGCGCTTTTACCCGCGAGATCATAGTGACGTGCCGCAATCTTCTTTGTCCATGGTAAGGTTGCTAGAGGTGCAACCGAGTGTGACTAGCGATGAAGACGACAACAGGAATCAAGCTGGATGAAGCAACGCGGGCAAGATTGCAGGCGCTCGGAGGCCTGAAAGAGCGCTCGCCGCATTGGCTGATGAAGCGTGCAATCGCAGAATACCTTGATCGCGAAGAACGCTACGAACGCGAAAAGAAGGAAGATATGCAGCGTTGGCGACAGTACCAAGAGTCCGGCGCCTACATCGATCATGCTGATATGCGGGAGCATCTAAGCGCGCTAGCGGCGGCCGCACGCGATAGAGCTGATGCCCCAAAGTGAGATTGCGCTGGCTGCCCGAAACACGGGATGACATTCAACGACTGTTCGAATTTCTTTTATATCAAGACACCCTTGCTGCAGAACGAGCCATGACGTTGATCGCAGAGGGCGCAAACAAGTTGTTGGAGATGCCTGAAATCGGGCGGCCAATAAACGACGGCAACCACCGTCGGGAACTATACTTACCGTTCGGCGCTGGATCCTATGTTTTGCGCTACCGACTCGACGGCGGCACCATCGTCATTATCCGTGTATGGCATAGCCGGGAACAACGCATTTGACACGTTTACCGTCTGTGCATGCGTAAGCATGCGCTTTCTGGGTTCTCGAAGCCGTCCGTGTCTGCCCCCTTTCTCCCCTGCACCTGATGCTGGCGCCGAAAGACCGGACGTATCAACACGTCGAGGGCGAAGCCATCGCCCGCCCGTCGCAATAAATCCCTTCAATGAGCTTCAGCATGCGCATTCTCGTTGCCAATGTGAACACAACGACCTCGATGACCGACGCCATCGCGCAGCAGGAGCGCGCCGTGGCGAACCCCGGCACCGAGATCATCCCCATCACCCCGGCTTTCGGCGCCGAATCCATCGAAGGCAACTACGAAAGCTATGTGGCCACCGTGGCCGTCATGGAAACCATTCGGGCCTATGACGGCGAATTCGATGCCATCATCCAGGCCGGGTACGGCGAACGCGGCTGCGAGGGGCTCCAGGAGCTTTTCGATGTCCCGGTGGTCGACATCACCGAGACCGCCGCAGCCACGGCCTTGTTCGTCGGTCATCGCTAATCGGTCGTTACCACGCTCGACCGCGCCGTACCGATGATCGAAGACCGGCTCAAACTGGCCGGACTGAGCGATCGGCTGGCGTCCGTGCATGCCAGCGGCCTGGCCGTGCTCGAACTCGAGCGAGACCCCGAGGTCGCGATCGAAGCTATTGTGGCCAAGGCCTTGCACGCTGTGGAGGTCGATCGCGCGGAGGCGATCTGTGTCGGCTGCGGCGGCATGGCCGGGCTCACGAGCCGAGTCGTGGCACAAACCGGCGTGCCGGTCATCGACGGCGTATCGGCCGCGGTCAAGCTTACCGAAGGCTTGGTCGCTCAGAACCTGTCAACATCCAAGGCTCGCACGTTCAGCGAGCCGCGCGAAAAGCGCCTCGTCAATTGGCCACCCGCGCTCTGAGCAAGCGCTCGGTATCAAAGCGCTGCACGTCGAGTGACTCGAAAATCACTCGACGTGCCCGACGAGCGGGACTCATCATTAGCAGACGACGGCTATGGTCATCGCCTCAATCGATCCCCAAAGGGTTCGAGATCCGCAGTTGCCAGATACCATCGGCGTTGCGTTCGGCCACCTGGGTCGCAACGCCGCTCTCTACGATCTCATCCTGATCGGGCGGGGCGATACGGATCGTCCACTCGAGTAGCAGTAGTGCGATGTCACCGCTTGCGATGACCCGGGGAACGCCGTTACGTATTTGGGGCCGTGCGATCATCAGCCGAGCGAATGCGTCGCGCAGTGCGTCGTGACCTTCGGCGATCGTGCGGCCATCCTGCATCCGCATCGTTGCCTCCGGGTGAAAGAGCGACATAACCGCGTCGAGATCGCCGCGATTGAGCGCCGCGTCGAATAGCGCGGCCACCGCCTCCGGCCGTGCCGCCGCCTCCGATGCGCCCGAACATTCGGTATCGACGAATTCAGCAATGAGGGCCGCCAGCGCCTGCGGCGCTTCCCGCGGGATAAGATGCCCAACGCCCGGTATGATCTGCATCGCCACACCGGGCAGCGACGGCAGGACGACGCGTTGCAACATGTCGATCGAATCGACCTTGTCGTGTTCGCCGCCGATCACTCGAACCGGGACGTCAATCCGCGCCAGGTCGGCACTCACGTCCTCGGATATCGCCGTATGCGGCCAGAACTGTTTTGCAGCGTTCGCGCCGCCGAGACTGTCGGCGATCACCTGATCGCGCATGGCGGGCGATAGCTTGCGTTCGCTCAAGACGTTATCGATAGTCCAGCCGACCGATTCCGGCGCGGCATAGGCGCCTGCCATCGCGTCGCGTTCCGGCCCCGGCAACGATTTGCCTTCCGCGGGTGACGGCGCCACCAGTACGAGCCCCGCCAAACCGGAGGGGCGACGCGAAGCCAATAGCTGCGCCACCTTGCCGCCCATCGAATGGCCAACCAGCACGTAGCGATTCAGGCCGAGCGCGGCGATTACGGCTTCTACGTCGTCGGCCATGGTCGCAATATCGTAGCCGTCGTCGGGGCGATCCGATCGGCCCCATCCGCGAGCATCCAAAGCGATCTTGCGTAGATTCGCCGGCAGCACTGCCATCACTGCTTGCCAGGTTCGAGCCGTGCCGCCCCAGTAGTGGCGGAAAACGAGGGCTAGCGGGCCTTGGCCGCTATCGTCGGCGTGCAGCGTCAATCCGTTCGCGTTGATCTTCATGGCTTGTCTCCTATGCGTTAAAGCGCTTCGAGCGTCGAAACAAATCATAGGAGGCCTCGATTTAAGCGATAATCCCTTTTTTTCGACATGCACTCGATAACATAGGTATCGAATAAATCATGGACCGATTCACCGGACTTTCGGTTTTTACGGCCGCCGTCGAACAGGGCAGCCTGGCAGCGGCGGCACGAACCCTTGGGATCACGCCGGCCATGGCCAGCAAGCATCTCGCCGCGATCGAGGCATCATTAGGCGTGCGGCTCATGCACCGCACCACGCGCCGTCTTCATCCGACCGACGTCGGCCAGGAGTATTATCAGCGCAGCCGGCATATCCTCGAATCGCTCGATGACGCCGACCGCGCCGCACGCGAATTGCAGGATCAGCCGCGTGGCACGTTACGAGTCACTGCTCCGACGACGTTCGGGGCACTGCACATGGGCGCCCCGGTGGCCAAATACATTCGGCGCTACCCGCACGTCGACGTCGAGATGACGCTCGACGACCACTTTATCGATCTCGTGGCCGGCGGTTTCGATGTCGCGATCCGGATCGGTGACCTGCCGGACTCGAGTCTGGTCGCACGCCCCCTTGCACGTACCGAGATGATCGCCTGCGCCGCCCCATCCTATCTGGCCGAACACGGCCGGCCGGCAGCGCCATCAGATTTGAGCCATCATGATCGCCTCGCGTTCAGCGAAGCCATTTCGGCCGGCGACTGGGGCTTTACCGACACGGACGGCCAAATGCATAAGGTCTCCGGTCGTTCACGGTTTTCCGCCAACAACGTGGAAATGCTGTTAGCCGCCGCCTTGCGTGGGGCCGGAATCGCTTATGGACCCCGCTTCGTGTTCCACCGCCATCTGGCCACCGGCGACTTGGAACAGATCCTGGGAAATTGCACGACCCGAAGCCTCGGCATTCATGCGGTCTATCCCTCGGCCCGGTTAGTCGGCGCCAAAGTACGCCGCTTCATCGAGTTGCTCGAGGAATGGTTTGGCTCGTCGGCCGAGTGGCGCGGATAGGGAATCAATTAGCAATCAATAAAACGCGTAATGTGAGCGCACGATTGCTCCGTGTCCGCGTTCGACCCAAAGCAGCCATTCCTCTATTCGCTTTGGCAGTTATTAGGACTCGGGCCTTCTCACTGAAGGCTTTACCGTTCCTGATACCGCCAGCGCTGTGCCACTTCAGTTAGTTTTTGGGAATCCAACGGCTCAGACTGCCAGCCTTTATCGAAATCGACATCATTGGACTTAGGAGTTTCATCAACGCGTAACTCGCGAATGATTATTCGCGACGGGAGCGCGGCCGCTTGCCCGACGAAGATCGCTTCACGGCGTCGCAATCCAGGAAGCATCTTGGATAGCCCCGTCATCGAATCTGGCAGCACACCTCTTACGTGTTCTCGATCCGCGTCATTCGTAGTCCGTAGAACCAGCCAGGAGTTGCACTGCGACAGCACCGTAGTCTCCACCTCACTAGGCCTTTGAGACACAAGCAAGAGACTGAGGCCGTATTTACGACCTTCTTTCGCTATACGGCGTATAGCACTTTGCGCCTCTTCGTATTGCGCTTCGCCTCTGTTCGGAACATACCTATGTGCCTCTTCGCAGACGAGTAACACTGGACTGGATTCGCGCTCATTAGAGGTTTGCCAAACCTTTATTGAGAATAACATTCTGCTAACTACTGAAGTGGTAACACCGGCCACCTCATTCGGAACACCAGAAAGATCAATGACTCTCACCATCGAGCCTTCCCCGACTAACTGCGCAAGAATCTCAGCCAGGTCGTCCGAATCACCACTCCATGGACGCATCATAAAGCGGAGCCGGTCATCGTTTATCAATGACTCAAGCTTCCTGAGAACTTTTCCGTAATCCTGATGATCTTTACGGTTTTTATTATCGGGACGCTGCGCGTTGATAGCACCGACAAATCCTTCGGTATATCTCCCGCCATCTCGCTCGCCAAACTCATCTAAACCACGGGGGTCTCCCAAGACGTATGGGATCGGCGCATCGACTGTGGTTCTTTCTGTGACGAAACCAAGCTCGCTTGCGGCTTGAGACCTCGCCTCCAACAGCGCATTCTTCACGATATTTGCTTGCGACGTTGCAGCGTGTTCTGTTTTACCTACTAGAAGTCCGATTGTCTCTTCCAAATTCAGCATCCAATACGGTAGGGCTAATGAACCCTCGTCCGTGGATAACCTTCGGTGATCCGCAAACGCCGCGCCATATTCGTTATGCGGATCAAGAACGATGATCCTTGGGTTCCAATTTTGGTAACCACATTTCTGGCCATGGTTGACGATGCCATGTAAGAGTGCTGCTACAGCGCCGGATTTCCCTGACCCCGTAGAGCCGAGAATCGCAGTATGCTTGCCCAATAACTCATTCAAGTCTGCGTAGCACGGCGCATTGCTAGTGCCCACATGAGTTCCGAGTTCGATTGCCGGCCGTCCAGTACCGCCGTATATATTTCGCAACTCAGATTTCGGCGTTAAATATACTGTTTGTTGCGGAAGCGGATATGTCGACACACCTCGCTCAAAAATGAATTTTGGCAACCCGGCTTCGTCTACACCCCAGCTTGCCTCTCCAAATAGTTCCGCTTCCACCACACGTTCATCTGGCGACGCATGAGGCGCCACGCCTTTCTCCGCCTCGTATTCGGCCTTCATTCGCAAACGCCCCACCATCCCGTATATTACCCGACGTCCGAAATGAATACGGATAATGGAGCCAAATTGGCCGATTGGGTAAGTCTCGCCCGCGTAAATCCTCGAAAGATCAGAAATATCAGAATCGAGCTCGGCTATGACCCGCGCGCCGTCTACTTCTATTATCTTTCCTATCGAAAGGTTGTGAATCGGATCTAAGGCGGTGGCAGCTGAGTTAATCACCGTTCCCCCTCCAACAACCGAACAAGGTTTTCAAACTTCCACCAAGGCAGATTTTGATCTGCCTGAATATGGTTATCTCCGTGAAAGAATCCACCCCCGCAGAATATAAGAATCTGTTCAGTCAACCCGGGATTTTCATGCCACTCTTTGAGAATTCCTGTAGGACTATCATCCGGACAAAACGCTGCGATAGTTAGATTGCCGCGGGAGGCTTTAAGCGCCCGGTCAAGTTCAATATTGATGTGGCTATCCCCGAAGCTGTAACCGCATGTTAGTAAGACCCTTTGATCGTTTCGCGGCGGATTGAGACAAAAGCGGGCGCGCTCAAGAAGCTCAGCGTAAGGATCTAATTGTGCTTCTCGGTACTTAGTAGCTGCAGGCCAGATGACAATCTGCGCCGGGGCTTCCTCGCCTAGAGAGAGCTTGGGACTAACCCGTCGCGGATAACGGTCCTCTGATAGCTGACACCAGTCAATGGAGCCGTGGAGTTTCAGTACCTTTGCGTGAAGAGTTGTTTGATCCAGAAGCGAGGGTTCCCACCACCCTGTTGCCCCCCGCTCATTCCATCCGAGAAGTTAACGCGCTCTAAGGCTAGAGCATCCTCGAATAGCGTGTCGTAGTTGAGTACTAGGTAATCAACATGTCTCTCAGTGCCAGATTTGCCCGGTCTAAGCGGTTGATGGAGGGTTCTTACCAAACGCTGATGCACCGAGGGATCTACACCGACAGAGATAGTCTCAGAGATTGCTGCTTTTATCTCACCGGCCGCTACTCGAAGGGTATTTCGGTCGTATGTATCGTCACCTATTCGTATTGCGTTGCGGTCCGCTCTTCTAACAAACCGTCGATCAGCAATTGCCAGGAGATCAACAAGTTCGCTTAAATAATCCTCAATATTTGCGTAATCAGCCCCTTCAAAACCATCTCGAATCGCACAAAGTAGTTTTTCTGATACTTCTGAAAGTTGCTCACTAACGAGCACTTTTTCTGTCAGCTCGACGGTCAGTGGTAACCCGGCGCACTTGCTACACCCCGCTCCAGCCAAAAAAACGCGGCGGCCCTGCGCCAACAGATCTTCGACGTTGTCGATTGCGACTTGGAAGCCACCTTCACGGATTGGCGCGAGGTCATCGACTGCTGTCATAGCCTTCCAACTTTTGTGTTTTAGACACGGTGCTGAAAGCTGGGAGAAGAGTCAATTAAGAGGTGTTTAGAGGGGTACAACTGGGACGGCCAGAAAGAGAGGGTGCTGGAAAGGACTTAGTTGAACGGCAATACAAGACGTTATCCACTGAGCAGTGACGGCTGTTGGCCGATAGCCGACGCTACAAGCCTAGCCGTACTCCGATAGCCTCCACGAAGACCCATCGGTCGGCAATAGAGGCGAAGCGACGCCGAGCACCACGGTTCAACTGGCGTTGTTGCCCCATCACCTGACCGCGCGGCGTGCCTATGCCCTGCCTTATCTGCGTTGATCCGTGTCGATCTGCGGACAATCATTTTCGAACAACGACAACGAGCCTTAACGAATCGCGAAACCCGGCTTGTCGACCCGGCAATTGTCGGCGCCGCTCCGTCCGCTTAGCGTAGTAATGCATTCCAAACGTTGACCGCCATGACCGAACCCGCTACCGCTTCGCCCCAGGCCCTGTCCGGTATCAAGGTGCTTGAGCTCGGCCAGCTCATTGCCGGGCCGTTCGCGGCCAAGCTGTTCGGCGAATTCGGCGCTGACGTGATCAAGATCGAGCCGCCCGGCACGGGTGATCCGCTGCGGCGCTGGCGGGTGATGCGCGATGGCACGTCGCTGTGGTGGCATGTCCAGACGCGCAACAAGCGCTCGGTCTCGCTCGACCTGAAATCGGCAGAAGGCCAGGCGATCGTGAAGAAACTGGTCGCCGAGGCCGATGTAGTGATCGAGAATTTCTCGCCCGGGCGGCTGGAGAAATGGGGGCTGGGCTGGGAAGACCTCGCGGCGATCAATCCCGGCCTGATCATGGTTCGTATCTCCGGCTACGGCCAGACCGGGCCCTACCGCGACCGGCCCGGCTTCGGCGTGATCGGCGAGGCCATGGGCGGGCTGCGTTATCTGTCGGGCCATCCGGGCGAGTCGTCGGTGCGCGTGGGCATATCGATCGGCGATTCGCTGGCCGCGCTGTACGGCGTGATCGGCGCGCTGCTGGCACTGCACGAGCGCGCGCGCTCCGGCCAGGGTCAGTACATCGATGTCGCGCTGTATGAATCGGTGTTCGCGATGATGGAATCGCTGATTCCGGAATACGACGCCGCCGGGATCGTGCGCGAACCCAGCGGCAGCGCCCTGCCCGGCATCACGCCGTCGAACGCCTATCCCTGCGCGGACGGCTCGGAAGTGCTGATTGCCGGCAACGGCGACTCGATCTTCAAGCGTCTGATGACCGCCATCGGCCGCGAGGACCTCGCCGAGGATCCGGACCTGGCCCACAACGACGGCCGTTCGCAACAGGCCGAACGGATCGACGGCGCGATCGCCGAATGGAGCCGGACACGCTCGCGCGACGACGTGCTGGAAACCCTGGAAGCCGCCCGCGTGCCGGCCGGCCACCCCTACACGGCCGCCGATATCGTGGCCGACGAGCACTACGCCGCCCGGCGCATGATCGAGACCATCACCACCGACGCGGGCCACGAGCTCAAGGTGCCGGCGGTGATGCCGCGGCTGTCGCGCACGCCGGGGCGCATCGACGGCGGCGGGCCGGCGCTGGGCGCGCATACCCGCGCGGTAATGGACGAGCTGGGCATCGACCGTGAAACCCAGGATGCGCTGTACGAGCGCGGCGTTCTTTACGACTCGGAGCATGCGCAATGAGCCATCGCGTATTCATCAACGATGTCGCCGCCCGCGACGGCTTCCAGATCGAGCCGCGCTGGATCGAGACCGCCGACAAGATCGCCTTCATCGACCGGCTGTCGGCCACCGGGCTGGCCAAGATCGAGGCGACTTCTTTCACCTCGCCGAAGGCGATCCCCAATCTGGCGGATGCCGCCGAGGTGATGCGCGGCATCCATCGGGCGCCCGACATCGACTATGTGGCCCTCATCCCGAACGTCAAAGGCGTCGAACGCGCACTTTCGGTCGGCACCGATGAGCTCAATTTCGTGATGTCGGCCTCAGACAGCCATGGCCGCGCCAATCTGCGCATGACCGCCGACGAATCGCTGGCACGCTTTGCCGACATGGTTGTGGCCGCCGAAGGGGCGGATGTGCGCCTGAACGCGTCCATCTCCACCGCCTTCGGCTGCCCGTTCGAAGGCCGCGTGCCGGCCGACCGCGTGATGGAGATCGTCGCGCGCATCGCGGATCTGGGCATCGCCGGGGTCACGCTGTGCGATACCACCGGCGTAGCCAATCCGCTGCAGGTCGCTGCCCTGTGCGAAGCCGTGCGCACGCGTTATCCGGGACTCGATCTCACCCTGCATCCGCACAATACGCGCGGCATGGGCCTGGCGAACGCACTGGCCGCCTGGCAAGTGGGCATAGCGCGCTTCGATGCCGCCCTCGGCGGCCTCGGCGGCTGCCCCTATGCGCCGGGTGCTTCCGGCAACATCTGCACCGAGGATCTGGTGCATATGTTCGCCTGCATGGGCGTCGACACCGGCGTGGATCTGGACGGCCTGATCGCGGTCAGCGAGACCCTGCCCAGCCTGATCGGTCATGACGTGCCCGGCCAGGTGGTCAAGGCCGGCAAGGCCGACCGGCGCTATCGGTTGCCGGCCGCAATCGCGTGATCGCCCGCGGCAGCTGATGGGCACGGGCCATCGGGTTTATCCTGCCGCACAGGATATCCGCCGTTCCTGCCCCAATGCTGCCCACGCTCTCGCCCGACAACACACTCGACCCGCGGCAGCGCGCATTCGTCGACCGGCTGGCCGCCAGCGGCTTTGCCGGCGATATCGATACGCGCTACGCGACGCGCGTCACGCTGGCCACCGATAACAGCGCTTTCCAGCAGCTGCCGGCCGGGGTGTTTTTTCCGCGCGATGAAGCCGATATCGAGCGCGTAGCCGCCCTGCTCGCCGAGCCGGATTTTCACGGCGTTCATCTCGCGCCGCGCGGCGGCGGCACCAGCACCATCGGCTGTTCGCTGACGGCGGGCTTCGTGCTCGACTGCTCACGGCACATGAATCGCATCCTGTCGATCGACCCCGAAGCCCGCGAAGCGGTCGTGCAGCCGGGCGTGGTGCTGGACCAGCTCAATGCCGCGCTTGCCGAACACGAGCTGTTCTTCGCGCCCAACGTGGCACCATCGTCGCGCGCGACGCTCGGCGGCATGGCCAACACCGACGGCTGCGGCAAGGGCTCGCGCATCTACGGCAAGACCAGCGATCACGTACTGGCCACCCGCGTGGTGCTCACCGATGGCGCGGCCCACGTAATTGACTCGCGGCGCGGCGCTGACGATCCCGACGAGCGCATCGCGGCCATCAACCAACGCGTGACATCGATCATCGACGCCAATCGCGGCGAGATCGCCCGTGTGTTCCCCGATCTGTCGCGTTATCTGTCGGGCTACAACCTGGCACAGGCGGTCGACGCGGCCGGTCGCTGTCATCTCAACAAGCTGATCGGCGGCTCGGAGGGCACGCTGGCGCTGGTCAGTGAATTGACGCTCAAGCTCACGCCGATCCCGAATACGACCGTGCTCTATGCGCTGCGCTATGCCAGCTTCGATGCCGCCCTGCGCGATGCCGAATCGCTGGTGGCATACGACCCGAGCGCCATCGAATCGGTCGACGAAACGGTGATGAACCTGGCGCGCGACAACCCGATCTACGAACGGGTGCGCGACTCTATCGAGAACGATGACGGCTCCACGCCGGGCGCGGTGAACCTGGTCGAGTTCGCCGGCCGCGATGGCCTGCCCGAAGGGGCGGCACGGCTGGACGTGGCACTCGAAGCCGGCGATAGCGGCGCGACCGGCCATTATCGCGCCGAGAGCGCGGCGGCCCGGGCCGCGCTCTGGGATCTGCGCAAGGGCGGTGTCGGCCTGCTCGGGTCGGCGCCCGGCGCGCGCAAGCCATTGCCGTTCGTCGAGGACACGGTAGTCGACCCGCGCGTGCTGGCCGACTACGTCATCGATTTCCGGGCCATTCTCGACGAGTACGGCGTGTCCTACGGCATGTTCGGGCATATCGACGTGGGCTGCCTGCATGTGCGCCCGGCGCTGGATCTCACCGATCCGGACGACGAGCGCATCATGCGCGAGATCACGACCCGCGTGGCGAAGCTGGCCGAATCCTATGGCGGCCTGCTGTGGAACGAGCACGGCAAGGGCTTTCGCTCGGAATACAACAAGCCCTTCTTCGGCGAACAGCTCTACGCCGCACTCGCCGATATCAAGCGTGCCTTCGATCCGCGCAACCAGCTCAACCCCGGCAAGATCGTGGCCCTGGAACCGGAGCGCGTCCCGCTGGCGGCCATGGACGCGCCGACCCGCGGCACCTTCGATCGCCGGATCCCGGCCGACGAGCGCGCCGCATTCCCGGGTGCGATGCAATGCAGCGGCAACGGCGCCTGCTTCGATTACGACCCGACCCACATCATGTGCCCGTCGTACCGCGCCACGCGCGACCGGCTGCATTCGCCCAAGGGGCGCGCCGGCGCCATGCGCGAATGGCTGCGCCAGCTCGCCGAGGCCGGCACCGGTACCGGCGATCTCGCCCCGGCCGAATCGCCGCTGGCCTGGCGCACCTTGCGTGACCTCGCGGCCGGGCCGGCCGATCCCGAGGCCGATTTCTCGCACCAGGTGTGGCAGGCCATGGACGGCTGTCTGTCGTGCCGCGCCTGTGCCACCCAGTGCCCGATCCGGGTCGACGTGCCGACGTTCAAGAGCGAGTTCCTGGCGCTGTACCACGGCCGCTATGCGCGTCCGCCGGCCGACTATGCCCTGGCCGGGCTGGAGACCGGCGCCGCGCTCGCCAGCCACCTGCCCGGGCTCGCCAATGCGGCGCTGCGCGTACCCGCGCTGCGGCGGCTTCTCGCCGCCAAGCTGGGCCTGGTCGATCCACCGCCGCTGAGCCGGCCGGGTCTTGCTGACTGGCTGAAGCGACATCCCGGCTATCGTTACAGCGCCGACGGTTGGGCGCTGATGAGCGACGCCGAGCGCGCGCGCAGCGTATTCGTGATCCAGGATGCGTTCACCAGCTTCTTCGACGCCCCGGTCGCGATCGCGGTGATCGAGTTGATCGCGGCCCTCGGCTACCGGCCCCAAGTCGCGCCGTTCTCGGCCAGCGGCAAGCCGCTGCACGTGAAGGGCTTCCTGCCGGAGTTCGAGCGCGTGGCGCGCCGCCACGCCCGCCGGATCGACGCGCTCGCGGCCCACCGGCGGCCTCTGGTCGGCATCGAGCCGAGCGTGACGCTGGCGCTCGCAACCGATTATCAGCAAGCGATCGGCCGCGCACTGCCGGTACAACTGTTCGAGCAATGGCTGGCCTCGGCGCTCGCTACACGCGCGCCAGCGCCAACGGCCGGATCGTCACCGGGCTATCGCCTGCTCAACCATTGCACGGCCCAGACAGCGTCCTCGGGGAGCACCCGTGCCTGGCGTGATGCCTTCGCCTACTTCGGGCTATCGCTGGAAACCGGCAACGTCGGCTGCTGCGGCATGAGCGGCGCCTACGGCCACGAAGCGCGCCATCGCCAGACATCGCAAACCGTCTTCGAGCTGTCCTGGACGGGCGCGCTATCTCGCGGCGCGGCGCAACCCCTGGTGCCCGGCTACAGCTGTCGCAGCCAGATCGCGCGTCTCAAGGGAGAAACCGCCCGGCACCCGGCGCAGGCCCTGCTGGCAGAGATCGATTAATTTTGACCCTCGCCCCGGCGCTCGCGTATCCGCGGACGCGTGACCGGGTGCACCGGCGCGTCGCGCGGCGCCGCCACGATACGATTACGGCCGCCTTCCTTGGCGTCGTATAGCGCTTCGTCGGCCGAGCGCAACAAGGTGTCGTTCGGCAGACGTCGTTCGCTGTCGTTCTGCGCCAGCCCGATCGAGAGCGTGACCGAGAACTGCGTCCCGCCCTCGCCGGTGAACACCAGCTCGGCAGCGCGCCGGCGCAATCGTTCCGCCGCCTTCAGCGCACACTCAAGATCGGTGCCCGGGACGATCCACAGAAACTCCTCGCCTCCGAACCGGCCGAAGCTGTCGATCTCACGCACCTCTTCGACCATGTTCCGGCCGAGCCGCTTGAGTACTTCGTCGCCCACGGCGTGGCCGTGTGTATCGTTGATGCGCTTGAAGTGGTCGATGTCGATCACGCCGACGCAGAATACATAGGGCGCGCGTTGGCAACGAACACGCTCGCGCTCAAGCACTTCCATGAGCCAGCGACGGTTGTACAACCCGGTCAGGTGATCGCGTACGGCCATGACCGAAATCCGGGCCATGGCTTCGCGGATCTCATGGTTGCGTTCGCGCAGGGTTCGGCGCATCCGGTTGATGAGCGCGCTCAGAAGCACGATCTGCGGCATGACGATGACCAGCGAGGCCAGCAACATCCAGTTATGGAAGAACAAGCCGTCTTCCGTGTGCAACAGACCGTGGCAGAACAGCACCACGAGATAACCGGTCGAGTAAACCACGGCCGCGACGATGAATCGGCCCATGCTCAGATCGAGTGTGCCGTAAAGCAGAGGCACGACCGTCGTCAGCACCAGGGCCGCCTGCGCCTCGGCCGAATTGAGCTGGTAGAGAAGGACGAGGCCGGGTAATGCAGGTATCAACACCTGGGGCAGTGTCAGATTCGGTTCGCGCGAGCGCAGGTTCAGGCCGGTGCGAAACGCCACGTAGAACGTCACCACGATCACGCACTGAGCGATGGCATAGCCGGCCACGAACTGCGGCGAAACCGCGCCCAGCAGACTGAGCACCGCAGCCAGCGCGATCTGCAGCGCATAAGACAGACAGGACAACCCGAGCCTCTGCAGCCGAACGCGCTGATGCCGCGCGCGGCGCTCCGATTCGGTCTCCTCCGCGTGGCGATCATCGTTCGACATTATGGTTTTCGGGTTGTGGCAAACCAGTAAACGGTTCGGTTCGCGCCGAACCGCGGGCCCGGCTTCGCTGGCCGGGCCGATGTGTGCGGGTATCGCCATCGCCCGGGCGGTGGCGAAACCGGCCCTCGGCCGCGACAATACCACCCTTGGTTTTTCTGCATACCGTCGTCCCCATCGTGTCCGGTCGCATTTTCGCCCATGCCCCGATCCTGATCTTCGACTCCGGTGTGGGCGGCCTGTCGGTGCTCGCCGCGGTTCGGGCCCGGCTGCCGCGGGCGCCGCTGGTGTATGCCATGGACAGCGCCGGCTACCCCTACGGCCAACGCGACGAGGCCGAACTCACCGCCCGCGTTCCGGCCCTGCTCGGCCGGCTGGTGGAGCGCTATCGCCCCTGTCTTGTGGTGATCGCCTGTAATACGGCTTCCACCATCGCGCTGGCCGCGGTCCGCGACGTGCTCGCGACCCCGGTGGTGGGCACGGTGCCGGCCATCAAGCCGGCCGCCGAACGCTCATCCAGCCGCGTGATCGGCGTGCTCGGCACGCGCGCCACCGTACGCCAGGCCTACGTCGACGATCTGGCGCAACGCTTTGCCGGCGACTGCCGCGTGTTGCGCCACGGCGCCCCGGCCCTGGTCGACTACGTGGAATCGATGCTGCGCGACGAGATGGCCGCCGACCCCGAGGCGCCACGCCACGCGCTAGCCGGCCTACTCGCTCAACCGGGCGGCGACGCCATCGACACCGTCGTGCTCGCCTGTACGCATTTCCCCCTGGCCGGGGATGCGCTGCGGCGCGCAGCGCCCGCCGCGATGCAATTCGTCGACGGCGCCGAAGGCATTGCCCGGCGCTGTGCTGCGCTGCTCACGCATCAGGACTGGCCGGCGCATGCACCCGCCGGCGTGACGGTGACGACGGGCGACGCCGCCGCCTGCACCGCGCTGATCCCCGGCCTGGCGCGCTTCGGACTCGCGCCGGCAAGCGCGTTGTAACCTCAGCGCAGCCGCTCGATCGCTACCGTATCGCCGGAGGCCGCCGCGATCTCGTTCTGGGCCGAGATCAGCGCCAGTTCGCGACCACCGGCTGCCTGGGTGGCCTCGAACAGGATACGCACGGCCGCCGCCGTGCGAGCCAGAGCGCGGGCCGGGCCGTCGCCGCCCAGCCCCAGCTCGAGACAGCCCGCCAGAAACACGGCGGCGGTGAAGTCGCCGGCGCCGTTGGGCGGGGGATCGAAGTGGATCAGCGGTGTGGAAACCCGCCAACTGCCGTCGGCCGTGTCCACCAGCATGGCGATGCGGTCGGCCTGACTGTCGTCGACCACCAGCGACGTGACCAGCACCACCCTCGGCCCGCGCCTGCGCAGCGCCGCCGCCGCGGTCACCGCGTCGTCGCGGGTGGTGATGTCGCGATCGGCCAGCCAGGCCAGTTCAAACTGGTTGGGCGTGACGATGTCGGCCGCCGGCAGCGCGTGATCGCGCATCCATTGCGGCAGGCCATCGCGCACGAAAAAACCGCGGCCCGTATCGCCCATCACCGGATCGCAGCAATACAGCGCCTGCGGATGCGCGGCCCGCAGCCGCGCCAGCGCATCGAGCACCGCCGCCCCGGTGGCCTGATCACCCATGTAGCCGGTCAGCAGTGCCCGCACACCGGCAAAGCCTGTCAGCGCCTCGATGCCATCGACCACCTCGCGAATGTGCGCGGCCGAGAACACCTCGCCGGTGAAACGGCCGTAGCCGGTGTGATTCGAGAACTGCACCGTGTTCACGGCCGTGACGTCCCATCCGAGCCGCTGCAACGGGAATACGGCGGCCCGGTTGCCGACGTAGCCATAGGCGACATGGCTCTGGATGGAAATGATCTCGCTCATGTCGTGCGGCTCTCCCTGTTCGCTGCGACGTGCCGATTCGTCGGCTACCGGACGGCGCAGCGTAGCGCAGGA
Source organism: Salinisphaera sp. LB1 (assembly GCF_003177035.1). Classification (NCBI taxonomy): domain Bacteria; kingdom Pseudomonadati; phylum Pseudomonadota; class Gammaproteobacteria; order Salinisphaerales; family Salinisphaeraceae; genus Salinisphaera; species Salinisphaera sp. LB1. The sequence continues at coordinate 2,715,402 of NZ_CP029488.1, read as the reverse complement.
GGTCGCCGACGTCTGCCGCCCGCCTTGCGGGAGCGATCGCCACCTGTCGCGACCCGGCGTTGCGGCCCGAACCGGCCAGCCCAGGCGTCCGCCGGCGCGGGGCCGACTGAAACGACGGCAGTCGCGACCTACGACACCGCGTTCGGCACATGGCCGACGCGATGATCGTAATGCCACGTCAGCCCCCACATGGCCAGGCCGGCGACAGCCAGACCGGCGCCGACATAGCCGGCGATCTCGGCACTGAAACCGAAGGCGATGACCAGCCCGGCCAGGAACGGGCCGAGCGCGTTGGCGAAGTTGAACGCCACGTGGTTCAGCGCCGCCGCCAGATTCTGCGCATCACCGGCCACATCCATCAGCCGGGTTTGCAGAATAGCCGCCAGCGACACGCCAAAGCCGATGCAGAACACGTCGATGGTGACTGCGATACCGTCATTGCTGGCCAGCGGGAAGGCCAGCAGCGCAACCAGGCTCCAGACCAGCATCGCGCCTGCCGTGGGCATTTGTGCCCGATCGGCAAAGCGCGGCACGATCATGTTGCCCATGGTCATGCCCACCCCGAACACGGCGAGCACCACCGGGGCGAGCGCGCTCGACATGTGGGTGACGTGCGTGAGCGTGGTCGTCAGATAGGTATACACCGCGAACACGCCGCCGAAACCAATGCCGCCGATCGACAGCGTCAACCAGACATTGGGCCGGGCCAGCGCGGTCAGCTCGCGCAGCGGGTGCGCATCGCTGTGCGCGCCCTGATACGGCGCGAAGATGGCGATCAGCACCCCGGCCGCGATGGCGATCGCGGTTACCGTCCAGTAACCGGCACGCCAACCCGCCAGCGACGCCAGCCAGGTCGCCGCCGGCACGCCGAGAATCGTCGCCAGCGTCAGCCCGAGCATGACGTAGCCCACCGCCTGGGTCCGGCGATGCGGCCGGACCACGGAGGCCGCCATCAACGAGGCCAGGCCGAAGTAAGCGCCATGCGGCAGACCGCTGACAAAACGAAACAGGATCAGCCAGTGATAACTCGGCGCCAGCGCGCTCAGGCCGTTGCCCACGGCGAACACGGCCATCAGCCCGATGAGCAGCGGCTTGCGCGAAATCCGGGCGGACAGCACGGTGATGATCGGCGCCCCGACCACCACACCCAGCGCATAAGCACTGATGATATGGCTGGCGGTCGATTCGTCCACAGTGAATGCGCGCTGGATCAGCGGCAGCAGGCTCATGGTTCCGAACTCGGTCGTGCCGATCGCAAAACCACCGGTCGCCAGCGCCACGAACACCAGCACTTGAAGCACTCTGTTCGGCATAAGCGAAATCGAAGGGAAAAAGCCCGACACGGGCCAAGGGAATCGAAACGTAGAATACACGCCCCGAGCCTAATACTAAAGTCTTAAATAATAATTTAGGCACGCTTTGCGACGCATTCGCGCCGGAATCGGTCCCACGATAAAACAACGGAAATCGGCCGCCCGCCACGCCGCGACGGCGCCGGTACGTTTTCGCGAACCGGGCCCCGCCCCATTCTGCGGGCGCGTCGTACGGCACCAGTCTTGTTCGGCTTGCGCCCGCCCTCAATGGCGCGAACGCGCGAACGCGCGATCGGGCGGCGTCGGGCGCGCCCGCGGGACGCGCTTGCCCGGCGTCCGACGCGGCTCACGCACGCCCTGCCTCGCGGCCCGACAGGCCAGCAATACGGCAGGCGCCCGAGCGAGCAGCCGGCGCCGCGCCCGCGCGATCAGCGTCGAGACCGATGACGCGCTAGAATAGCGCCCCTGGATAACGCAGCGCGCGGCCGCCCCGAGGGCCAAGGCCCGGCGGACGTGCCGTACAATAGCTGCACAGGCCAACCATCTCGGTGGCCGGCGGCCCCGGGGCGGTTCGGCTGACCCGTACAACGAAACACCCGGCCTTTAATGAGAAAGGTCATTCGCCGGCGGCGTACAGCGCCGACCCGGCTTGCGACAAGCTATCAACATTTCCATCCCCACGGGATGACACACAAGCTCTGCGAGGTTGAAACGCGACGATGTCCGACACGCCGAAGATCATCTACACGCTCACCGACGAAGCCCCGGCCCTGGCCACGCATTCGCTGCTGCCGATCATCGATGCCTATACCGATTCGGCCGGCATCCGCGTCGAGACCCGCGACATCTCGCTGGCCGCGCGCATCATCGCCCACTTTCCGGATTATCTGACCGACGAGCAGAAGGCCGCCGACGACCTGGCCGAGCTGGGCGAGATGACAGCCAATCCGTCGGCCAACATCATCAAGCTGCCCAACATCAGCGCCTCGGTGCCGCAGCTCAAGGAAGCGATCGCCGAGCTGCAGAACGCCGGCTACGCGTTGCCCGACTATCCGGAAGAACCGGAAACGGACGCGGAAAAAGAGATCGCCGAGCGCTACGAGAAGGTCAAGGGCAGTGCCGTGAACCCGGTGCTGCGCCAGGGCAACTCGGACCGCCGCGCGCCGGCCTCGGTCAAGGATTATGCGCGCAAGTACCCGCATCGCATGGGCGCCTGGGAGCCGGACAACAAGGCCGAAGTTGCGCATATGGACGACGGCGATTTCTACGCCACCGAAAAGTCGGCCACGTTCGACGCCGTCGACAAGCTCACGGTCACCCTGCACCCGAAATCCGGCGATGCGCGGGTCCTCAAGAAGGACATCGCCGTGACCGCGGGTGAAGTGGTCGATGCCGCGGCCATGCATGCCGAACCGTTTCGCGCGTTCATCGATCGCGAGATCGCCGATGCCAAGGCCAAGAACCTGTTGTTCTCGGTGCATCTCAAGGCCACGATGATGAAGGTCTCCGACCCGATCATGTTCGGCTGGGTGGTCACCCAGTTCTACAAGGACGTGATGGACAAGTTCGGCGACACGCTGCACGAGGTCGGCTTCGACCCGCGCTCCGGCCTGGGCGATCTGTACAAGAACATCCAGCAGCTGCCCGACGACAAGCTGTCGGCGATCGAATCCGAGATCGCGAAGGTCAACGAGGAATCGGCGCCGCTGGCGATGGTGGATTCACACCGCGGCATCTCGGTGCTGCACTGGCCCAACGACATCATCATCGATGCCTCGATGCCGGCCATGATTCGCGACTCCGGCATGATGTGGGGCGCCGACGACGACCAGCACGAAGCCAAGGCGCTGATTCCGGACCGCTGCTATGCCGGCATCTATGCCGCCGTGGTCGAGGACTGCAAGAAAAACGGCGCCTTCGATCCGACCACCATGGGCACCGTACCCAATGTCGGCCTGATGGCGCAGAAGGCCGAGGAATACGGCTCGCACGACAAGACCTTCCAGGTCCCGGCCGACGGCACCGTCCGCGTGACCAACAGCGCCGGCAACGTGGTCTTCGAGCACGAAGTCGATGCCGGCGATATCTGGCGCATGTGCCTGGCCAAGGACGCGGCGATCGCCGACTGGGTCAAGCTGGCGGTCACCCGCGCTCGCGATTCGGGCATGCCGGCCATATTCTGGCTGGACGAGAACCGTGCCCACGACGCCCAGATCATCGCCAAGGTGAAGCAGTATCTGCCCGAGCACGACACCGAGGGCCTGGACATCCGGATCATGGCACCGGTCGAGGCCATGAACCACACGCTGGAACGCGTACGCGCCGGCCGGGACACGATCTCGGTGACCGGCAATGTGCTGCGCGACTACCTCACCGACCTGTTCCCGATCATGGAGCTGGGCACCAGCGCCAAGATGCTGTCGGTCGTGCCGCTGATGGCCGGTGGCGGGCTGTTCGAGACCGGGGCCGGCGGCTCGGCGCCCAAGCATGTGCGCCAGCTTCAGCGGGAGAATCACCTGCGCTGGGATTCGCTGGGCGAATTCCTCGCCCTGGCCGCCTCGCTCGAGCATCTCGGCAAGACCTTCGACAACGAACGCGCCAAGGTCATGGCCGAGGCGCTGGACCAGGCCACCAGCCGCTTCCTGTCGGAGAACAAGTCGCCCTCGCGCAAGGTCGGCGAACTCGACAACCGCGGCAGCCATTTCTACCTGGCCATGTTCTGGGCCCGGGCGATCGCCGACCAGAAGGCCGATGCCGAGCTCGCCGGGACGTTCGCCGAACTGGCGGATGCGCTTGAAGCCAACGAGGACCAGATCGTCGAGGAACTGAACGCGGTTCAGGGCGAACCGGTCGACCTCAACGGCTATTACTTCGTGGATCCGCAGCTTGCCACCGAAGTGATGCGCCCGAGCGCCACGCTCAACCAGACCATCGCGATGGTCGCCGCGAACCGGAAATAGCCCGGTCAGCAACCGGCCGGCTTGCGGCCGATCCAGGGCCGACGCTCGCTTCGCCGGGCGCCGGCCTTTTTCATGCCCGCCGGCGCCTTCGGGATGCGCGCGCATAAGGCACGGATTCGACGCCCGTTTTCGCTTTGGACACACCGCTCTGGTACGGTCGATAGCCCGTCGAATTAATAGCTCCCAATATGAATTCAATGCCGAAAAGGATCCTGGTCACGGGGACTATCGTGGGTGCGTGCCTGACCGTGGCCGGCTGCACGACCGTGCGCGAGACCCAGCCGACGCAAACGGCTCGCGAGCAGCTCATGCTGTCCACCGCGGCCGATCGCGCCAGCGCCCAGATCAAGCCCAACGTGCCCCGCGGCAACGCGATCTATGTGGATTCCAGCGAGTTCACGGACGACGCCGAATACAAGACGAAATACGCCATCGCGCAGATCCAGTCGCAACTGCTGGCCGATGGCTACAAGCTCGTCGGTTCGGCCGACAAGGCAGACACGATCGCGCTGGTGAGCAACGGCGCGTTGTCGATCGATCAGGCCAACACCATGCTCGGCATTCCCAGCATTCCGATCCCGATCCCGCTGACCGGGACGGTGAGCACGCCAGAGATCGCCTTCTACAAGAAAGCGCGCCGCACCGGCGTGGCCAAATTCGGCATTGCGTTCTATAACGCCAAGACCGGCGATATGCAGGATGTCGTCGGGCCGGTCTACGGCTTTTCTCACTACGACAAGTCATCGATCATGGGCATCAGCTGGAAGCATCAGAATCTGCTGACACCCACGCAACAGGCCCGGATGAATAGCGAGAAACCCAAAAAACCCAAGACCGTCAACAATGGTTAGGTCCGCCCGTTCCGAACGCAATGGCCCGGCTTCTCAAGCCGGGCTATTTTTTGCGATGCCCGCGCCGCACCACTCGTTATCGGGAACGCGAACACGGTACGATCCTGATTCCACGATTTAGGGAGGAGATCAGCCATGACAACCATCAACGATTTACTTCGTGACAAGCCATCGGATATCTGGACGGTGGCGCCGGATGATTCGGTATACGATGCGCTGCAGCTGATGGCGGACAAGAACATTGGGGCCGTGCTGGTGATGGACGCCGGCCGCCTCGTCGGTCTGCTGTCCGAACGCGACTATGCCCGCAAGCTCGTACTGGAGAACCGGTCATCGAAACAGACCCCGGTGCAGGACGTGATGACCCAGCGTGTGGCCTATATCGCCCCCTCCACCGAAATCGAGCAATGCCTGGCGCTGATGACCGACAAGCGTTTCCGGCATCTGCCGGTCATGGACAACGACAAGCTCGTGGGGCTGGTCTCCATCGGCGACCTGGTCAAAGGGGTGATCGCCGACAAGGAATTCATGATCGAGCAACTCGAGCATTACATTACCGGGCATTAGGGCCCGTCGCACGAAAAAGGCCGCCGGGCTGATCGGCGGCCTCTTTTCGTCCGGCACCGGCGGCTACTACATCCGGGCGCGCCCGGACATCGCTTCCAGCCGCTGGATGCGCTCCTCGGTCGGCGGATGGGTCGAGAACAATTTGCCGATGTTCACGCCCGCCAACGGGTTGACGATGAACAGGTGCGCCGTGCCCGGATTGCGCTCGGCCGACGACATCGGGTGCTGCTCATTGGCCTGCTCGAGCTTGCGCAGCGCGTTGGCCAGCCCCATCGGGCTGCCCGAAATTTCGGCGCCGCCCTTGTCGGCCGCGAACTCGCGCGACCGCGACACGGCCATCTGGATCAGGGCGGCGGCCAGCGGCGCCAGTATGATCGTCGCCAAGGCGCCGATCATGCCGCCCGCGCCTTCGCGATCGTCGCTGCCGCGGAAACCGCCGAACAGCATCGCCCACTGCGCCATGTTCGCGATCATGGTGATTGCGCCCGCGAAAGTGGCGGCGACGGCACTGATGAGCGTATCGCGATGGCGGACATGCGCCAGCTCGTGGGCGAGCACACCACGCAACTCATCGCGGTTCATGATCCGCAGCAGGCCGGTGGTTGCGGCCACCGCTGCATGCGACGGACTGCGACCGGTGGCAAAGGCGTTGGGCGTATCGGATTCCATCACGTAGACGCGCGGCATGGGCAGATGGGCGCTCTGGGCCAACTCGCGCACCACGTTATACAGCTCGGGCACCTCCGCGGCCGAGGCTTCGCGGGCGCCGTGCATCTTCAGCACCATGCGATCGGAAAACCAGTAGCTGCCGAAGTTCATCGCCGCCGCGATCACCAGGGCAAGCACCATGCCACCACGGCCGCCGAGCGCGCCCCCGACTAGAACCAGCAACGCGGTCAGGCCGGCCAGCAGAATGGTCGTGCGCAACGCATTCATTTCTAGCACCCTCTTTCAAACAAGCAACCCGAACACTCATGCTCAAGATAGCGGCGTTCGCAACCGAATCAAGATGACGTACGAAATGCTCGATTCGCCCCGATCTTGCGCGTATCCTTCATTAACAGTCCGTGACAATACGCGACAAGACGTGCACGCCATCGATACCCCAGCCCACCCACGAGGCCCGATGAGCGGCGTGACCGGGACAATCGCCGGCCTGGTCTACCGAGACGAGCCATGACCGATCCGCTTTCGCCTTCGCCTTGTCGCCACCGGGCCGGACCGCCAGGCCGACACGCGCACTTGCGCGTATCGAGCCGTGCTCCGGCCGGGCGCCAGTGGCGGGCGCCGCAGCTGCCATGAACGCGATCACGGCGCAGTACAACGGTTACCAGCTACACAGCGTCTTCCAGCCCATTCTGAGCCTGTGCCACCGACGCAGCGTCGGCTTCGAATCGCTACTGCGCTCGACGGATGTCGACAACCACGCGCATGCACCCGCCGATGTCATGCGGGAAGCCGCCGAGCGCGGCGACATTCGCCTGCTGGATACGCTCTGCCAAAGCCTGCACATCCGCAACTTCTCGGCCCAGGCGCCGGAAGAACGCTGGCTTTTCCTCAACCTGGACCCCAGCACCATCGCCGACCGCTGGTATCATGACGGAACGCTCACGAGGGCGTTGCGCGAGGCCGGCGTACCGCCGCAGCGTCTGGTCATCGAGATCGTGGAGGGCGCGATCGACGACGAGCCGCAGCTGTTCGCCGCCGTCGACTATTTCCGCTCCATCGGCGCGCTGGTCGCCCTCGACGACTTCGGCACCGGCCATTCCAATTTCGACCGTATCTGGCGGCTCGCGCCCGACATCATCAAGCTCGACCGCAGCCTGATCGTGGAAGCCGAACAACACCGCACCGGCCGGCTGCGGCAGATGCTGCCCAACCTCGTGTCGCTGATTCACGAAGCCGGCTCCCTGGTACTAGCCGAAGGTATCGAGACGCATGAGCAGGCACTGCTCGCCATGGATGCCGATATCGACTTTGTCCAGGGCTTCTACTTCGCGCGGCCGTCGCGCGAAATTAATCACCTCGAGATCGACGGCCTGCCGATACTCAGCGATATCACCCGTCATTTCGAGACCACGACCACGATCGAGGAGCGCATCGAGGCGGATCGCATTGCGCCCTACGCCGAGGCCTTCCGCGACGCCGTCGAGCGCATCGGCCGCGGCGAGGCACCGCATGCCGCCGCGCGCCAGCTGATGACCCTGGCGCGCGCCGCGCGCTTTTATATTCTCAACGAGCGCGGCGAACAGACCATGCATGTCGACGGCCGTTCGTTGCGTACCCGCCGCATCTTCCATGCCGGTCCGATCACCGACACCTCGGGCGGCACCTGGTATCGACGCCAGTATTTCCGCGCCGCCATGGCCGAACCGTACCGCCTGCAGACCTCGCGCCCCTATTTGTCGAGCACGGGCGCCTACATGTGTGTCACGCTCTCGATCGCGCGCGGCAACCCGCCGACGCAGGTCCTTTGCTGCGACATCGACTGGTAGCGGCCTCGTACGAAACGGCCACAGGCCTAGGGCCTGTCGCCGTTTCGTCCGCGTCCGCGCCAAGCGCTGTTTTGCGGCAAGACGAGGCGTAGCGAACGTAGCGTAGTCGTTCTACGTGAGAGAGCTACAACGCTGGATTGCCGCAAAACAGCGCTTGTCCCGAAGGGTTGGGCCGCAAATCCGCCGATACGGCGTTGCGCGTCTTGATCGTGGCTCGCCACGACCTGCGACGCGCGCCTTGTCTCGACGGATTTGCGGTCTCCAACGCGGCACGTGTACGAAACGGCCACAGGCCCTAGAATAGTCCCCCGATCTACCGCAATCGACGCATCACCATGGGTCAGTCGCTACAGGACCAGCTGCTCAAGGCCGGTATCGCCAAGCCGAAACAGGCCAAGAAGGCACGCCACGACAAGGCGCGCCGCAACAAGGCGGCACGCCGGGCGGGCCATACCGGCGATGAGGAACAGCGCAAGCTGTCGCAGGAAGTCGAGGCCGCGGCCGCCGCGAAGCGCGAAGCCGACCGCAAGCGCGCGGAAGCGGCCAACGCCGAACGTCAGCAGCGCGAGCGCAAGCGCCAGGTGATCCAGATCATCAACGAGAACCGCATCGCCATCGAGGCGCCGGAAGCCGACGAGCCGCCCTACAGCTATACCGTCAAGGGCAAGATCCGCCGCCTGCCGGTCAGCCGCGACCAGCGTCGGCGGCTGGCCGACGGCCGACTGGCCATCGTGCGCTATGACGGGCAGACCTCACTGGTCGACGTCGAGACCGCCGAGCGCCTGGAGGCGCTGGTCCCGAAGGCGGTATCGCGCATCACCGAAGCCGACAAGCGCCCGACCGATCCGGACGATCCCTACGCCGGATATGAAGTCCCCGACGACCTGATGTGGTGAGCCCGGCCACGGCCCCAACGGCCGTGGCCGAGCACCGCCGGCCTGCCGGGCGACACGCGCCGGATCAGTACCCCGCCGCCAGGCCCGCCGGACGCCGGCGATCGTTGGCGCCTTCGAGCGCGCCGTCCGGACGTCGCCGGATCGCCTCGTCGGCGCCCCAGGAGCGCACCACGTCGAAGCTGTGCCCCATCGCTTCCAGTTTCTGTTTCACCGCATCGGTCAGATAGCCCGGCTCGACCTTGGTGTGATCCGGCAACCACTGATTGTGGATTCGCGGCGCGTCGACCGCCTGCTGGATGTTCATGCCGAAATCGATCACGTTGAGCATGCTCTCGAGCGTGGTCGAGATGATGGTCGAACCGCCGGGGCTGCCGGTCACCATGAACAGATCGCCGTTGTTGAGCACCAGCGACGGCGACATGGACGACAACGGCCGCTTGCCGCCCTCGATCTGATTCGCCTTGCCCTGCACCAGGCCAAAGGAGTTGGGCACGCCGGGCTTGGCGGTGAAGTCGTCCATTTCGTTGTTGAGGAAGAATCCGGTGTTGCCGGCGATATGACCGTTGCCGAACAGATAATTGATGGTATAGGTCACGCTCACCGCATTGCCCTTGGCATCGACCACCGAGTACTGCGTGGTGTGCTGGCCCTCGCGCGGGCCAAGGCTGCCGTGGATCCGTGACGACGGCGTCGCCTTGTCCGGGTCGATGTCGCCGCGTAGACGATTCAGGTGATCGGCGGACAGCAGCTTGCCGATCGGGTTGTCGACGAACGCCGGATCGCCGAGATAGGTATTGCGGTCGGCGAAGGCACGCCGCTCGGCCTCGATCAGGTAATGCGAGGTCTTGACCGAGCCATAGCCCCATTTTTTCAGCGGCAACGGATCCAGGATGCCGAGAATCTCGCAGATCGTGGTGCCGCCCGAGCTTGGCGGCGGCGTTGAAACCACGGTGTAGCCCTCGTAGCCACAGGTGACCGGCTTGCCCCAGGGGGCGGTGTAATCGGCAAAATCCTGCATGGTGAGGATACCGCCATGGGCCTTGCTGGCCTTGACCACCGCCTTCGCTATGGGGCCCTGGTAGAAGGCTTTCGTGCCGCGCTTCGAGATCAGCGACAACGTGTGCGCCAGTTGGGGCTGCTTGAGCGTATCGCCCACCTGATAGGGCTGGCCATGGTTCAGGAATATCTTCGCCACGTTGGGCTGGTCGGCGAAATCGTCGCTGCGTTCGTGCAGGATATTGACGTCGCCCTGGTCGAGCGTAAAGCCCTGGCGCGCCAGCTTGATCGCCGGCGCCATCAGGCGCTTCCGGCTCATCGTACCGAAACGACGGCGGGCCTGTTCCAGCCCCATCACGGTGCCGGGCACGCCGGTGCCGAGATAGGTCTTCGTGCTGCGGCCCTTGACCACGTTGCCGTCGGCATCCTGGAACAGCGTGGGCGTCGCTTTTTCGGGCGCTTTCTCGCGGAAATCGAGGAACAGATTCCGGGCCGGGTGATCGGTCGAGCCGGCCAGATGCAGTACCATGAAACCGCCGCCGCCGATGTTGCCGCAGCAGGGATGCACCACGGCCAGTGCATAGCCCACGGCCACGGCGGCATCGACCGCATTGCCGCCGTCGGCGAGCACCTTCACGCCGACGCGCGTGGCCAGATGCTGTGCGGTCACCACCATCGCGTGCTGGGCGGTCACCGGTTTGGCTTTTGCCAGGGCGGCCCGCGTGGTGGGCGGCGCGGTGACGTCCAGCGCACTGGCGGCAATGCCGGAAGCATTCGTGCTGGCGGCGCCGGCGACCCCGCTGCCAACAAGCGCAACAGCCACAACCCCCGCGGCGCAGATGAGCCGAAGACAGCGCCGAAATTCCTTGTGCATGAAACCGATCATGATCTGAATGATGGGGGCACTATAGCCCGCCCGTTCCATCGCCAGCACCCCGCCGGTCCAAAAAAAGCGGCCCGATCGGGCTGATCGGGCCGGCTCGGTGGGTGGCATCCAAGACGCTAAAAGCGGTCTTGGAGCCTATCCCGATAGGCGCGGACGCGGACGCCCTAGTCCGGCACGTGCGCCGATTCCGGCAACAACCCCTCGCGCTTGAACTCGGCCCAGAGCTCGGCCGGAATATCGGTCTCGAACAACGTCTTGTTCTGGGGAATGCGTTCGGGCTTGCTCGCGCCCGGGATGATCGAATCCACCGCCGGGTGCGCGGCCGCGAACTGCAGCGCGGCGGCCTTCAGGTCGACATTGTGCGCCGCACAGATCTCGGCCATACGATCGCGAATGCGGACCGGCTCGGCGGCGGCCTTTTCGTACAGATAGTGATCGCCGCCGGCGAGCAATCCCGAGCCGAACGGCGCCCCGACTACCACGCTGACATCCCGCTCCAGACAGCGCGGAAACAGCGCGTCGGCACCGGCCGTGTTCAACAGATGGTACTGGGTGGCCAGCAGAAAGATATCCGGGTCCGCTTCGTCGAGCGTGCGCAGACACGGCTCGATGGTATTCACGCCCAGGCCCCAGCCATGGATGAGGCCCTGGTCGCGCATTTCCGTGAGCGCGACCGCCGCGCCCGACATCGCGGTGGCGAAATGCTCGGTCCAGGCGTCGCCGAGCGCGTCCGGCGACAGGTCGTGGATATAGACGATATCCAGATAGCCCACGCCCAGGCGCTGGAGGCTGTCGTGCACGGCCTGCCTGGCGCCGTCGTAGGAATAATCCATGCGGCGCTTGAAATACAGTCCGCCCACGAACGGGCCGGTGGCCTCGGGCGCGTCGGCGGGCTCCAGCACACGCCCGACCTTGGTCGACAACACGTACTCGGAACGCGGCCGGCGCGCCAGGAACGAGCCGAAGCGCTGCTCCGACAGGCCGGCGCCGTAATGCGGGGCCGTATCGTAATACCGGATACCATGATCCCAGGCAGTGGCCAGGGTCTCGCGGGCGCGGTCGTCGTCGGAATGGGCGAACATATCGCCTAATGGCGCGCCGCCGAATCCCATGCGGTCCAGGCGTGGTCCGGAATGCTTGAAATCGCTCATCTCGTCCTCCTGAGCATTGACGGATGGATAGCTGGCCGCGCCGTGGGCGCGACGCGACCGGCCGTGGGTTGATTATTCGCGTTCTTCGGGCGCGGTGGCGCTCGCTTCATCCAGCGCGGCGAGGGCCTGTTCGTCGAGGGTGATCGAGGTCGCGGCGACCAGCTGGTCGAACTGGGACATCGACGTCGCGGACACGATCGGCGCGGTCACGCTCGGCCGCTGGATCAGCCAGGCCAGCGAGATCGCGGCCGGCGTGGTCTCGTAGCGCGCAGCCACTGCGTCCAGCGCATCGAGAATGCGCATGCCGCGCGCGTCGAAGTATTTGTCCACGAACGGTGCCCGCGCACGGCCTTCGGCGTCGGCGCGGCTGCGGTACTTGCCGGTCAGGAAACCGCTGGCCAGCGCGAAGTACGGGGTCACACCGAGCTGGTGCTCGCGGCAGATCTCGGCCAGATCATTCTCGAAGTCGAAGCGGTCGTAGAGGTTGTAGAACGGCTGCAGCACTTCATAGCGCGGCACCTCCAGATCGCGGGCCGCGCCCAGCGCCGACACCAGGCGCGAGCCATCGTAATTGGATGCCCCGATGTTGCGAACCTTGCCGTCGGCGATCAACCGATCGAAAGCCGCCATGGTTTCGTGGATCGGCGTGCTGTCGTCGTGGGTATGGGCGAAGTACAGATCGAGATAATCGGTATTCAGGCGCCGCAGCGAGTTCTCGATCGCGGTGGTGATCCAGTCGCGCGACAGCCCCTGGCCCTGACCGGGCATCTCCATGCCCACCTTGCTCGCCAGCACGATGCGATCGCGATTGCCGCGTTCGGCGAAATAACGCCCCAGCAGGCTTTCCGATTCCCCGCCGGCGTGGCCCTCGGCCCACTTCGAGTAGACGTCGGCGGTATCGATCATGTTGAAGCCCGCATCCAGCCAGGCATCGATCATGTCGAAGCTGTCTTTTTCGTTCAGCGTCCAGCCGAACACGTTACCGCCGAAAATCAGCGGGGCGGTCTTGAGGTCGGTCAGACCCAGTGTGCGGTATTCCATGGTCACTCCATTGGATGGTTCGATTCGATAGCAAGATCGCGGCGACGCCGATCGCCCGGGCGGCCGTGAGCGACTCGAGTCAAGACAGACGCCGAGGCACGCCAGCGCACTCGAGGGTCCGGAATCAGCGGCAGCCCCTGCCTGCAAGGCCGACCAACCGTCAAAGCCATGCCCGGCCTCCAGGCCCGGAGCAACTGAGTGCATGATGCACGCAACATGGCGCGTACGCATCCCGTGCTACACCAATGGCACTTGCGCTAAGCTCGGTCACCTCGAACCGCCGTCGAACGTCATGCGCCCTTCACGCCCACGAGTCGCACTTGTGCTACTGGCCGCGATCGGCCTGTTGGGCATGATCGCCGCGGGCACCGCCTGCGCGCACGATCCCAATGCGCTCTGGCATATCGTGCACGACAAATGCGTACCCGCCGCCCGGGCTGATCACGGCACCGGCCCCTGCGCGCGCGTCGATACCGCCGGCGGCTATGCGCTGCTCAAGGATCTCGTAGGGCCGCTGCAGTATCTGCTGATTCCAACCCGGCGCGTGACCGGAATCGAAAGCCCGGCCGTGCTCGCGCCCGGCACGCCCCATTATTTCGCCGAGGCATGGCGCAACCGGGGTGTCATGGCCCAACGTTTCGGGCACCGGGTCCCCGACGATGACATCCTGCTGGCCCTGAACTCGCCCCACGGGCGGACCCAGAACCAACTGCACATCCATATCTCCTGTATCGATCCGATGGTAAAGCAGCGGCTCACCGCCATGGCGCACCGGATCGGCCGGCAGTGGGCCGCCCTGCCGCGACCGTTGCAAGGACATCGCTACATCGCCCGCCGGGTTTCGATCAACCGGCTCGAGCGCGAGAGCGCTGTGCGGCTGTTGGCTGACCACGACCATGCGCGACAGCATATGGGCGACTACGGCATGGCGCTGACCGCGGTCAACGGTGCCGGCCCCGTATTGCTTGCCACGCGCACGCATCGACTCGCGGGCAACTTCGGCTCGGCCGAGGAACTGTCCTCGCATGCCTGTGGCGTGCTGCCCGGCATTGATCGCTTTCGCGCCCCGTAAGCGTTTCGCCGGTAAGGCTAGACTAGCGGTCATGCCGTCGCTCAATTCGCCTCGTCGCTTCGTGTACGCCAGCCTGGCGGCGACAATCTTCATTGTCTATGGCTCGCTCTATCCCTTCGCTTTCCACGGCGGCTCGCCGGTGGCCGCGGTCCGGACACTGTTTCTCAGCGACCACATGCGCGATCAGCCGTTTTCCGGCCTGATCGCGAACATCGGCCTGTATGTCCCGCTGAGCCTGTTTTGCGTAGCGGCACAGAATGACGCACGGCCCGCATGGCGGCAGGTACTGTGGGCAACCGGGCTGGGCACCGTGCTGTGTGTGGGCATCGAGATCAGCCAGTTCTTCGACACCGGCCGCGTCACCACGCTCACCGATGTCTATGCGAACGTGGCCGGTACGCTGTTCGGCGCGCTGCTGGCGCTGCCACTGACCCGGTGGCTGGATCGGCCCGGCGACATGAATTCACCGGCACGCCAGACCGCCGCACTGCTGCTGCTGTCGTTTCTCGCCTGCCGCCTTTTTCCCTACGTGCCCACGATCGACCTGCACGCCTACTGGCGGGCGATCAAGCCGGTCGTCATCCATCCCAGCGTGCACGGCTTCGACGTCGTGTCCTACGCGGTCACCTGGACGGTGGTGGCGGCCCTGCTGCGCGATCTGGCCGGGCGCCGGCGCAGCCGCTGGTTGCTCGTGGCCGTGATGCTCGCGATGTTGTCGGCCAAGATCCTCATCACCCACAACCGGCTGTCGTTGTCCGAACTCGTCGCGCTGCCGGTCGCCGTCGCCGCCTGGCTGGTATTGTCGACCCGGCAGCGGGCATGGGCCGGCGGTGTGCTGGCCGTACTGCTGGGCCTGGTGATCGTCGGCGATCGCCTGCTGCCCTTCGACTGGCAGCCGATCGGGCATGCATTCGGCTGGCTGCCCTTCTTCTCGATTCTGCACGGATCGATGGCCGCCAATACCCAGGCGCTGGCCGACAAGGTTTTTTTGTATTCGAGCCTGGTCTGGCTCATCACCGTGGCCGGCCCGCGTCATG
This sequence comes from Salinisphaera sp. LB1, assembly GCF_003177035.1. Taxonomy (NCBI): domain Bacteria; kingdom Pseudomonadati; phylum Pseudomonadota; class Gammaproteobacteria; order Salinisphaerales; family Salinisphaeraceae; genus Salinisphaera; species Salinisphaera sp. LB1. The sequence continues at coordinate 2,700,137 of NZ_CP029488.1, read as the reverse complement.
CCGTCGCCGGCGCCCTGGTCGCGGCCGGGCTGTTCGCCACCAGCGTGCTCGAAACCCACCTGCCTGGCCGTTCGGCCGAGATTACCGACGCGGTGATCGCGCTCGGCGCCGCCACGGTACTCGGCTGGCTAGCGGTG